>CAYZFH010000326.1:0-3340 GCA_964477375.1 uncultured Rhizobiaceae bacterium | reverse complement strand
GGCGACCACTATCAGATCAACCTGATGGACACGCCCGGCCACGTCGATTTCTCGTACGAGGTCAGCCGCTCGCTCGCGGCCTGCGAAGGCGCACTCCTGGTCGTCGACGCGAGCCAGGGCGTCGAGGCGCAGACCTTGGCGAATGCGTATCTCGCCATCGATTCGAACCTCGAACTCATTCCCGTCCTCAACAAGATCGACCTGCCCGCGGCGGATCCCGACCGCATCAAGCAGGAGATCGAGGACGTCGTCGGCATCGACGCCTCCCAGGCGCTGCCCATCTCGGCCAAGACCGGCATGGGCATCGAGGCCGTGCTGGAAGCGCTGGTCACGCGCCTGCCGCCGCCCCAGGGCGACGAGAAGGCGCCGCTCAAGGCGCTTCTGATCGATAGCTGGTACGACCCCTATCTCGGCGTCGTCGCGCTCGTGCGCGTGAAGGACGGCGTGCTGAAGAAAGGCCTGCGCGTCCGCATGATGTCCACCGGTGCCGTGCACGAGATCGAGCGCGTCGGCTATTTCACGCCCAAGGCCATTCCGACCGACCGTTTGGGTCCGGGCGAGGTCGGCTTCGTCAACGCATCCATCAAGCACGTGGCCGATTGCAAGGTCGGCGACACGCTGACCGAAGACAAGCGTCCGGCGGCCGAGCCGTTGCCCGGCTTCCGCCCTTCGTTGCCGGTCGTCTTCTGCGGCCTGTTCCCGGTCGACGCCGCCGATTTCGAGCGGCTGCGCGAAAGCCTGGAGAAACTGTCGCTCAACGATTCGAGCTTCGTGTACGAGGCCGAGACCTCGGCGGCGTTGGGCTTCGGCTACCGCTGCGGTTTCCTCGGCCTGCTCCATCTCGAAATCATCCAGGAGCGGCTGAGCCGCGAGTTCAACCTGGAGCTGATCACGACGGCGCCGTCGGTCATCTACAAGATGCACATGACCAACGGCGAGACGCTGGAGCTGCACAATCCCGCCGACATGCCGGACGTGGTCAAGATCGCCTCGATGGAAGAGCCGTGGATCAAGGCCACCATCTTCGTGCCGTCGGCGCATCTCGGCGGCGTGCTGGCGCTCTGCACCGACCGGCGCGGCGAACAGGTCGACCTGACCTTCGCCGGCGACCGCGCCATGGCCGTCTACCGCCTGCCGCTCAACGAAGTGGTTTACGATTTTCACGACCGGCTGAAATCGGTCAGCCGCGGCTATGCCAGCTTCGACTATCACATGGACGGCTATCGCGAGGCCGACCTGGTCAAGCTGTCGATCCTGGTTAACAGCGATCCGGTCGACGCGCTGGCCATGATCGTCACGCGCGCGCGCGCCGAAAGCCGCGGGCGCCAACTGTGTGAGCGGCTGAAGGATCTGATCCCGCGCCAGCTTTTCAAGATCGCCATCCAGGCCGCCATCGGTGGCCGCGTCGTCGCGCGCGAGACCGTCAGCGCGATGCGCAAGGACGTGACCGCCAAGTGTTACGGCGGCGACATCAGCCGCAAGCGCAAGCTCCTCGATAAGCAGAAAGAGGGCAAAAAGAAGATGCGCCAGTTCGGCAAGGTCGAGATCCCGCAGACCGCCTTCCTTGAGGCGCTCAAGCTCGACGACTAGCTCAGTGGTGGCGCGCGCGGCGCCGCGTCACCAGCAGAAACACGATTCCGAAAAATCCCGCCGGCAGCCAAGCCGGCATGGTCAGCAGCGGAAAGATGCCGCGGCTCCAGACGGCCGGGTCGATAAAGGCCGACACCCAGGCTTGCGCACGCATCAGGCTTCCGGCCGATACCGCGTACCACATGGCGCCGATCGGCTGGGTGTCGATCACGCCCGCGCGGATCGAGCGAAGGATATCGCCGCCCAGCGCGACGAGCGCGCCGAACAGCAGGACCCAGCCGATCAGGCGCAGGAGCGCCATGGCCTTGGGTCTAGACGCCTTCGACGACGATGATGTCGCGCGTGGCCGACGGCTTCGCGTGCTTCAACGCCTCGCCGTATTCGGGCGAGTTGTAGCAGGCCACGGCCTTTTCCAGGCTCTCGAACTCGACCAGCACATTGCGTGCATAGCTCGTGCCTTCCAGCGTCTCGGTCTTGCCGCCGCGCGCCAGGAACTTGCCGCCGTGTTTCTGGATGGCGGGACCCGCCAGCGCCGCGTATTTCGCATAGCCGTCGGGGTTGGTGACGTTGACGCGTCCGATCCAATAGGCGGGCATGGGCTTCTCCTTCGTTCCGGTGCCGGGACGCTAGCATGAGGCATGTGCGTTGTCGCGCCCGCGCGGGGCGGTATAGAGTTTTCGCCTGATCCGGCCACCGCCGGACACAATAGGGAATGGGAGAGGGTGATGAAGAAGTCGGACGGACGTCCCGCGGGCGTCTCGCGTCGTAAGGTATTGTCCACGAGCGCCGGCATCGCCGCGGCCACGTCGGTCAGCGGCCCCTTGATCCTGACCGCGGGCCAGGCGCGCGCGGCGGGCAAGCTGTTCTTCGCCACCTACGGCGGTTCGTACGGCGAAGCGCTGGACGAGGTGTTCTTCAAGCCCTTCACCAAGGAGACCGGCGTCGAGGTCGTGACGACCGCCCCCGCCGACCTGGCGAAGCTGAAGGCGCAGGTCACGGCCGGCAGCCCCGAGTGGGACATCGTCGAGATGCTGCCCACCGAAACCATCACGGCGACGACCGAAGGGTTGCTGCAGCCCATCGACTACTCGGTCGTGCAGATGGGCGACCTGATCTATCCGCAGGCCAAGCAGCCCACCTCCGTCTCCGTGTTCACCTATACGGGCGGCATCGGCTACGACAAGACGCGCCATCCGGACGGCAAGCATCCGAGCACCTGGGCCGAGTTCTGGGACGTGAAGAAGTTTCCGGGCCGCCGCGGTTTGCGTTCGCGCCCGAACGACACGCTGGAGCTGGCCATCCTGGCGTCCGGCACCGACCCCAAGAACGTCTATCCCATCGACGTGGACAAGGCGTTCAAGATGCTGGACGAGATCAAGCCGCATATCCGCAAGTGGATCGAGACGGCGCCGCAATCGGTGCAGTTGATCCAGCAAAACGAGCTGGATTTCACCTACACCTTCAACGGCCGCGTGTTCGGCGCGAACCAGCAGGGCATCCCGCTCGGCTATTCCTCCGAGCAGTTGATGATCTTCTTCAACAACTTCACCGTGCCCAAGGGTGCGAAGAACCCGGGCGACGCCATGAAGCTCATCTCCTCCATGATGAAGCCGGAGCGACAGGCCGCGCTCTGCGAAAAGATCGCCTATCCGCCCGTCACCAAGAAGGGCATGGAGCTGGTCTCGCCCGCCATCAAGAAGGAATGGGTGCCCGATCCGAACAACCCGAAGAACCTGGCGATCAATTCGGA
>CAYZFH010000325.1:2964-3341 GCA_964477375.1 uncultured Rhizobiaceae bacterium | reverse complement strand
CAGCTTTCGCCGGACCCGACTCCCCGCATTCCCATCGCGCTGGATCTGGCGGTGCAGGATCCCTCCGCCAACCGGCTTTACCTAGCCCGGCCGTGCCAATACCAGTCGGATGCCGACCTCGCGCGCTGCAATCCGAAATACTGGTCCGGCGCGCGTTATGCGGAAGAGGTGATTGCCGCCATGAATGCGGCGATCGACCAGACGGTGCGGGCCACTGGCGCCAAGCGCTTGCGGATATTCGGCTATTCCGGCGGCGGCGCGGTGGCGGCCCTCATCGCGGCGCGGCGGACCGATGTGGTCCAGCTCGTGACGGTCGCCGGCAATCTCGACCATGCCGCCTGGACGTCGATCCTCAAGGTTTCGCCGCTTTCGGCATC
>CAYZFH010000325.1:0-2954 GCA_964477375.1 uncultured Rhizobiaceae bacterium | reverse complement strand
AGCCGGATCCCGCAGATCCATTTTGTCGGCAAGGATGACACCAGCGTGCCGCCGAAAGTCGCCCAGTCCTACCGCAGCCGATTTTCAGATCCCGGCCGGATCAATATCATCGAGGTTCCGGGCGTGGATCACGATTGCTGTTGGGAGGAGCGGTGGCCGGGGCTGCTGAAGCAATATGTCTATGTCGGCGGTTCATAACGGGACGGGCTCGGGTGTGAACACGCCCTCCCGCATCGCGCCCGCCGAAGACGTTTCGGCCGGCACGGACGATCTCGTCTCGGTCGTGATCGTCAATTTCAACGCCGGCGACTATCTCGCCGCGGCGGTGGAAAGCATCCTGGCCCAAACGGAAGTCGCGACCGAGATCATCGTCGTCGACAACGCCTCATCGGATGGCAGTCTGCAATCCCTGCGGGCCCGCGTACCGGCTGGCAAAGTCCAGATCATCGCGCTCGACGCCAATTACGGCTTTGCCCACGCCTGCAATGCCGGCATCGCGGCGTCCCGCGGGAGTGCGGTCCTCCTCCTCAACCCCGACTGCCGGATGCATGCTGGCTCCTTGGCGCTTCTCCGGTGGATGATTCAGGAGCGTCCGGATGTCGGGATGACGGGCCCGTTGATCGTCAATCCCGACGGCAGCGAGCAGCGCGGATGCCGCCGGGATATTCCCAACCCGTGGCAGATTTTCTGCGTCGCGTTCGGCCTACATCGGTTGATGCCCGATCATCCGCGCTTTCGAGACTATGCCTACGACGCCGCGATCCTGCCGGACCGGCCCTCGGAAGTGCCGGCCATCTCGGGCGCCTGCATGCTGGTGCGGCGCGCGGCGATCGACGCGGTCGGCCATCTGGACAGCGGCTATTTCCTCCATTTCGAGGATCTGGACTGGTGCATGCGGTTCCAGTCGGCGGGTTTCAAGGTTCTTTTCGTGCCGGGCGCCGTTGTCGAACATACGCAAGGCGTCTGCAGCCGATCCCGCCCGATCCGGGTCGAAGCCTACAAGCATCGCTCCCTGGTGCGCTTTCTGCGCAAGAACTTTACGGCCTATTACCCGTCGAGTTTCATGGCTGTCGTCAGCGCGCTGGTTCTGGCGCGGTTCGCGTCCGTTTCGGTGCGCATGCTCATTCTTGGAGGGGGCACACGGCGCGGCGCATGGGAGCGGCTGATGCGTGGCCCGCGAAAGGACCCTCGGCGCGGCGCTTAAGCGCCGTCGACGATGCGCTGGACGAACGGCAGCAGATTGCCGCCGGAAAACAGATGCCCCGGAACGCCGGCGGCGGTGGCGGCTTCCAGGTCGGTCTGGCGGTCGCCGATCATGAAGCTGCCCTTTAGCGCAACCGGCCATTCCCGCATCGCGCGCAGCAGCATGCCCGGCGAGGGTTTGCGGCACTCGCAGGTAATCCGGTAGGAAGGCGCGCCTTCCGTCGGGTGGTGGGGGCAGAAATAAAAGGCGTCGATCCGGGCGTTCGCGGCGGCAAGCTGTTCGCCGACCCATCCGTGCAGAACCTGCACGTCGTTTTCGCCGTACAAGCCCCGCGCGATCCCGGCCTGATTGGTGACCACAAAAATCAGGTAGTTGCGGTCGTTCAAGAAGCGAATCGCCTCGATCGCACCATCCACCCAGACGAAATCGGCCGAGCGGTGGATATAGCCGGTGTCGTGATTGAGGACGCCGTCCCGGTCGAGGAAAGCCGCAGGACGCGCGGGGGGTGAAGCGTTCATGGCAACGGCAGTCCTAGCGTCTCGCTTGCGCGTGGGCAAGGCGCTTCAGAGCCCGCGGCCCTTGCCGATGGACGTCTTGCCGAGCTTTTTCCGCACATGGTCGATGGCGCGCTCCACCTCCGCGCGGCGGGTGGCGTCCGGGTCCAAAAGATCGGGCGGGTCCGCATTGGCTGCGCCCTCGAGCGACGTCACGCCGACGCCGATCAAGCGATAGGCGGTACCGTCGGCCTCGGCCTTCAGAAGGTTCGACGCGGCGCGGAAGATGACGTCGGCAAGCTGGGTCGGCGCCTCAGTCATCCGGCTGCGCGTGCGGATCTTGAAATCGGCCGTCTTGAGTTTGAGGGTGACGCCCCGGCCAGCCAGATCCGCCGCTTTCAGGCGTTCGGAAACGGTTTCGCACAACGGCCAAAGCGCCTTGGACAAAGCCGTGCCGGATGTCAGGTCCTGCTCGAAGGTGGTTTCCGCCGAGATGCTTTTGGTGGGCGAATCGGGCTCGACCGTCCGGTCGTCGAGACCGCGGGAGAAGCGCGACAGGCGTTTGCCGATCGCGCCATAGCGGCGGAGCAGATCGTCCTCCGGCAATTCGCGCAGTTGCCCGATGGTCAGAAGTCCGTCATTCGCCAGCGTCTTTTGGAGCGAAGGGCCTACGCCCCAGATCGTGCCGACCGGCCGTGGTGCCAGGAACGCCAAGGCGTCGCCGCGCCCGATCACGGAAAACCCGCGCGGCTTGTCCAGATCGGAGGCCAGCTTGGCCAGAAACTTGTTGTAGCTGAGGCCGACCGACACCGTGATGCCCAGCGTCTGGTCGGCCTTGCGGGCGAAGCGCGTCAAGGTCTGGGCAGGGCTGCCGCCATGCAGCTTCTCCGTGCCCGACAGGTCGAGGAATGCCTCGTCGATCGAAAGCGGCTCGACCAAGGGCGTCGTTTCCAGCATGAGCTGGCGCACTTCGCGCCCGACGCGCGCGTATTTTTTCATGTTCGGCGGAATCACCACCGCTTCCGGGCACAGTTTCCGCGCCTTGAACATCGGCATTGCCGACCGGACGCCGTAGATTCGTGCGATGTAGCAGCAGGCCGAAACCACGCCGCGCTTGCCACCGCCCACGATCACCGGGCGGTCGCGCAGCTCTGGCGCATCCCGCTTTTCGACCGCGGCGTAGAAGGCATCGCAATCGACATGGGCGATGGTCAGCGTGTGCAGTTCGGCATGGCGCAGAAGGCGGGGCGAGCCGC
>CAYZFH010000324.1:0-3364 GCA_964477375.1 uncultured Rhizobiaceae bacterium | reverse complement strand
TTGCGCGAGTGGGTCGAGATCCGCAACCGGCTGGGCCGCGTGACGCAGGTGCGGCGCAGCGATCTGCGCGCCGTGTCGAAGAAGGACGCGCGCGTGGTCCTGTATTACGTCGGTGACGAGGCGCAGCTTTCCCAGGCCTTGGCCCAACTCGACCTTCGCCTTGAGACCCAGGGCGAGACGCGAACGCTGCGGCTGGCCCAGCCGCTTCCGCCGCCGCCGCCCACGCCGCAATGACGCTGCCCAATCTCATCAGCCTGGGACGGCTTTTCTGCGTCCCGCTCATGGTCTGGGTCGTGCTGAACGGCCGCCTCGATCTCGCGTTCTGGATTTTCCTGGGCGCGGGCATTTCGGACGGGGTCGACGGGTTCTTAGCCAAGCGATTCGATTGGCGCACGCCGCTGGGCAGCATCCTCGATCCCATCGCCGATAAAACCTTGCTGGTTTCGATCTTCATCCTGCTGGGCGCCAAGGGGTTCATCCCATCTTGGCTGGTGTTTCTCGTAGTGCTGCGCGACGTCTTGATCCTCGGCGGTGCAGCGCTGGTGTTCCGGCTCAACAGCCAGACGCGGATCGAGCCCATGTGGCTTAGCAAGGGCAACACGGTGGCGCAGATCGTCTTCGCGGGCTATGTGCTGGCGCTGAACGGTTTTGGCTTCCATGATCCGGGCGTGGAAATGCCTCTGACATACCTGGTCGCGGCCACGACCTTCGCGTCCGGTTTGGGCTATTTGCTCAAATGGGGCCGCCAGGCGTCGCGCATGGGCGCGTCGCCATGACGTCGTTCCAGCGCCTGCTGATCGGTCTCGGCGTCGCCATCATCATCGGCGCGCTGTTCAACGCGCTGCGCGAGGTGTTGGTGCCGTTCCTGGTCGGCGCGGCCGCGGCCTATCTCCTCGATCCCGTGGTCGTGTGGCTCCAGCGTTTCGGCTGGTCGCGCGCTTTGTCCACGACGGTGATTTGCGTCGGCTTCGCGGGCGTTGTGGCGGGCGTGATCTTCCTCATCGCGCCGCTTCTCTATGAGCAGATCGTCGCGTTGATCAGTGCCTTACCGGACCTGATCAGCCGGGCCATCACGATCCTGCAGAGCAGCTTGCAGAAATTCACCGCTCGCCTGTCGCCGGAGCAGTACGAGAAGATACAGGAAACGGTGAGCAGCCACGCCGGCGAAGCGCTTGCCTGGCTGGCCACGATGTTCGGCGGCCTGTGGAGCGGCGGCCTGGCCGTGGTCAACGTGATCTCGCTGATCTTCATCACGCCTCTGGTGACCTTCTACCTGATGCGGGACTGGCCCAAGGTGGTGGCTTCGATCGACCGCTGCCTACCGCGCAATCATGCCGGCACCATCCGCGCCGTATTGGCGGACATCGACCGTGCGCTGGCCGGTTTCATCCGTGGCCAGGCCTTCGTCTGCCTGTTCCTGGGCGTGGCGTACACCATCGCCCTGACCATTGCGGGCCTTCAGTTCGCGCTTCTGCTTGGCGTCATGATCGGCGTCCTGGCCGTAATCCCGATTGTCGGCACGGCCATCGGCGCCGTGGCCTGCATCAGCCTGGCCATCATCCAGTTCGGCACCTGGGAGGGCGTCCTCACGATCGCCGCCATCTTCGCCACCATCCAGGCCTTCGAGGGCAACATCCTCCAGCCGAAGCTGGTCGGCGACCGCGTCGGCCTGCACCCACTCTGGATCGTCTTCGCCTTGATGGCGGGTGGGGCGCTGATGGGCTTCATCGGGATCTTGATCGCCGTGCCCGCGGCGGCGGCCATCGGGGTGCTTGCGCGTTTCGGCGTTAGCCGCTATCTCGCTGGTTCCTTCTACAGAGGTGACCGTCCAGCCGGTCCGCGAGGCGGAGAGACTTGATTACGCAACAAATTCCGCTGCAGTTCGAATTCCGTCCCGCGCTCGCGATGGACGATTTCGTCGTGGCGCCCAGCAATAGCGAAGCCGTGGCATGGCTGGACCGCTGGCGGGATTGGCCGGCGTCCGCGCTGGTCATCCACGGCGAGCCCGGCTGCGGCAAGACGCACCTGGCCCACGTCTTCCGCGCCACCACGGGCGCGGTCCTGCTGACGCCGCCGATGCTCGATGAATCCGATCCGCCGCGCCTGATGGGCGAGGCGCGCCATTTCGTCCTCGGCGATGCCGGTCGCGCGGCCGAGCAGATGCCGAAGCAGTTCCTTCATCTTTACAACTATGTCGCCGAACAGGGCGGCAAGATGCTTCTGACGGCCCGCCGCGCGCCTGGGCGCTGGGATATCTCGCTGCCGGACCTGCGTTCGCGCCTATTGGCGCTGCCTTCGGTCGAGGTCAGCCAGCCCGAAGACGCACTGATCGCGGCCGTGCTGGAAAAGATGTTCAGCGACCGGCAGATCCGCGTCGGACCCGGCGTGATCGATTTCCTGGTCGCGCGCATCGAGCGGTCATTCGCGACGGCGCGCAAGATGGTGGCCGTGATCGACGAAGCCGCCATGTCGGCGCGGCGCAACATCACCGTCCCGTTCGTGCGCGACGTGCTGCGCTCCCACGGCATCGACGTCTGACGCCATGGATTTGGGCATCAAGGGCCGCAAGGCCATCGTCTGTGCCGCCAGCAAGGGGTTGGGGCGCGGCTGCGCCGAATCGCTGGCACGCGAGGGTGCGATCATCACCATCGTGGCGCGCACCGAGGGGCCGCTGAAGGCGACGGCCGAGGACATCCGGCGCGCGACCGGCGCGACCGTCACGGCCATTGCAGCCGACACCACGACGGACGCGGGCCGCGCGAGAATCCTCGAGGCCTGCCCGGAGCCCGACATTTTGGTCAATAACGCGGGCGGCCCGCCGCCGGGCGATTTCCGCGACTGGGGCCGCGAGCAATGGATGGCGGCGGCCGACGCCAACATGATCGCGCCCATCCTGTTCATCCGCGCCGTGGTCGACGGCATGATCGCGCGGCGCTTCGGCCGCATCGTCAACATCACCTCGACCTCGGTGAAGGCGCCGATCCCGATCCTGGGCCTGTCGAACGGCGCGCGCGCGGGTCTCACGGGCTTCATCGCGGGCATTTCGCGCGAGACCGTGCGCCACAATGTGACGATCAACAATCTTCTGCCCGGTCCCTTCGATACGGATCGCCTGCGCGGCCTGTTCGAGGCCACAGCCAAGAAGACCGGTCAGCCGGTGGATACGGTGCGCAAGGAGCGGATGGAGGCCAATCCCGCCAAGCGCTTCGGTACGGCGGCCGAGTTCGGCGATGCCTGCGCCTATCTGTGCAGCGCTCAGGCCGGATTCATCACCGGGCAGAACATGGTGCTCGACGGCGGCGCCTACCCGGGCACGTTCTAGTTCAGCGCCGGGCCGCCTTGGGCCGCACGGGCGCGTCCGCGA
>CAYZFH010000323.1:0-3374 GCA_964477375.1 uncultured Rhizobiaceae bacterium | reverse complement strand
TTCCGTCCTCGAAGCTTTCGTGGGCCATGACGTGGCACCAGTGGCAGGCGGAGTAGCCGATCGAGAGAAGGATCGGTTTGTTCGCCCTCTCGGCTTCCGCCAGGGCCGCTTCGCTCCAGGGACGCCAGTGGACGGGGTTGTCCCGGTGCTGGCGGAGGTAGGGACTGGTCTCGTGACGGAGGAGATTTTCTGTCATGCGACGTCCGTTCGAGCGGTTGTGTACGGAAGTGGTCTTGCACGCCGACGGTGGATGACATGCCGCGTCACGGTGGCGCCGTTGCGGCATCGGTGGGCTTGGCCTAGGTTGGCGTCCGTCTCCGTCAAACATAGGTTCGATTGGGGAAATCGGCCATGAAGGTCCGCATCGATATCGATTGCACGCCGGAAGAAGCGCGCGCCTTTCTCGGCTTGCCCGACGTACGGCCGATCCAGGACGCGGTGATGGAAAAGATGAAGGACGAGATGATGCGCCATCTGGCCGCGATGGATCCGGAGACCATGTTCAAGATGTGGTTTCCGAGCGGGGTGAAAGGCCTCGAGGAATTGCAGCAGCGGTTCTGGACGGAATTCTCCAAAGGCCTCGGGGGCGGCAAGACGTGAGCGACGAGAACAACACGGACGACCCGGCGCTGTATTACCGCCGGCATGTCTTCATGTGCACCAACCAGCGGCCCGACGGGCATCCGCGCGGCTGCTGTGCCGCGAAGGACGCCGAGAAGCTGCGCAGCTATCTGAAGAACCAGGCCAAGAAGTACGGACTGGACGACATACGCATCAACGGCGCCGGCTGCCTCGACCGCTGCGAACTGGGCCCGGCCATGGTGATCTATCCCGAGGGCGTCTGGTACACCTACCGCGACCGCGCCGATCTGGACGAGATCCTGTCGGTCCATCTCAAGGATGGAAAGCGCGTCACCCGCCTACAGCTCCGCCCGGGCGATGATCCGCCGAAGGCAAAATAGCTATCTAGATCAAAGCGTTGCGCGATAGCGACACGATCTTCGCGCTGTCCAGCGGCACCGGCAAGGCCGGCATCGCGGTCGTCCGTATCTCGGGACCGCGGGCGGGTATCGCTCTCGAAGGGCTGACCGGCCGCCCCCTTCCCGAACCCCGCCATGCGGTGCTCGCACCTTTGCGTGAGCCCGCTTCGCGTGAATTGATCGACCGCGCCTTGGTCCTATGGTTTCCCGCTCCCCGCAGCGAGACCGGCGAGGATACGGCGGAGTTTCACATCCATGGCGGCCGGGCGGTGCTCGCCTCGCTTTACGGCGCTTTGGGTGGAATGGATCAAGTCCGTCTGGCCGAGCCCGGCGAATTCGCCCGCCGCGCCTTCAAAAACGGCAAGCTGGATCTGACCGCCCTTGAGGGCTTGGCCGATCTGATCGATGCCGAAACGGCGGCCCAACGCCGCATCGCCCTCCGGCAGATGGACGGCGCCCTGGCCGTGCTCTACGAGTCTTGGCGCGCCCGGCTCCTGCGCGCATCGGCGCTCGTCGAGGCGCATATCGACTTCTCTGACGATGGTGTCACCGACGCGGTCATCGGCGAATCCCTGTCCGAGATCGCGCGCCTGACCGAAGAGCTGCGGCTCCATCTGGCCGAGGGCGCGCGCGGACAGACCATCCGCGACGGGATCGAGGTGGCCATCCTGGGCGCGCCGAATGTGGGTAAATCGAGCCTTATCAACGCCCTGGCCCGGCGTGAGGCCGCCATTGTGACGCCCATTGCCGGTACCACGCGCGATATCATCGAGGTCCGGCTCGACCTCGATGGCTGGCCCCTCTTGCTCGCGGATACGGCGGGTTTGCGGAAAACAGACGACCCCATCGAGGTCGAGGGAATCCGTCGTGCCCGGGAGCGTGCCGATTCCGCTGCCTTGAAGCTGGTCGTTTTCGATGCCACTGCCCCGGTGGTGGACGCCCTTTCTCTGGCGCTTTTAGACCGGAATAGCCTTGCCGTTTTTAACAAGGCCGAGCTGGGTTCCGCGGTCCCCGCCAATCTTCAAGGGGTAGACGTCATGGGGGTCTCTGCCCTCCAGGGAACGGGATTGGCTGCTCTTCGCGATTGGCTCGCCCGCATGGCGGCTGAGCGCTTTGGCCAAGGGGACTCGCCGGTTTTTACCCGCGAGCGCCATCGCCAGGCTCTGCGATCTTGTCTGAACGCGCTTCAGCTCTGCAACCACGGCGATGCACCGGAGCTCCTCGCCGAAAACTACCGGCATGCCGCCTTTTCTCTCGGGCGGATCACGGGCTCCATAGGCGTTGAGGATCTTTTGGATTTGATTTTTAAGGACTTTTGCATCGGCAAATAATGTTTCACGTGAAACATTGGCCGAAATGCCACGGATCTCCCGGAATCGAATGTTTCACGTGAAACATTCTACCCGCGCTTTACAGAATTTCGCCCCTCCCGTACATTTGGATCATGCTGAAATACGACGTGATCGTCGTGGGTGGCGGACATGCCGGCTGCGAAGCCGCCGCTGCCGCCGCGCGGGTTGGTGCGCGCACGGCCCTTGTTACTCATAGCTTTGAAAAGATTGGGGAAATGTCCTGCAACCCGGCGATCGGCGGGTTGGCGAAGGGGCAGCTCGTTCGGGAAATCGATGCGCTGGACGGATTGATGGGGCGGGCCATCGATCGCGCGGGCATCCAGTTCCGGATGTTGAACCAAAGCAAGGGACCAGCGGTGCGGGGGCCGCGGGCCCAGGCGGACCGCAAGCTCTACAAGGCGGCGATCCAGGAGCTGATCGCCTCCCAGGCCGATCTGGAGGTCGTGGAAGGGTCGGCAGAAGACCTGATCGTTCGCGGTGGCCGGGTGACAGGCGTCGTTCTCGCCGATGGGCGCGAGATTCTGGCCGGCAGCATCGTTTTGACCACCGGCACCTTTCTGAATGGCCTTATCCATATCGGATCGGAAAAAATTCCTTCTGGACGGATGGGCGAAGCCCCGAGCCTCGGCCTGTCTAAAACCTTGGCCCGGCATGGCTTTCCGCTGGGGCGCCTGAAAACTGGGACCCCGCCCCGCTTGGACGGACGGACCATCGACTGGAAGCAATTGGTCGAGCAGCCGGGCGACAATCCACCCCGCCCCTTTTCCTATCTGACGGACATCATCCGGGTGCCGCAGGTCTCCTGCTTCATAACCCAGACAAATCCAGCCTCCCATGCGGTGATTCAGGCCAATTTAGCCCATTCACCCCTGTTTTCTGGCCAAATAGAGGGCAGAGGCCCCCGATATTGCCCGTCCATCGAGGACAAGGTGGTGCGCTTCCCGGACCGGGAAAATCATCAAATTTTCCTTGAACCAGAAGGGCTTGACGACCATACCGTCTATCCGAACGGGATCTCCACCTCCCTCTCCAGGGAGGTTCA
>CAYZFH010000322.1:0-3384 GCA_964477375.1 uncultured Rhizobiaceae bacterium | reverse complement strand
ACGTCAACACGGTGCCCACGCCCCAGGGCGGCAGCCACGAGCAAGGCCTGCGCACGGCGCTGGGCCGCAGCATGCGCGACTACGCCGACCTGGTCGGCAGCAAGCGCAGCAAGGAGATCACCGCCGAGGACGTGGTGGACGGCGCGGC
Organism: uncultured Rhizobiaceae bacterium; assembly: GCA_964477375.1. Taxonomy (GTDB): domain Bacteria; phylum Pseudomonadota; class Alphaproteobacteria; order CADEGL01; family CADEGL01; genus CADEGL01. The sequence goes on along the minus strand of CAYZFH010000322.1, from coordinate 3,236 downwards.
CGTGATGCTGTCGCTGTTCATCCCGAACCCGCAGTTCCAAGGCCAGACCAAGGAACGCCTGGGCATGCCCGAGGCCGTGCGTCTGGTCGAGAACGCGGTCAAGGACCGCTTCGACCATTGGCTGCACGCCGACACGACGTCTGCCCGCGCGCTGCTCGAACGCGTGCTGGAGCGTGCGGACGAACGCCTGCGCCGCCGCCAGGAACGCGAGATGCAGCGCAAGACGGCGACGCGCAAGCTGCGTCTGCCCGGCAAGCTGGCCGATTGCAGCCGCGATTCGCGCGAGGGCACTGAGATCTTCCTGGTCGAAGGCGATTCCGCCGGCGGCTCGGCCAAGACCGCGCGCAACCGCGAGACCCAAGCCATCCTGCCCCTGCGCGGTAAGGTGCTGAACGTGGCCAGCGCCACGGCCGAGAAACTGCGCCAGAACCAGGAGCTGACCGATCTGTTGCAGGCGCTGGGCGCCGGCCACGGCGATACCTACCGGCCCGAAAGCCTGCGCTACGAGCGCGTCATCATCATGACGGACGCCGACGTCGACGGCGCGCATATCGCCGCGCTGCTGATGACGTTCTTCTATCGCGAGATGCCGCGGCTGGTGGAAAGCGGCCATCTGTATCTGGCCATGCCGCCGCTCTACCGCATGAACCACGGCGCGACATCCATCTATGCACGCGACGACGCCCACAAGGAAGTACTGCTGAAGACCACCTTCAAGGGCAAGTCCAACGTCGAGATCAGCCGCTTCAAAGGCCTGGGAGAAATGCCCGCCCAGCAGCTCAAGGAAACGACGATGGACCCAAAGACGCGCACGCTGCTCAAGGTCCACATGCCCGACGCCAATAAGGCGGACGAGAAGAAGGACGTGGCCAGCACGGCGAAGCTGGTCGAGACGCTGATGGGCAAGAAACCCGAAGCGCGCTTCGACTACATCCAGGAACACGCCAAGTTCGTGCAGGACTTGGACGTCTAGCCGCTCACTGTTTCGTGATGACGCCGGACCGGCGAACCGGCGCTAGAATGGCGTCATGCGCGCCGTCACCCTCGCCTGCCTCGCCCTTTTCCTCGCCCTGACACCGGCCGCGGCCGCCGAGCGCGCGCCCGTGCTGGTCGAGCTGTTCACGTCGGAAGGCTGCAGTTCCTGCCCGCCGGCCGACGCCTATCTGGGCGAACTGGCCAAGCGGCCGGGCGTGATCGCCCTTTCCTTCCACGTCGATTATTGGAATCGCCTGGGCTGGACCGACCCGTTCTCCTCCGCCGAAGCGACCGCGCGCCAGAAGGGCTATGCCGAATCGCTCAAGCAGAGCTACGTCTATACGCCCGAGATGGTGATCGACGGGCGCGTCCACGAAGCCGGTTCACGGCGCGAGAAGGTGGAAACGCTGCTGGGCGCCGCGCGCGGCAATGCCGTGTTTCCCGTCGCACTGACACGCAAGCCCGACGGCACGGTCGAGGCCGCACTGCCCGCCACGGGCGGCGCCACGACGGACGCGACGGTGTGGCTGGTTCTCTATGACCGAAGCCAGACGATATCGGTAAAGGCCGGAGAGAATGGCGGGCGTTCCATCACGCACGCCAACGTGGTGCGGGAGATCCGCCGCGTTGCGAATTGGAACGGACGAGCCACGCGCCTGATGATGCCCATTGATGCCGCCACCCAGCGCGAACGCGGTGGTGCTGTGGTCATCGTGCAGGCCGGATCGTACGGAACGGTCCTGGGCGCGGGCGTAGTATCGCTGGACGGCCCGGGCGCCTAAGGCGCCTTACTTGCCCTTCGCGATCTCGCCGTTGACGAAGTCGAGCGGCGGCTTGGCCAAGGGCGTGATCTCCGGATCGAGGCGGATAGCCTCTTCCAGGTCGACCTTGGCTTCCTTGTATTGCTTCAGCGAGCCGTAGGCGAAGCCGCGCATGAAATAGGGTCGCGGATCCTTGGGATTGATCGAGATGGCCTTGGTGTAGTCGGCGATCGCGCCCACCGCGTCCTGCTGCTCGTACTTAGCGCGGCCGCGCGTCAGGTAGGCATAAGAGCTCTGCGGGTTGATCTCGATGACGAAATTCAAGTCCGCGAGGGCCTTCGCGTATTCGCGTTTGTTCATATAGCCCTCGGCGCGCAGCGCGTAGGACTGCGCGACGTCCTGCGCGGTGCGGGTCGGCGCGCGCGCGATCGCGGCGGTGAAATCGGTGATCGCGGCGTCGAAATTCTTCTTCTGGATTTGGGCAAAGCCGCGCTCGAAATAGAGCTCGCTGGCCACCTCGCCATAAGACAGCTTGATGCCCTGGTCGAAGTCGGCGATCACCTTGTCCCACTCGCCCTTGTATTTGTAGATCAGGCCGCGATTCAGATAAGCCTCGCGGAAATTCGGGTCGAGCTTGATGGCCTGGTCGTAGAGCTTGAGCGCGTCATCGATCTTGGCGTTCTCGAACGCGGTCAAGGCCTCATGGAAGCGGCGCGACGATTCGTCCGGCGTGAAGGTCGGCGACAGCATGCGCTTCTCGACGAACGCCTTCACCGGGGCGGCCATCGCGAAATCCTTCTTCACCACCAGCGCGGCGGTGAACTCGGCCAGGGCTTCAGACGGGCTGAAGGCCGCGAAAGCCGTGGGCAGGCCGGCCTCGCGCGCGGGCGCGTCGTTGCCTTTGGCCACCAGGTCGCCCAACCGTTCCTGCTTCTGGGCGGCGGCGGCGCGCACCTTGTCGATCATCGGCTTGACCAGATCGATCCATTCCTTGCTGGCAGACGCCTTGTTCGCCGCATCGGCCAGATGGGCCACGTCGCGCACCAGCATGAAATACGGGTCCTGGATGCTGATGGCGCCGGGTGTCGGGGGCGCCTTGAAGAAACGGTCGGTGACGATGATCGCGTGATCGGGGCGAATGACGCCGGCAATGGTTTCGTCCAGCCCCAAACGCTCGGTGCGGTAGACGCGGACGGGCCGGTAAGCGGTGGCGCGCTGGATCAGGCCGGGCGAGGCTTTCTGGATACTGTCCAGCATGCCCTTGACCGTGTTGCGCTCCTGGTCGGTCCACGGCTTGACCACCAGCGGCGCCTCGGCGCTGGGCTGACGCGCGTCGATGAACACGAATTTGTCCAGCGGTCCGGCCGCCTGGGCGGCGCCGGTCACACACAGGATCGCAAGCGCGGCCAGCGCCAAGGCAAAACGCTTCATTCCGAAATTCCTCACGAAGGCATCGTACCGCATCGTCACGGACGCTGAAGCCAATAGCGCAGCACAGCC
>CAYZFH010000321.1:0-3402 GCA_964477375.1 uncultured Rhizobiaceae bacterium | reverse complement strand
GCGGCGCTCGCGAACCAGCCCGAAGGGCAGGACGTGGAGGTCGTGCGGGAAGAGGTGATGGAGGCCGTGCGCGCCGCGTTCCGGCCCGAGTTCCTCAACCGCCTGGACGAAATCCTCCTGTTCAGGCGCTTGGGCCGCGCGCAGATGAAGGGCATCGTGGATATCCAGCTCAAGCGGCTGCAGAGCCTGCTCGACGAGCGCAAGATCACGCTCGAGATCGACGACAAGGCGCGTGGCTGGCTGGCGGAAACGGGCTACGACCCCGTCTACGGCGCTCGTCCCTTGAAACGCGTGATCCAGCGTTCGATCCAGAACCCGCTCGCCGAGCGGATCCTGGAAGGCAAGATCAAGGATGGCCAGCGTGTGCCCGTAACTGCGGGCAAGGACGGTCTCATGATCGACGGTCAGGCCGCGAAAGCGGCCTGACCCGTCATCCTTGCGTGATGGGGATATGGCGCGGCTCGGCCGCGACCCGCGCCAGCCACGCCATCACGGTTTTGTAGCCGCTGACGTCGAGATCGCCCTCGTGCGCCACGTGCGTGTAGGCGTAGAGGGCGATGTCGGCGATCGTCAGACGCTCGTCGACAAAGAAGCGCCGCTTGGCCAGATGCTGGTCCATCACCGCGAGAGCGGCGTGGCCTTTCTGATGCCGGTCGGGCAATTCCTTCATGCGCGCGTGGCCGCGGCCCAGATGCTTCACGATATAGCGCGGCGTCGCGACGAACGGTTCGTGGCTGTATTGCTCGAAGAACATCCACTGCAGCACTTGGGCGTGCTTCAGCCGGTCGGTGGGCAGATAGGGCGAGCCTTCCGCCAGGTAATGGATGATCGCGTTCGATTCGGGCAGGCAGGTGCCGTCCTCAAGCTCGAGCGCCGGGATGCGGCCGTTGGGGTTTTTGACCAGGAATTGCGCCGTGCGCGTCTCGCTGCGATCGATGTCCAGTTCGACGCGCGTGTAGGGCAGCGCGAGCTTGTGCAGGAGCAAGCGCGCCTTGTAGCCGTTGCCGGAATCCAGGTTGTCGTAAAGCGTCAGCATGACTGTTCCCCGTTTGCCGCTGGACGCCACGCTGCCGTCCGGCGCGCGCATCCGCAAACGAGTTTTTCTTCCGTTCGGATGAGGAAAGCTAGGAGGGAGCGGCCTATTTCTGCGCGACGCGCCGCTCGGGCGGCAGAGCCTTCAGCTCGCGCTCGACGGCGGCCACCGTCTCGCGGAACCGGGCCAGATCCTTGCCGTCGAGCTTCTGGCCCGAGGGCATCTTCACGCTCAACGGATTGATCTGGCTGCCGCCCGACAGAAGCTCGTAGTGGAGGTGCGGGCCGGTCGCCAGGCCGCTGGAGCCGACATAGCCGATCACTTGCCCTTGCCGCACCTTGGCGCCCTTGCGCAGGCCTTTGGCGAAGCCGGACATGTGGGCGTAGGCGGTCGAGAACACGCCGGTGTGCTTGATCCGGACATAGCGGCCGTAGCCGCCGTTCGTGCTGGCCATTTCGACCGTGCCGTTGCCGGCCGCCATGATCGGCGTGCCGCCCGGCACCGCGAAGTCGATGCCGCGATGCATGGTCGTGTAGCCGAGGATCGGATGCAGGCGCGAGCCGAATTTCGACGAGATGCGCGCGCCGTCGACGGGCGTGCGCAACAGCGCCTTCTTCACGCTCTCGCCCTTTTCGTTGAAATACTCGACCTCGCCTTCGCGCGTGGTGAAGCGGAACAGGCGGAGGCGCTTGCCGCCGAGCACCAGCTCCGCGTAGCGGATCGTCTCGGCGTGAAGCAGCGTTCCCTGTTCGTCGACGTATTGCTGATACAGCAACTCGAAGCTGTCGCCTTCCTTCACGTCGCGCTGGAAATCGACGTCATAGGAGTAGAGGCGGATCATCTCGGCCATCATCACAGCAGGTACGTTCTGCGCGACGCCGGTTTCGTAAAGGCTACTCTCGATCGGACCGCCGGCATACGCGGCTTGTTCCTTCACCGGTTTGTCGATCGTGTGGGCCGCGAAGCTTCCGTTGCCGGCGCGCTCCACGGCGACATCCTGGCGGAAGGTGATGGGGACGATCATGCGCTCGAGCCGGTCGGCGCCGCCTTCGCCGGGGCCGAACTTCACGACCAGTTCCTGGCCTGACTTCAACTGCTTCGGATTGAAATGTTTGCGCAGCGCGGTGACCGCGTCGTGCGCCTCGCTGCGCGGCACGCCGGTCGCGAGAAGAAGATCGATGATCGTGTCGCCCGAGCCGACGCGGATCGTTTTCTCGGCGGGCTCGGTCGGCGTTACGGGAATCGTGCCTTCCGCCAGCTTCTCTTCTTCCGGCGCTTCGACAACCGGCGGCGTTTCCTCGCGCGTGCCGAAGGGATCCAGGCCGGAATAAGCGAAGAAACCCGCGGTGATCAGCACGCTGAGGGCGACCGCGCCCAGGAGCGCCGTCTTTCGCGTGCGCGATGCCGCACCTGCGCGAAAGAGGGGGCCGATACGCCGTGCGGGCTTGTCGTCCATGGACTGGTTTTCGGCCTCCGCTGGCGCCCGGGCACGGCCCGCGCCGCGCAATTCTCGTATGCTTATCTGTTGTGGCTCGATTGCGTTTCGGCCCAACTGGTTGGGAGGATGTTGGCGGCGGAAACGTCTGTCAACCGCGAACCGGATGGGGATAAGTGCTCAGAATCAGGCTATTCCCAGCGGTTTCTGAGATTCGCGGCAAGCTCAACCTTGAAAAAGCCTTGTCGCAGCGCCATTTTTCCAGAGCGGGTGCGACGCCGAATTCTCTGTGAATATTTCGAGAATAGGACTTGCACCCCCGGAACAGAATCCGTATACACCCACTCCCGCGGCGAGGCCGTGACTGGTTCTTCCAGTTAGCTGGTTCTTGCTGCTCCAGTTATTTGACAAGTGAATAGCGCGGAAGGGATGCGCAGGCGGCGGCTCGTTCTCGAACGAGAGCAAGCCCGCTCGCACGCGGATCCCGCGATCACCCAAACTATAACTATGGGTGTCGCAGAGTTCAGTTAACGAGTGGGTCACTCGAATGCGGATCTCGGACAGGCCGGCTTGCCGGAATGCACGAGGTTCACAGTCAACTTGAGAGTTTGATCCTGGCTCAGAACGAACGCTGGCGGCAGGCCTAACACATGCAAGTCGAGCGCGTGTAGCAATACACGAGCGGCGCACGGGTGAGTAACGCGTGGGAATCTGCCCTACAGTGGGGAACAACCACGGGAAACTGTGGCTAATACCGCATACGTCCTTCGGGAGAAAGGCTTAGGCCGCTGTAGGAGGAGCCCGCGTCCGATTAGCTAGTTGGTGAGGTAATGGCTCACCAAGGCGACGATCGGTAACTGGTCTGAGAGGACGACCAGTCACACTGGGACTGAGACACGGCCCAGACTCCTACGGGAGGCAGCAGTGGGGAGTA
>CAYZFH010000320.1:0-3407 GCA_964477375.1 uncultured Rhizobiaceae bacterium | reverse complement strand
TCATAAATCCCGTCCTGCACGAAAATGCGATTGGCGGCCAGGCAGTCCTGCCCCGTGGTCACGAACTTGGCGCCGATGGCGTCCGACGAGGCTGTGGCCACGTCGACGTCGTCAAAGACGATGAACGGCGCGTGGCCACCCAACTCCATGGACATCTTCTTGACGGTCGCGGCCCCGCCCGCGAGCAGGATGCGGCCGACCTCGGTCGAGCCGGTGAAGGACACCGCGCGTACTTCGGCGCTTTCCATCAGCGCGTTCGAGATCGCGACGGCATCGCCGGTGACAACCTGAAAGATGCCTTTGGGCAGGCCCGCACGCCCGGCCAATTCGGCCAGCGCCAGGGCCGAGAACGGCGTTTCCGGCGACGGGCGCACGATCATGGGACAGCCGGCCGCCATCGCGGCGGCGGCCTTGCGGGTGATCATGGCGGAGGGGAAGTTCCACGGCGTGATGGCGGCTGCGACGCCGATGGGCTCGCGCGTCGCGATCAGGCGCCGTCCCGCCAGGTGGCTCGGGATGACTTCGCCATACGCGCGCTTGGCTTCCTCGGCGAACCATTCGACGAAGCTGGCCGCGTATTCGATCTCGCCGCGCGATTCGGCCAGGGATTTTCCCTGCTCCAGCGTCATGATCAGCGCCAGGTCGTCGCGGTTGGCCAGGATCAGGTCGTTCCAGCGCCGCAAGCCACGCGCCCGCTCCGTGGCCGTCAGGCCGCGCCACTGTGCGAACGCCGCCGAGGCCGCCGCGATCGCACGCCGCGTCTCGGCCGCCCCCATGTTGGGCACCGCACCGATCCGGCTGCCGTCCGCCGGGTTTTCCACGGATTCAGTCTCGCCGGAATCGGCGTCGCACCAAGCGCCGTTCAAGTACGCCTGTTGGCGGAAAAGCGACGCGTCCTTGAGCATCCGGAAGAGGTCGTTGTCGTACGGCATGGCCGTCTCCTCTCTTCCCCGGCTTTCCGCGGCTTCCGACGGGTCAGGCGGCGAGAGCCTGCAGCGTCGGAACGAATTTTTCGTTGAAGGCGCGCGCCACCTCGGGGTGCGTCAGCACGCCCTTGTGGACGTTGAGGCCGAGCGCCAGATGCGCGTCGTCGGTCAGGGCCTTTTTGTAGCCCTTGTCGGCCAGAGCCAGGACGAACGGCAGGGTCGCGTTGGTCAGCGCGTAGGTCGAGGTGCGCGGCACCGCGCCCGGCATGTTGGTGACGCAGTAATGGACCACGCCGTCGACCTCATAGGTCGGCTTGGAATGGGTCGTGGGCTTGCTGGTCTCGAAGCAGCCACCCTGATCGATGGCGATATCGACAACTACCGAACCCGGCCGCATGGCGGCGATCGTCTTGCGGTCGACCAGCTTGGGCGCCGTGGCGCCCGGCACCAAAACGGCGCCGATCACGAGATCCGCATCCCGCACCTGCCGCTCGATGGTGTCGCGCGTCGAGTAAAGCGCCTGGATACGGCCGCCGAACAGCGCGTCGATCTCGCGCAGCTTGTTGATGGAATTGTCGATCACCGTCGTGCGCGCGCCCAAACCCATGGCCATGCGCGCCGCGTTGAGGCCGGATATGCCGCCACCGATGACCACCACATGGCCCGCTTCGACCCCCGGCACGCCGCCCAGAAGCATGCCGCGGCCGCCATGCGCCTTTTCCAGGCAATGGGCGCCGACCTGGACGCTCATCCGTCCGGCCACTTCCGACATGGGGGCCAGAAGCGGCAGACCGCCCGTGGGACCGGTGACCGTCTCGTAGGCAATGGCGACACCGCCGGATTTGAGAAGCCCGTCTTTTTGCGCCGCGTCCGCGGCCAGATGCAGATAGGTGAACAAGACCTGGCCGGGGCGCAGCATGGCGCACTCGGCGGCCTGCGGCTCTTTAACCTTCACGATCATGTCGGCGGCGGCGAACACCTCGGCGGCATCCTTGGCGATGCGCGCACCGGCTGCCTTGTATTCCGCGTCATCGCTGTTGATGCCGGCGCCCGCGCCGGCCTGAACGATGACCTGATGGCCGCGCGACGTCAGTTCGCGCACGCCACTCGGGACCATGCCCACGCGATGCTCTTCGGTTTTGATCTCTTTCGGAACGCCGACCAGCATCGTGAAACTCCCCATCCCTGTTTCTTGTAAGTCCGGCACGGAACGCGCCGGTTCAGGGATGATGAGCTATCAAGTTTCGGGCGGCGGGAGCGACCGAAAGCGATGATGGGGGCGGGAAATATTTCGCCATCCGCCGGGGCGGACGGAAACTATTGCCGTGGCTAGGTCTGTTCCGTTGTCCGGCGCTGCTTGGCGCGGGTCAGAAGGTGCTGGATCGGATAGCCCTGTGTGCGCTTCACCGGCTTGGTGACGATATACGTGAAGTAGCGCGCGATGCCGATATTGGCGTTCAGCAGCCCTTCGATGACCTGCTGATAGTGGTCGATGTCGGTCGCCACGACTTTCATCAGGTAATCCATGCCGCCGCCGATGGCATGGCACTCGACAACTTCGGGCACGGCCTCGATGGCTGTCTCGAAGCGTTCGAAGTCGGCGGCCGTATGGCCGCCCAGCGTAATCTCGACGAAGACACGCGATGCCGACAAAAGCTTCGACAGGTCAATCTCAGCGTTGTAGCCGCGGATGAAACCGGCCTTCTCCAACCGGCGCATGCGCTCGAGGCAGGGGCTGACGGAAAGTCCGACCTCCTCGGCCAGCTTGATCTTGGTCAGGCGTCCGTCGCGTTGGAGTGCCGCCAGGATCTTGAGGTCGATGGCGTCGAGCTTGACGCGCGCACCGGTGCCGGCGCCCGCCATGGGGCGCACGGCGCGCGTTCCCGCTTTTCCGATCCGTCCGGCCTGTGGTGGTTTCGTCGTCATCTCACCGTCGCGTCTTACGCTTTGCCTTGGCGGCCTTCTTGACGGGCTTACGCTTTGTCTTGGCCGCTTTCTTGGCGCTGGTCTTTTTCGCCGACGCGCGTTTGGCACCGCCCGCATTCTTCACGATCAGTTTACCAGGGAACATGGACAACGGCTCGCAGCCATTCGCCGTCACATGCAGGGTCGCGCTGAAGCCCACGCCGGTCTCGCGGTAGATGAAGGCCGCCGGAACCATGTGGAAGACCATGTCCTTCTGGACCAACCGTTTCTCGCCCTTCTTGAGCGAGAGAATCTGGCCTTCGCCCCAATCGGGCGGGAAGCACATGCCGATCGAATAGGCCGCGCGGTGGCGATGGTATTCGCCGAAGCCGGCCTTGACCCACTCGCCGTGAACGACGCGATCCACCTCCTCGCACGGAACGCCAGGCTTGAGCGCCGCCATGCCAGCATGGAGTGCTGCCAGCGAAGCGTCCGCCATCGCGCGTACGCGCTTTTCCGGCTCGCCGTCACAGGCCGTGAACATAATGGCCGAGGTATAGCGGTGCTTGGTCGCCG
>CAYZFH010000319.1:0-3410 GCA_964477375.1 uncultured Rhizobiaceae bacterium | reverse complement strand
GGCTGTTCGGCAGCCTGGCACGGGCGTCCTGGACGAAAGTCGCCGTGGTCGCCGGGTTGTTCGCTGTCGTCCTTCCCGTTCTGATGGCGGACGCATGGCGCCTGACATCTCTTCGTCTCGGCGAAGACCGGGCCCGCAGCCTCGGGGTCAATGTCGCGCGGTTGCGCATGCGCGTGTTCGCCTCGATCTCCCTCCTGACGGCCGTGGCGGTGTGTTTCGTGGGCACCATCGGCTTCGTCGGACTGATCGCCCCGCACATGGCGCGGTTCCTGGTCGGCGAAGACCAGCGCTTTTTGCTGCCCCTGTCCGCGCTGATCGGAGGGCTCCTGCTGTCTGCGGCCTCCATCGCTTCTAAATCCATCGTTGGAGGCGCGATCTATCCGATCGGCATCGTCACCGCGCTGGTCGGCGTGCCGATCTTCTTTTTTCTCATCATCCAGTCGCGCCGGAAGTACTGGTGATGTTCCGCATCGAGAATCTTTCGCTTTCCTATGGGACGCGGCGCGTCCTTTCCGGCGTGAACCTGGAAGCGCCCGTGGGATCGCTGACCGCCGTGATCGGCCCCAATGGCGCCGGAAAGTCGAGCCTTATGCGGGCGACGCTGGGCCTGACGCCGTTCACCGGCCGGGTCACGCTCGATGGCGTCGATCTTCTGTCTCAGCCGCGAAAGAAAGCATCCCAGCTCGTCAGCTATCTCCCCCAGGACAGTTCGGTGCGCTCGGCTTTGACCGTCCTTGAGGTGGCGCTGCTTGGGCGCCTGGAGAGGCTCGGTTGGCATTTGCCGTCATCGGAGATCGAAGCGGCGGTGGACGTGCTCGCGATGCTGAACGTCGAAGGGCTGGCGGACCGGCGCATCGGCGAGATCAGCGGCGGGCAACGGCAAATGGTCTTCATCGCCCAGGCTCTGGCCCGGGGCCCGCGCGTCCTGCTGCTGGACGAACCGACCAGCGCCCTGGATGTGCGCCATCAGTTGGAAATTTTGGAAACGATTCGGGATATCGCGCGCCGCAAGAAGCTGGCGGTCATCATCGCTTTACACGACCTCAATCTAGCCGCCCGCTTCGTCGATCAGGTCGTGATTCTCGATGCCGGACGCGTGCATGCCGCCGGACCGCCGAACGCGGTCCTCAACGCGGAGATGCTGGCCCAGGTGTTCGCCATCGAGGCGACAGTGGTGCAGCTATCGGATGACATCACGAATTTCGTACCCATCCGCGCCCTGCGGCCGTAAACGCCGACATCCCTCCCGCGACTAGCGCCGCTTCTCGGGCAGCGTGTGCGCCTTCAGATAGTGGCGGCGCGCCTTCACGCGGTTGCCGCAATCGGCCATGTCGCACCAGCGGCGGCGGTTGCCGCGCGTGGTGTCGAGGAAGACCCAGCCGCATTCCGGGCTGGCACAGGATTTGAGCCGCGCGGCCTCGGCGGCGACCAGTGTCTGGCCCGCCGATTCGGCGATCGGGAACAGCATGGCGTCGAGCGTGCGCGGCCGCTCGGACAGTTTCCACACGAAGCCGACCTCACCCTTGGCCAAGCCATGCCGCCGGGGCGCCTTTGCCAGAACGCGGTTGAGCGCGGCGATGTCGGCGGCAGCGTGCCCCTTGCCGCGCGCGGCGCTGGTGATGAGGCCGTGAATGGCCTCGCGCAACTCGCGCGCCGCGCCCAGGACGGCGTCGCCGCGGCGGCGTTCCTTTCCCGCCTTCTTGTGCAGCTCGGCCGCCTCGGCCCCATCGAGGATGCCCGCGCGCTTCGACCATTCGATCAGGTCGCCGTAGCTGCGCAGATAGTCATGCGGCCAGGGTGTGCCTCGCCAGGTCAGCGTGTTGATGAAATCGAGGCATAACGCGTTGCCGATGAATTTCGGACGGTCGATGCGCATGGCGTCCGCCCTCCTCCAGCGAACCTTGGCCGGTCATGGCGCGCGAACGGAGTTGACTCGCCGCCCGTATAACCGTTCTATGGGTTACTATAACCTGTTTAACGGTTAACAGTCCACGATGACCGAACCGGTCCCCTTCACCTTCGCCGGAGCCTTGGCCGGCGCGCGCGGCGTCCTGCCGGCAGCGCTCAGTTCGGCCGCCTTCGGCATGGCGTTCGGCGCGCTCGCGGGGCAAGTCGGCCTCTCCTTTGCCGAGACGGCGATGATGAGCGCCATCGTTTTCGCGGGGTCGGCCCAGTATCCGGCCATCCTGGCCTGGACCTTCCCGCCCGCCATCCTGCCCCTCGTCCTCACCACCTTTGCCATCAACGCGCGGCACCTTCTGTTCGGCGCCGCGATCCGGCCGTGGCTGGCGCCCTTGTCGAAGGGGCGCGCCTATCTGTCGCTCTATTTCCTATCGGACTCCAACTGGCTGGCTGCCATGCGAGCCTGGAACAACGGCGCGACCGACCGCGCCATCGTGCTGGGCGGCGGCATCACCATGTGCGTCGGCTGGACGGGCGGCAGCATCGCCGGCCACCTGTTCGGCTCGGCCTTCGGCGACATCACGCGTTACGGCATCGACGTGGCGGTGCCGGCCTTCTTCGTGGCGCTTCTGGTCGGCGCATGGCGCGGGCGCGCCGATATCCTGCCGCTGGTCGTGGCCGGCGCGGCGGCGGTGTTGGCCGAGCGCCTGTTGCCCGCCGGCTGGCAGGTGCTGGTCGGCTCGCTGGCGGGCTCCATCGCGGGGATGCTGCGCCGTGCGGATTGAGTTCTGGAACCTGATGGCCATCCTGGCCATGGCCGCGGTCACCTACGCCACGCGCGCAGGCGGCTTCACGCTCATGCGCTGGCTGCCCTTCTCCGCGGGTGCGAAGCGGTTTCTCGGCAACGTGCCGTCCGCCGTGATCGGAGCGCTTCTGGCGCCCGCCTTGTTCTCCGGCGATCCCGCCATTGCGGCCGGCGTGGCCGCGGCGTTCGTCGTCAAGATCGTCGTCCGCCACGATCTGGCCGCCGTCGGCGCGGCCATGGCGGTGGCCGCCCTGGTGCGCGCCTCGCTATAGGCGCAACCGCGCGGGAACCCTAGGATGGTCCGGCGATGGGGGAGGCTGGGACATGTCTTCGCGTTTTCCGCTGCTGTTTTCGCCGCTGCAGGTCGGCACGGCGACGATCAAGAACCGCATCTTCTTCTCGGGCCACGGAACGCGCCTGGCCGGCGGCGACCGTTTGGTCAATGACGCGCTGATCGCCTATCACCATGCGCGCGCCAAGGGCGGCGCGGGCCTCATCATCACCGAGGTCGCCAGCATCCACCCCACGGCCTACCTGATGGGCCGGACGTTGCAGGCCTACGACGACACCTGCATCCCCGGCTTCCGCAAACTGGCCGAGACCTGCCACGCATACGATTGCCGCGTCTTCGGCCAGCTCTTCCACGCGGGACGCGAGATCGCCAGCGCGCCGGACGTCACCATGCCCGTCGCCTATTCGGCGT
>CAYZFH010000318.1:0-3422 GCA_964477375.1 uncultured Rhizobiaceae bacterium | reverse complement strand
GATAACGGAAGTACGGGCTCCATAGATGATCCGGCTGAGGATGTCGCGTCCGAGTTCGTCTGTGCCGAGGTGGTGCGACCAGGACGGCCCTTGCATCAGCGATGTAAGGTCGATCGCGTCGAAGTCGTACGGTGCGATCCAAGGTGCCAAGAGTGCGCAGACCACGATCGCGGCGAGAAGGCCGGCGCAAACCGTTCCGAGGATATCCTGCTTAAAAAGGCGACTGAAGAAAGTCCTGACGGGTGCTGCCCAAGCGCCTCGCCCGGGACCTGTTTCGATCTTCAGAGGTGACTCGATAGTCATGCGTTCAGCCCTGACGAATCTTGGGATCTAGGAGGGCGTAGCTGATGTCGACGAGCAGGTTGATCGTCATTACGCCGACGCCCACGAGAAGAAAGATGCCCGTAATGACCGGATAGTCCCGCTGCGACACCGCCATCAGGAGTAGTTGGCCCATACCGGAGATCACGAAGATCTGCTCAATCACGACCGCGCCACCGATCAGCAGGGGCAACTGCAACCCGACGATGGTTATGACCGGCAGAAGCGCGTTTTTGAGGACATGGCGCAGGACGACCGTCCGCTCGTCGAGACCCTTGCTCCAAGCTGTACGGACATAATCCTGGCGCATGACTTCGAGGACCATGGTGCGGGTCATCCGCATCGTCACTCCCGACAAGGCGATGCCGAGGACGATGGCGGGCGGCACCATCTGGCGGAGACTAAGGAGGGGATCGTCGGTCAGCCGAACATATTGCACGGTCGGAGCGATCCCCCAGAGCATCGCCGGCACGACCACCACTAATGTCCCGAGCCAAAAAGGCGGGACGGACAGGGCCGTGATGGCAAAGACACGGCCGAGATAATCGACCGGCTTGTTTTGCCGGATCGCCGAGATGATCCCGACGGGCAGCGCGATCAAGAGCGCGAATATCATGGCCAGCACGCCTAGATACAGAGTAATCGGCATGCGCTCGGCGACGAGGCGGGTGACGCTATCTCCCGTCCAAAGCGAGCGACCGAAATCCCCGTGGAACACAATCGAGCTGATCCAGTGCCAATATTGTACAAGGACCGGCTGATCGAGCCCGAGTGCCTTGATAAGATCTTCGCGGGTCTGGACGCTGGCCGAGATGTCGTTCTGCGACATCATCATGTAGATCGTGTTTCCCGGTATCATGCGAATGGCCGAGAACACAATAACGCTCGCTAACAGGAACGTCGGCACAAGGGCGACAAGGCGACGAATTAGATATCTCAGCATGACGCGGTCCATTGGAGGGCGCGCTCACCATGCAGATTGGCTTGGTCCGACAGCACCACGCTCTTGTCCCTCTCTATGTGAAAAAGGCCGCTGAACGCCCGCTCATCAAAAAATGAGGTGAGTTCTCTATTTGCAGATCAGTTGCAATCTGGCACATCCAATCTGGTAATACTATTCAAGCGTGCTCTTGGCGGCGGTGTCAAGGCGAATGTTGTCGCGGTGGCGTAGCTCCGGGGTGCCCATCTGATCCGAGAACCATTGACTGAGCGAATTGGATATGCCAATCTGGTCCAACCAGATCGCGATGTCTACCAAAACGCATGCGCACCTGGATGGTTGATTTACGTCGAAAATCTCGAAGGAGAAGCGCTGTGGCGAAGGAAAAGAGTGGCTACTACGGCCAGCGAAGGAAGTTCTGGTCGTGGGGATATGAAGGTGAAGATAATTCCAAGGACGAAATTCGAACCATGCGAGACCGCGTGGAGCAGCGGCTTGGAATTAAAGACATCGAAATTCTGTCAGATCCGACTCTGGACGAGATTGAACTTTATGCGTCGCGCATAAAGATCCCGCGAACGCTGGAGGATTTCTGTACCTCGGAAAAATGGGACAGAATTGTTCATACGTACGGTAAGGGTTTCAAGGACATGACCCTTATCTACCGGCGCGATTTCAAGAAGGCTCCGGACGTCGTGGCCTATCCGCGCGACGAAGAAGACATCGCTGCCATCTTCGACTGGTGCGGGGAAAATGGTTATGCATGCATCCCGTATGGCGGCGGATCGAGCGTCACCGGCGGCTTCTGGGGTCCCGAGCGCGACGCCTTTCCCGGGGTCGTCGTAATCGACTTGGGCAACCTCAACAAGATTCTCGAAGTCGACCCCGTGTCGCGCTGCGCGCGGATCCAGGCGGGTATTCTCGGTCCGGCTCTGGAAGAACAACTGAAGCCGCATGGCCTCACCCTGCGCCATATTCCGCAATCGTGGGAATTCTCATCGCTGGGCGGTTGGATCGCAACCCGCTCGTCCGGTCACTATGCGACCCATCTCACGCATATTGACGACATGGTGGAAAGCCTGCGCGTGGTCACCCCGGCGGGAACGATCCAGAACCGCCGCCTGCCAGGCTCGGGTGCGGGACCCAATCCGGATCGGCTGTTCATCGGGTCTGAGGGCTCGCTGGGCATCATCACCGATGCATGGATGCGTCTACAGGGGCGTGTGAAATTCCGTGCGAATGCGTCGATCTCCTTCAAGACGTTCTATCAGGGTGCCAAGGCCGTCCGTCAGATCACCCAAGCAGGACTGTTCCCGGCGAACTGTCGCTATCTGGACGAGCAGGACGCCAAATTCTACGGCGCTGGAGACGGCACCGATTCGGTCCTGTTGCTGGGCTTCGAATCCGCCGACCATCCGGTGGACGCGTGGCTGGAGCGTAGTCTCGAAATCTGCAAGGACTTCGGTGGCGTCGTGAAGCAACAGGCGGGAACTGCGGACAACGCGCTGGAGACCAGCCGTAGCGGGCCGCAGGGTAACTGGCGGCACCAGTTCAGATATCTGCCCCGGTTGATGCATACGCGCGCAGCGATGGGAATCGTCAGCTTCACGTTCGAAACTGCCTACACTTGGGATCGGTTCGAAGAAGTCGATACCGAGATCATGCGTCGCATCCGGAAGGCCCAGAAGGAAAATCTTGGCGGCGGCATCGTCTGCCGCAGGTTCTCCTTCCTGTATCCGGACGGCCCGGCTCCTTACTATTCGATCATGGCTCCTTCGACGCACGCCAACAGCCTTGAAGCCTATAAGATGCTCCACGACGTTGCGTCGGACGCGCTAATCGAACTCGGCGCAACCATCACGCACCACCATGCTGTCGGAAAATCGTTCCGTCCTTGGTACGACAAGGAAGTCGATCCGTTGTTCCGCCGTGTGCTGGCAGCCGCCAAGACCGAACTGGACCCGAAGTGGATGTTGAACCCTGGGCTGATCGTTGACAAGCCAGCAGGGCTCAAGATCGTCGGATAGGAGTCTTCTGCGATGATTGATCTATACTTCTGGCCAACCCCGAACGGGTATAAAGCAGCCATAATGCTGGCAGAGTTGGACTTGGAGTATCGTGTAGTTCCGGTTGATATAACGGCAGGTGAGCAGTTTCATCC
>CAYZFH010000317.1:0-3425 GCA_964477375.1 uncultured Rhizobiaceae bacterium | reverse complement strand
TTCGCGGTCGAGCTGGGCTATCGCGGCAATGTCGGCAAGCGCATGAAGCGCGCCAACAAGCTCAGCGCGGGCATTGCCGTCCTGCTCGGTGACGATGAATTGGCGCGCGGCGCGGCCACCGTCCGCAACCTCGATTCGGGCGAGCAGACCGAGGTTCCCCTGACGGCGCTGCGCGACCATCTGGGCCGCTAACCATGGCGGGCATGGCCGACCTTCCCGCGAAATTGGAACGCGTCGTGGCGCGCTATCAGGAACTCGAAGCGACCATGGCGTCGGGCGGCGGCCAGGATTTCGCGCGTCTCTCCAAGGAATACTCCGATCTCGGCCCGGTGGTGGCCAAGGTCCGTGAATTCAACAAGGCCGCCGACGAGATGCAGGCGCTCGCGGTGATGATGAACGATCCGGCCAGCGACGCCGAGATGAAGGCGCTGGCGACGGACGAGTTCTACGCACTGAAAGAGAAGCTTCCGACGCTCGAACGCGACCTGACGCTGATGCTGCTGCCCAAGGACGCGGCGGACGAGCGCAGCGCGATCCTGGAAATCCGCGCGGGCACCGGCGGCGAGGAGGCCGCCCTGTTCGGTGCCGATCTGTTCCGCATGTATCAGCGCTATGCAGAATCCCACGGCTGGAAGTTCGAGATCCTGGCGCTCAGCGATACCGGCATCGGCGGACTGAAGGAGGCTGTGGCCTCGGTCAGCGGCCGCGGCGTGTTCGCGCGCCTCAAGTTCGAATCGGGCGTCCATCGCGTCCAGCGCGTGCCGGCGACCGAGGCCAGCGGCCGCATCCACACCTCAGCCGCGACCGTCGCCGTGCTGCCCGAGCCCGAGGATGTCGACGTCCAAATCAACGACAAGGACCTGCGCATCGATGTTTTCCGCTCGTCCGGCCCCGGCGGGCAGAGCGTCAACACGACGGACAGCGCCGTGCGCATCACGCACTTGCCGACGGGCCTCGTGGTGCAGCAGCAGGACGAGAAATCCCAGCACAAGAACAAGGCCAAGGCGCTGAAGGTGCTGCGCGCGCGCCTGTTCGAGCATCAGCGCGCCCAGGTCGAGGCCGAGCGCGCGGCCGCCCGCAAGAGCCAGATCGGCTCGGGCGACCGTTCGGAGCGCATCCGCACCTACAATTTCCCACAAGGCCGCGTAACCGATCACCGCATCAACTTGACGCTGCACAAGATCGATAAAGTGCTTTCGGGCGAGGCATTGGACGAGTTCGTCGATGCGCTGATCGCCAACGACCAGGCCGAGCGGCTGGCCGAACTGGAATGAGCGAAGGCGTCACCGTCGCCCAGGCGTTGACGCGGGCCAGCGGGGATTTGGCGGCGCGCGGCTTTGCGGCTTCCCGCCTGGATGCGCGGCTTCTCTTGGCCCATGCGCTCGACGTGCCGCCCGAACAGATGATGGCGCTGGGCGCGCGGATCCTGAACGAGACGGAGCAATCCCGGTTTCGCGATCTCCTGAGCCGCCGTATGGCGGGCGAACCCACCTCGCGCATTGTCGGCCGCCGTGAATTCTGGAGCCTCGATTTCGAGATCACGCCCGACGTGCTCGATCCGCGGCCGGATTCGGAAACCGTCGTCGAGGCCGCGCTCGCGGAACTGCAAGGCCGGACCGCACCGCGCATCATCGATCTTGGCACCGGCAGCGGCTGTCTCCTGCTCGCGCTCCTCACGGAACGCAAGGATGCGACAGGTTTGGGTATCGATATCAGCGCCGCGGCGTGTCGCGTGGCCGCGGACAATGCGCGCCGCCTGGGCCTCGATGGCCGCGCCGTGTTCGCCTGCATGGATTGGAACGATGCCTTGGCCGCGGGCCGGTTCGACGCTGTGGTTTCGAATCCGCCCTATATCGCCGACAGCGACATCGCGGGCTTGGCGGCGGAGGTTGCGCGTCACGATCCGCGCGGCGCCTTGTCCGGCGGCGCGGATGGGCTGGATGCCTACCGCCGCCTGGCGCCGACCGTGGTGGCATTGCTGCGGCCCGATGGATTCGCGGCGGTCGAGATCGGGGTAGGCCAGGCGCCCGCTGTGGAACGGATTTTCTCGGCCCGGGGATTGGCCCTGCGCACGGCCCGGCGCGACCTGGCCGGAATCGAGCGGTGCCTCGTTTTCGGGCCTAAATCATCCACATGATGTGGATAACCCCCTCAAAAACCCCTATCGAAACTTGTTGGCGGACTGGGGGTGAACTGCTAATAGAGATGCCGCGCCTCGGCGTTTGATGCTCGCAAAACCCTCCCAAAACAAGCACGCCAAGTGATTTTGGGTGGCGGCACGATGTGCCAGGACGGAGCACCGCGCTCAAGGCGCTGCATTCCCCACAACCAGAAGTGAAACGGTAATGAGACCAGGCCCGAACCACAGGCGTATGCGCGGTCGAGGCAATAACAACAATGGTGGTGGCGGAGGCGGCGGTGGAGGCGGCGGCAACAATAATAAGCCGCGGCACATGATGTCGCCCCGTTCGCAGACCTTCGACAGCAACGGCCCCGGCGGACGTATCCGAGGCAACGCCTACCAGGTATACGAGCGCTATCTCGCCCTCGCGCGCGACGCGCAATCGTCCAGCGACGGCGTTAACGCCGAGAACCTGCTCCAGCATGCGGAGCACTATTTCCGCATCATCGCCGCCGCGAACGAGGCGATGGGCCAGCGCAATCCGGCCGTTCGTCCGCACGATGCCAACGGCAATGGCCAGCAGGAACAGCCGTCTCACGGCAGCCCCGAAACACCGGCGGCGGCGGACGGCTCCGATGGCGAAGCCGGGGAATTCGAGCAGCCCGCGATCGCCGACGCCGGCGCCCGCTAAGGCCCTATTCAAACGGTTTGGGACCGCCCGGCACGCCCCGGGCGGTGACCCCTGCGTGCGCCCACATCGCGGTCTTGTAGCCGCGCTTTCCCGCTCCATATCTGTTTAGGACGCCTTTCGAGGGTCCTCGTTTGTTGCCCGCCTTTCCAGAGGGGGAATCCAACGCAAACGGAGCGAGGGAAAGATGGATTTCGAGAAGTTCACCGAACGGTCGCGCGGCTTCGTGCAGTCCGCACAGGGGCTGGCGCTGCGCAGCGGGCATCAGCGTTTCACGCCCGAACATCTGCTTAAAATTCTCCTGGATGACGAGGAAGGCCTGGCGGCCAATCTGATCCGCTCGGCCGGCGGCGATCCCGCGCGGGCGTTGCGCGATACGGAGGCCGAACTGGGCAAGCTGCCCAAGGTCGAGGGATCGGGTGCTGGCCAGGTCTATCTGGCGCCCGAGCTGGCGCGCGTCTTCGAGAGCGCCCAGAAGCTGGCCGAGAAGGCCGGCGATTCCTTCGTCACCGCCGAACGGCTTTTGATGGCGCTGGCGGTATCCAAGGACACGGCAGCCTCGAAGATCCTGAAAGGCGCGGGCGTCGTACCCGAGAACCTGCAGCGCGCGATCGA
>CAYZFH010000316.1:0-3447 GCA_964477375.1 uncultured Rhizobiaceae bacterium | reverse complement strand
CTTCGAGGGTCGTGGTATCGGCAATTGGAGTCATGGCACCGGCCTATATCGCCAGGGCGAAGCACGCAACGATTCGTTGCCGTCAGGCGTCGAAAAGGGGGTGGGTAGAATCAAAAAACGACTCTTTTTCAATGACTTATCCACAGGTTTTGACTCTAAAAATCTACAAGATTTTGCGTCTAAGTCAAATAGGTACACAAAATATTTGACACGCGAGTCAAACAGGATTCTCATCCTTGGCGAATTACCACGTCATATCCGGCCATTCCGGACGGCTGCCAAGGGGAGGTTTCGCCGGTGCACAGGGATTCCAGATTCGCGCGCGATACGGTTTTCGCTGGCTTGGTGCTGACCGCTTTGAGCGGCTGTGTCGCCATTCCGGCTGGGATTACCGCCGCCTCGGCGGCCTTCGATGGGTTAAGCTACACCGCGACCGGTAAGGCGCCGCACGACCATGCCTTGTCGGCGGTCACGGGCGAGGATTGCGCGGTCTGGCGCGTGGTGAAGGAAAAGCCGGTCTGCGTCGAGCCCAAGGGGACAGGCGCCCGCGAAGTCGCGTATGCCCCTGGCAACGGCGCACTGGCCTTCTCGCCGCCTGCGATGACACCGATCGGCGCATCCCCGACCCCCTCGCCCGAGAAGGCGTCTGAAGCCGAGATCGCCACGGAAACCCTGCCGCCTCCGGCGCCCGCGCAGCAGGTGGCGGCCATCGCCCCGGCCGCGCCGCTGCCTACCCAGCCGGTTGTGATCGCGCAGCCCATCCGTGCTTCCAGTCCGCCGAGAGCGACGGTGCCTGCTGAAGCGCGCGTGGCTGCTGTCGTGCCCGCGCCTGCACCCGCAGCGACGTCCGCCGTTAACGGACGCAAAGTGCTGGTCGTGCTGGGCAGTTTCCAGGATGCCGAGCGCGCCGCCGCTGCTTCCGCGACGAGCAAAGGCACGCGCGTGATGGCGGTCACGGTCGATGGCCGCAAGATGTATCGCGTGGTCGCCGGTCCGTTCGAATCGCAGCAGGCAGAAGCGATGCGCCGCAATGCCTCCGACAAGGCGTGGCTGCTGCCGATCTGAGCTAGACCAGCCGGTCGGGCGGCGTCCGGCCAGCGAAGAACGCGTCGAGGTTGTCGACGCATTTGTTGCCCATGCCGTCGCGCGTCTCGACTGTGGCGCTGCCCAAATGCGGCAGCAGGAACGTATTGGCCAGTCCCCGATAGGTCGGCTCCAAATCCGGTTCGCGGTCGAACACGTCCAATCCCGCCGATGCCAGCTTGCCTGCCTTCAACGCCGCGATCAGCGCATGGTCGTCCACAATCGCGCCGCGCGCCGAATTGACCACAATGGCGCCGTCCTTCATCAGCCCGATCCGGCGCGCATCGAGGAAGCGCGTCGTCTCCGGCGTGGCGGGGCAGTTGATCGACAGGATGTCGATCTGTTTCAGCATGGCTTCGGGATCGGCGTGGAACACCGCGCCCTTTTCCTGATCCGCGGGCAGGCGCTTGCGGTTGCTATAGTGGATCTGCATGGCGAAGCCGCGCGCGCGGTCCGCGACCGCCTGACCGATGCGGCCCATGCCGAGGATGCCCAGTTTCTTGCCCGTCACATGCGTGCCGAGAAGCTGCGTCGGCGCCCAGCCCACCCATTCGCCGTTGCGCACCATGCGCTCGCCTTCGCCCGCGCGCCGCGCGGCGCCCAGCAGCAGCAGCACGGTCAGATCCGCGGTCGCGTCGGTCAGCACGTCGGGCGTATAGGTGACGCAGATGCCACGCTTTTTGCAGCCCTCGATGTCGATGTGGTTGTAGCCGACCGAAAAGGTGGCGATGGCGCGCACGCGGTCCGGCAGCTTGGAGATCACAGCCGGTCCAACGTTATCTGTCGCCGCCACCAGCAACGCATCGGCCCCCTGGGCCGCCGCGGCCAAGGTGTCCGGCGTGTAGATCGCGTCGCTCGGGTTCAGACGCGCGTCATAATCGCGGGTGAGGCGCGTCTCGACCGACGGCGTCAGCCGGCGCGTGACCAGCACGGTTTTCTTGGAGGGCATGGAGGCTCCGGAGGCGGGAAAGAGGGGGCATAAAAGTCGCGCATTCTATCGTCCCACCTGCTTGCGTGCCATAATTCGAGCCCATTTCGCCCTCACCTTGTGCCCCCATGAAAATCCTTCCGTCCCGGCCGCGTGCGGCATCCGCAGTTTTGTCCCTGGCCTTGTCGGTCGCTCTCGCGCTTCCGTTGCAAGCAGCGGATCTGGCGCCCTATCGCGCGGCTTACGTGCTGAAGTTCGATGGCGGCAACTCGGGCAGCGGCATTGTCGACGCCAGCGGCGCGATGACCGCGGAATGGAGCCAGACCTGCGACGGCTGGTCGGTGGAACAGCGCATCCGCATGGACCTGGTCAACGGCGACGGCGAGGGGTTGGTCACCGACACCGGCTATACCAGTTGGGAATCGAGCGACGGTCTGACCTTCCGCTTCAACGTGCGCACGCTTCGCAACGAAGAGCTGGTCGAGGAGTTCGGCGGCGACGCCAAGCTGAACGGCCGCGGCGGCGCGGGCTCGGCCCGTTACACGCTTCCGGACAAGCGCACCATGAAACTGCCCGCCGGCACGCTGTTCCCCATGGCGCATAGCGAGCTGTTGCTGCGCGCGGCGGAGAACGGGAAGAATCGCGTGGCCGCGACCGTTTTCGACGGCGCCACGAAGGACGGGGTGGCCGAGGTCAGCGCCATCATCGGCAAGCGCGGCGTCGTGCCGCAGAGCGAGAAGGCCGATCCCCTCACCACGCGGCCTTTCTGGCCCGTGCGGTTGGCCTTCTTCGACCTCGGTTCGGGCGAGACGATGCCGCATTACGAGTTGAGCATGCGCATGTTCGACAATGGCGTCGCGGGCGATCAGATCATGGATTTCGGCGATTTCCGCATGCGCGCTGTGCTGACCGAGATCGAGCCGCTGCCCAAGCCGAAATGCTGAGCTTTTAGGCGACCGCGAACGCGCCGCCGTTCCAGCGGCGGCACAGCAGCCAGATTCCCGCCATGCCGGCTCCGGAGAACAGCGCCATCAGCGCGAAGGCGCCGCCGCCCAGCGCGCCGTAGAGCGGCCCGGCGACAAGCAGTGCAAACCCCATCACCACGCCCATGCCGACGGCGGAGTAGAGGCTTTGCGCGGACGCCGACAGGCCGGGCGGCGATGCGCGCTGGATGAAATACATGGCGCCGAGATGCGCCGCGCCGAAAGTGAGGCCATGGAGGAGCTGGACCGCGATCAGAACGTCGAGGTCCGCGGTCATGGCGGTGATCAGCCAGCGCACCACGCCGGCGCCGCCCGCGAGCACCAAAAGGCGCAACGGCCCCAGCGCCGCCGTCACCCGTGCGCCGAAGGCGAACAGGACGACTTCAGCCAAGACGCCCTCGGCCCATAGCCAGCCGATCGTCGCGTCGTCCAGGCCCGATGCGCGCCAATGCA
>CAYZFH010000315.1:0-3472 GCA_964477375.1 uncultured Rhizobiaceae bacterium | reverse complement strand
CGCACGTTCGCCGAGCCCAGCGCATCAACGGCCAATACCGCGGCCAGCGCCGAGTCGATACCGCCCGAGAGGCCGATCAAGACGCCGGGGAAGCCATTCTTGCGCACATAGTCGCGCAAGCCCAGAACCAGGGCTTGGTAAATGCCTTCATGACCATCCGGCGGCAGCTCGCGCCGTGTCTCGGCGCACGACCAAGCGCCTTCGGCGCCGCGCGTCCATTTCGTGACCAGCAAATCCTCGTGCCAAGCCTTGGCCTGGGCGCGCAGGCTGCAATCGGCGTTGAGCACAAAAGACGCACCGTCGAACACCAATTCGTCCTGGCCGCCCACCTGATTGACGTAAATCAGCGGCAGTTTTGATTCCGTCACCCGCGCGACGGCTAGATTTACACGCTCGTCATGCTTGGCCGTCTCGTAGGGCGAGCCATTGATGACGACCAGCAACTCGGCGCCCGATTCCTCCAGGCACTCGCTCACATCGGGCGTCCACATATCCTCGCAGACCATGACGCCCAGCCGCACGTCGCGAAAGCTCATCGGGCCCGGCAAGGGGCCGGCTGTGAAGACGCGCTTCTCGTCAAAGACGCCGTAATTGGGCAGGTCGTGCTTGAGGCGCACGGAAGCAATCTTGCCACCTTCGAGCAGGAACACGGCATTGTGGAGCGCGCCGTTCTCGACCCGCAGGGCGCCCACGATCATGGCCGGGCCGCCATCCGCCGTATCAGCGGCCAGCCCGGCCACCGCGGCGGCGGTCGCGGCCTGGAACGACGGGCGCAGAACCAGATCCTCCGGCGGATAGCCACAGACGGTCAGCTCGGTGAAGACAACCAGATCGGCGCCCGCCTTCGCACCCTCGGCCCGCTGGGCGCGGATGCGCGCCAGATTGCCGGCCAGATCGCCCACGGTCGGATTCACCTGGGCCAGGGCAATGGTGAGCGTGTCGGTCATGGCGGGCACTATAGGGCGGGTGCGACGGAAGGCAATCGGCGCACCTTCTGGCGCCCGAACGGACAGGCTTCTATAACCGGACCCCATGATCCTGCGCAGCAACCTGCCTCGCCTGATCGAAACCGCACGCGCGGGCATGCGCGTGCTGGACGTGGGCGGCTGGCACAACCCCTTCGGGCCGGCCACCCATGTGATCGACCTGGGCCGGTACGAAACGCGCCAGAAGCACGATTCCCTGACGCCGGGCGAAACCGAGCGCTTTACCGAAGCGACCTGGCATATCCAGGACGTCTGCGCGGGCAACTGGCCCTATCCCGATAAGTTCTTCGACTTCGCCATCTGCTCGCACCTGCTCGAGGACGTGCGCGAGCCGTTGGTCGTCTGCCGCGAGTTAGCCCGCGTGGCTAAGCGCGGCTATATCGAGGTGCCGAGCCGTGCGCGGGAGATCTTCGCCAAGGCACGCTTCTTCGGCCTGCGTGCCGCTTTCGGTAACGTGCCCGAGGTCGGCTTCTATCATCATCGCTGGATGGTCGAGATTGAAGGTTCGCACCTGCGCTTCCTGCGCAAGACGCATCAGCTGGTCATGAACCGCGATTTTTATCTGACCCGGCGCGAATTGGGCCGGAAGATGCGCGAGGCCGAGAGCGGCATCTGCCTATGGTGGGATGGCGATTTCAGCGCCGAGGAAGCGTTCGAGGTTTCGGACAACGACCTGCGCGAATTCAAGCGGCAGGCGCTCGCAACCCTACGCCGCTAGCTACTTCTTCGGCCGCAGCAGGAACTCACGGCCGACTTTCACGCGCGGCTCGCCGTCATAAGCCACGATGTCGGCGGTGGCATAGGTCTCGGTCCAACGCTCAGGCAGATAGGAGCCCGTACCGATCACGTCGATGGGCGCGTTGGCCAGCGCCATCACGCGGCATTTCTCCGGCGTGAAGCCGGACGAGGCCACGATCTTGCACTTGCGGAACCCTTCCTTGTCCAAGCTTTCGCGCATGTGCCAGACGGCCGCCGAAGAAACGCCGGTGCCGACCAGATAGCGCAGCTCTGTCTCCGTCCGGTAGCCACGCACGGCCTCCGGCACATAGCGTTCCAGCACAGCATAGGCCGCGGGCGGGTCGAGCCCTTCGACGTAGCGGCCGCCGGGCGTGTCGATGCGGACACTCAACTTGCCCGCCTCGACCATGTCCGGGAACCGGCGGCAAACATCGAGCGCGTCGGACACCTCGCGGCCGAAATAGTCGACCAGCACGGTCAAGGGCTCATCCGGGAAGGTCTCACGGAACATCTCGGCCGCGCGCACGGTCGAACCGGCATAGCCGACCAACGCATGCGGCATGGTGCCCAGGCCCTTCTTCTGGCCGAAATAATGGGCGGTGGCGTCGGTCGCGTTGCCGACAAAGCCGACGGCACCGACCTTGCGCCTGGCTGCTTCCGAGCCGACCGAGGCCGCATAGGCCATGATGTCGGCCATCTCGGTGCCTGCGCAGTGGCGCGCATCCATGGCCAGGAACGCCACCTTGGGCAGGTCAACGCACATGGAATAGGCGTTGTAGGACGCGACGCAGGCCGGGCCGAGCTTCTGGAGATAGAGCGTCTCCAAATCGACCAGGTGAGAGAATGGGCCGGTCAGATACAGCATGGGCTCGCCCGCGCCGACCCACTCGCCTTCCTGATAGTTCAGCTCGATGTTGAACGAAACACCGCGCGATTCAGCGATGCCCTTCAGCCAGTCGATCATCAAACGCGGCGTGCACAGCACGGGCCGCCGCATGAACAGCGCATAGGTCACCGTCTTGTCGCCGTAGCGGCGGACAGTGGCCTTACTCTTGTTGAAGTAGGCGTCCGTCCAACGCGTGACGTCGTCGGCACCAGGCATGGGCGCGCCTATGGAATGGCTGGATGGGCCTGTGGAACGCGACTCAGGACGCGGCGGCGACGCGGCGTCGATCGAGTTCGCTCCGCTCTTGCTTGAGGGCTTCGGCGACAAGGAACGCGAGCTCCAAGGATTGCGAGGCGTTCAGACGCGGATCGCAGTGCGTGTGGTAGCGGTCGGACAGCTTCTCTTCCGTGATCGCCTGGGCGCCGCCGATGCACTCGGTGACATCCTGGCCCGTCAGCTCCAGATGGATGCCGCCGGCATAGGTGCCTTCGGCCTGGTGAGCGGCGAAGAAGCCGCGCACCTCGGCCAGGACGCGATCGAACGGACGGGTCTTATAGCCGGTCGAGGACTTGATCGTGTTGCCGTGCATGGGGTCGCAGGACCACACGACCGAACGGCCTTCGCGGTGGACGGCGCGGATGAGCGGCGCCAGCTTGCTGTCGATCTTGTCCGAACCCATGCGCGCGATCAGCGTCAGGCGGCCGGGCTCGTTCTCCGGATTCAAGACGTCGATCAGCTTGAGCAGGCCATCCGGTTCCATCGACGGGCCGCATTTGAGACCAATCGGGTTCTTCACGCCGCGCAGGAACTCGACATGCGCGCCGTCGATCTGGCGCGTGCGGTCGCCGATCCACAGCATGTG
>CAYZFH010000314.1:0-3473 GCA_964477375.1 uncultured Rhizobiaceae bacterium | reverse complement strand
GCCTGCCGCCCCATCCCGGCGAGCGCATCGACCGCGACAAGCCGGTCGCGTTCTCGTTCGAGGGCCGCACCTACGAAGGTCTGTCGGGCGACACGGTGGCCAGTGCCTTGGCCGCGCACGGCGTGAAGATCCTCTCGCGCTCATTTAAATACCGGCGTCCGCGCGGCGTTCTGACCATGGCAGGACAGGATGCGAACACGCTGATCCAATTGGGTGACGCCCCCAACGTGCCGGCCGACACCCTGGCCATCGCGCAAGGGCTGGAGGTCGCAGGCCAGAACTACTCGGGCTCCCTCGCGCGCGATTGGGGCTCGTGGATCGGGCATTTCGGCCGCTTCCTGCCGGTCGGCTTCTATTACAAGGCGTTCTTCCGGCCGAAAGGCGCGTGGCGGTTCTGGGAGCCGGTCGTGCGCGGCCGCGCGGGCCTCGGCCGCGTCGACGTGAAGGCGCACCACCGCTATTACGACAAGGCGTATGCCTGGCACGACGTGGCCGTGATCGGCGGCGGTCCCGCGGGCATGGCGGCGGCGCTGGAGGCCGCGCGGGCGGGTGCGGACGTACTGTTGGTCGAGGAGAACCCCTATCTCGGCGGCTCGCTGGCGTATGCGCGCGCGGACGCCGAGGGAGAATTGGCGCTGCGCCGCTTGACGCAGTTATCGGGCGCCGTGCGCAGCGCGGGCGTCCGGGTGATGACCGGGGCCATGTGCCAGGGCGTGTTCGGCGAGAACTGGCTGTCGGTCATCCAGGGCGACCGGATGCACAAGGTGCGCGCCAAGGAAGTGGTGCTGGCCACGGGTTCGGTCGAGCAGCCCGCCGTATTCCGCAACAACGATCTGCCCGGCATCATGCAGGGCTCGGCCGCGCAACGATTGATCCGTCTTTACGGTGTGCGGCCTGGCAAGCGCGCCATCGTCGTCACGGCCAATTCCGATGGCTACGGCGTGGCGCTCGATCTGTTGGACGCCGGTGTCGAGGTCGCGGCGTTGCTGGACCTGCGTGCGGCACCGCCCTCCTGCGCGCGCTCCGAGGCGGCACGCCAGCGCGGTGTGCGCGTTCTGCCGCGCCATGCGCCATGGGAGGGCGTGATCGGCAAGGACGGCACGGTCGCGGGCCTGCGCGTCGCGCGCATCGCGGGCCACGGCCGTTGCGACGCACCGGACGAGACCATCGATTGCGACCTGATCTGCATGTCCATCGGCTACGCGCCTTCAGCCCAGCTTCTGCATCACGCGGGCGGCAAGGCGGCGTACGACAAGGCCAGCGCCACCTTCACCATCCGCGGCGTGCCGACGCACATGGCGGTCGCGGGCTCGATGGATGGCGCCTATGAGATCGAAGCCGCCATGGCCGATGGCCGCCGCGCGGGCTGGGACGTGGTCACGCGCCTCGGCAAGACAGCCGACGAACCGCCGATGGCGAGCAAGGGCGGCGCAGGGTGGAACCATCCATGGCCGGTCTTTCCCCATCCAGACGGCAAGGACTTCGTCGATTTCGATGAGGATCTGCAGGTCGCGGACATCCGCAACGCGATCGCCGAGGGCTACGACCATATCGAGTTGCTGAAGCGCTATTCGACCGCGGGCATGGGCCCGTCGCAGGGGCGGCACACGGCGTTGACCCTGGCGCGCCTGGCGGCGGAGGCCACCGGCCGAGATATCGAGATCGTCGGCGCGACGACGGTGCGGCCGCCGGTCAGCGGCGAGAAGTTCGGGCATCTGGCCGGACGCGGCTTCGAGCCCGTGCGCCTGACCGCCATGCATCACCGCCACGTCGAACTGGGCGCGCAGATGATGCCCGCCGGCCTGTGGCTGCGGCCTGCTTACTACGCCGCACCGGACAAGCGCGCGGAGGCGATCCGCGCCGAAGCCGCCGCGGTGCGCGAGGGTGTCGGCATCATCGACGTCTCGACGCTCGGCGGGTTCGACGTGCGCGGCCCGGACGCGGCGGAGCTTCTCAACCGCCTCTACACCTTCAACTACAAGAATCAGCCGGTGGGCCGGGCGCGCTATGCGCTGATGTGCGACCAGACGGGCGCCATCATCGACGACGGCGTGGCGGCGCGTTTTCACGACCAGCATTTCTACGTCACCGCGACCACGGGCGGCGCCGACCGCGTCTACCAGAGCATGCTGTGGTGGAATGCGCAGTGGCGCCTGGACGTGGATGTGACCAGCCTGACCGCGGCCTATGCGGGCGTGAATATCGCGGGTCCCCGCGCGCGAGACGCATTGGCCAAGCTGTGCAAGGACGTGGACCTGTCCGCGGACGCTTTCCCCTACATGGGCGTGCGGACGGGCACCGTCGCGGGCATTCCCGCGCGTCTTCTGCGTGTCGGTTTCGTCGGCGAGCTGGGCTACGAGCTGCATGTGCCCGCCAGCCAGGGCGAGGCGCTGTGGGATGCGTTGCTATATGCGGGCCGCGAGTTCGGCATCCGCCCCTTCGGCGTCGAGGCCCAGCGCCTTCTACGCCTGGAGAAGGGCCACATCATCGTTGGCCAGGACACGGACGGCGAAACCCATCCCTATATGGCCGACATGGGCTGGGCGATCGCCAAGAAAAAGCCGTTCTTCGTCGGCATGCGTGCCATCGCGGCGCAGATGCAGCGGCCGTTGCCGCGCAAGCTGGTCGGCTTCGCGCTGACCAACCCGCTCGATCCCATTCCGGAGGAGTGCCATCTGGTGGTGCGCGACGGCGCGATCGTCGGGCGCGTGACCTCGGCGGCTTATTCGGACTCCCTGCGCCGGATCATCGGATTGGCTTTTGTGGCGCCGGATCAAGCGGAGCCTGGAAGCCGCTTCACGATCAAGGTCGGTGAAAAGAAATTGATCGAGGCCGAGGTCGTGAAGCTTCCGTTCTACGACCCCGACGGCAAGCGGCAGGAGATGTAGCCGTGGTCCGTCCGGTCGAATATGCGCGCCGCAGTTTCCTCCATCGTCGCCTGGCCGAACATGGCGCGGTGTTCGCCGAGATCGGCGGCGCTGCCGTGGCGGATCATTACGGCGGCGTGGATGGCGAAGCCGTGGGCGCGGCCCAGCTCGCGCTGGCCGATCTGTCGCCGCTGCCGCGCATCGGCTTTAAGGGCAAGAACGCGCTCAACTGGATGATCAGCCAGGGCGTGCGCGGCCTGCAGACCGACAATGCCGTCGATGTGCAATACGACGGCGTGCGCGCCGCGCGCCTGGCGCCGAGCGAAGGCCTCGTGCTGTGCGATTTGGAGGCCAAGAGCGGCACGGTCGCGCGCCTGGCCGAGGCCTGGTCGCTGGAATCGGCGCCGCTTTGCTTCCTGGTTCCACGCGCCGACAGCCATTACTGGTTCGCCGTCACCGGCGCGCGCGCGGCCGAGATGTTCGCCAAGGTCTGCGGCGTCGATTTGAGGCCAGACCGGTTCGCCGTGGGCGCCATCGCGCAGACCTCGCTGGCGCGCAACAACGCCATCATCATCCGGCGCGACCTCGGCCGCACGCTGGCCTACG
>CAYZFH010000313.1:0-3513 GCA_964477375.1 uncultured Rhizobiaceae bacterium | reverse complement strand
GACGGCTTGACGGGGATCATGCCGAACATGTCGGCGTGGCCGCGCGGCTCCTGCATCATCACGCGGCGCAGCGCGTCGTGCCCGCGCAAGGCGGCGTCCTTCTTCTCCAGGATCGTGGCGCCGGGCAGGTCCGGATAGCCGCCGGTCACGATGCGGACAGGCTCGCCCGAGGTGTGCAGGTCGACGACTTCGAGTTCCATGGGCTTCCCTTCGCATTGAGATGGGCCGCCGGATGGATGCCCGGCCGGAAAGATAGCGCGCGCGGCATCGGGATGCGAACACCGCGGCTTTCCCGCAGGCCGCGGGCGTCCCTATAGTTCTTCCGCACCCAGGGGAGATGACCATGTCCAAGACCGTGAGCGATTCCGACCTGCCCGCCTTGCGCACCGCGTGCGAGGCCGCCTGGCTCGTCTGGCTGCGCCAGACCGGCGGCATGCAGCTGATGATCATGCGCGAGAAGGGCGTCGACGCGCTGGAGCGCTTCAAGATCGTCATCCTGGGCCTGCACCAGGAGGGGCATTACCTGGAGGGGCTGAAGAAGCTCGGCATCGGCGGCGATCCGCCGGCGGTGGCGGCGGCCAAGTACCATTATCTGTCCAACAGCATCGGCGGCCTCGGCCTCGAATACGCCGAGGAGAGCCCGAAGAAGGCGTGGATCCGCTATACCGCGCCGGCCGTGTTCTATGACGGGCTCGGCTTCCTCAACGTGCCGAGCCGCGTGCAGCGCGCGGTGTTCCAGGCCTGGCACGCGAAGAACGCGGAGAAGATGAACTGCCCGCGCCTGGGCTATGTCTGCACCAAGTTCTATCAGGACGGGCATCCGTACGATGAGGGCTACTTCATCGAGTACGACCACGACATTCCGCCCGAATGGGCCGTGCGCTACATCCCCGCCGACAAGACGCCCGAGTTCATTCCGGAGAAGGCGCCGAAGCTCGACCCCAAGGTGTGGCCGGAGGCGCGCCTCCTGAAAGCCAAGCGCAAATACGCGGGCGGCTATGTCAACACGACCACCATGGCGATGATCCGCAATTTCGGGCTCAAGCCCGCCTGCACCATGGTGGACTTGGCGCTGGGCATGGTGGCGCTGCAGTATTGCGACACGCTGAAGGGCATCTACGGCGTGAAGGGCAAGTCACTCGACGACGTGACCAAGTTCCTCACCACCATGCTGGAGCACCGCGAGGAGGATTTCGCGGTCGAGGGCAGCGGCAAGAAGCGCACGTTCACCTTGCGCGGCTTCAAGCCCTTCGACACCGGAGAGGCCAACGAGGAAATCCGCCAGGCCCACTTCGCCTTCCCCGCCATGTGCGTGCGCCTGATGAACGGCCACATCCGCGCCACGCGCCGCACAGAATGGGAAAAAGGCGCCCCCGCCAACGAGGTGTGGGAGCTGGAGGACACGGGGAAGTGGCTGTATTGAGCGAATGACTCACGGTGTGAGGATTCTTCTTAGAGCCACCTCACCCGCTCGCTGACGCTCGCACCCTCTCCCCCTAAGAAGGCGGAGAGGGTTTCTTTTTCTCCCTCTCCGCCATTTTTTATGGGGGAGAGGGTCGGGGTGAGGTGGACTTCTTAGAAGGACTTCCCATGCTGAGCCCGTCGAAGGGGAGACAATGATGGCCGGCACGGTCTGGATCCGGAATGCAACCATCGTGACCCTGGATGCCGCGCGGCGGGTGATCGATCCGGGCGACGTGGTGATCGCGGACGGGCGCATCGTTTCGGTGGGACCGAGCGGCCAGGTGCGCCCGGACAATCCCGATGCGGCCGAGGTGATCGAGGCCAAGGGCCGGATCATCCTGCCCGGCATGGTCAACGCCCATATCCATTCCTATGCCGGGCTGCTCAAGGGCACGGTCGACCGCACCTGCCTCGACGTCTTCATGCTCTATGTCATCGCCGCCGCGTCTGAGCGCCGCCCGCGCGACGCCTATCTCTCGGCCATGATCGGCTGCATCGAGATGCTGCGCACCGGCACGACCGGCGTGCTCGACCATGCTTCGAACCGGCCCGCGCACAAGCCCGAGCTGCTCGACGCCCAGCTCCAGGCCTATGCCGATTCGGGCATGCGCGCGGCGCTGGCGCCCATGTTCAGTGACCTGCCCTATCTCGAGACCGTGCCGCTTGCGGACGGCGAGATGCCCGAAGAATTGGCCAAGGACTTGCGCGGCGCGCGGGCCGACCGCGCCAATTATTTCGCCTGCATGCGCCATCTCCTCGACACCTGGCATGGGCGCGACGGGCGTCTGGGCGTGCTGCTGGGCGTGGACGGCGTGCAGCGTTGCTCCGACGAATTGCTGCGCGAGACCTCCGCCTTCGCCGCCGAGCATGGTCTTGGGCTGCACAGCCACATGCTCGAAACCAAGACCCAGATGGTCATGGCAGAGAAACGCCACCGGGACGGGTTCACCGGCTACCTGGCCGAGCTAGGTTTGCTGGGGGAGAAAAGCTCCCTCGCCCATTTCATCTGGGCCAGCGACCGCGACATCGCAATCGTGCGCGATGCGGGCGCCACCGCCGTTCACGCCCCGGCCAGCAACCTGTTCACGGGTGCGGGCATCGCCCCGGTCCAGAAGCTGCGCCGTGCGGGGATTCCCGTCGCGCTGGCGTCCGACGGCGTCAACACCTGCAACATGCTGATGCTCGAAAAGGCGCGCCTGGCCGCCATGCTGGCCCGCGCGACGGAGCCCGACTACGAGAAATGGTTCGACGCCGGCGACGCGCTGGAGATGGCGACGGTGAATGGCGCGCGCGCCATCGGCTATGGCGGCATGCTCGGCCGCATCGAAGCGGGCCAGATCGCCGACCTCGTGCTCTACGACACACGCGGCTTCCAGCTCACTCCGCTGATCGACCCGATGCGCCAGCTTTGCTTCTACGAAACCGGCAGCGCCGTCGAAACGGTCCTGGTCGGCGGCGAGATCATGGTGCGCGACGGACGCCTGACCCGCGTCGACGAGGCCGCTCTATTGGAGGAAGTGAAGGAAGCGGCCCAGCGCCTGTTGCGCGACAACAAGGGGGGCATCGACCTGGCGACCCGGCGCATTCCGCATATCCACGCGATGGTCCAGCGCGTGATGGCCGAACCCTGCGGCGTCCACCGCTTCGCCAGCGAAATCTGAAACCTTCGTCCAGCCTGCATCGGTTGCGCACCAATGCTCCGCGTCCGTTATCCGAAGGAATTATGCGAGGGTGTCCGGGAGCAGCTGCGCGAGCGGATATTGCCTGTGCCCCTTGATCTTTTTGATGGTCACGTAGCTGAAGTATTTATCGATTCCGAGATCGCGCTCTAAGAGCTTTTCCATAACGATCTGATAATCGAGAATATCCTTTGCGATGAACTGAGCCAGATAATCATAGCCGCCTGTCACGAGGAAGCAGCTCAGCACCTGCGGAACGGCTGCGATTTCGCGCTCGAAGCGGACGAAGTCTTCGCGCCGGTGGTTGCGAAGGGTGATTTCCGTGAACACGACGACGTTCGGCGCCAGCAAGTCCATCTCGATCTGCGCG
>CAYZFH010000312.1:0-3523 GCA_964477375.1 uncultured Rhizobiaceae bacterium | reverse complement strand
CCGTGCCCCGCCCAGAACAGGCCGCGCGAGGCGTCCCAGATGCAGTCGCCGGCCCCTTCCTGGGTCATCCCTTGCGGCAGCATCTCGGCATGGTCGAGCAGGCCGCGCGCGACGAGGCCGCGGAAGTAGGAGAGGAAATGCGCCTCTTCGCCCTGGCGCTCGGGCCAGCGGAAGCGTGCGACCAGCGCCTTGCGGTCGAGCACCACGGCCGCATTGGCCGTGAACACCATGTCGGGCAAGCCGGGCTCGGGCTTCACCAGATCGATCTCGGCCCCGGCCGCGATCAGCGCATTCTTGAAGCCCTGCCATTCGGCGCGCGCCTGAACCTTGAGCCCGTCGGCGCCCTTGCCCCAGCGGCCCGGATCCATCCACGGGTTGATCGCATAGACCACCGCGAAGTGATCAGGCGGGCAGAGTGCGAGGCGCGGGGCAACGGTCTTGGTCACGGGCGGGTCTCCATCACAACATGATCGCGGCGCGCGGGACGGCGGACGCCGATCTCGCGCAGGGTTTCGGCAAAGCGCTCCACGGCCCAGTCGATCTCTTCGCGCGTGACCACAAAGGGCGGCGCGAAGCGGACGACGGTCTCGTGGGTCTCCTTGGACAGAACGCCCTTGGTCATCAACAGTTCGCAAACTTGGCGCGCCGAGGCGAAAGACGGCTCGATCTCGACGCCGACCCAAAGGCCCCGGCCGCACACCGAGCGGATGCCGGGCGCATCGATCGCGCGCAGACGCTCGATCAGATAGGCACCGAGATCAGCACTGCGTTCGACCAGCTTTTCGTCCTCGAGCAGCTTCAGCGCTTCGAGCGCGACCGTGGCGGCCAACGGGTTGCCGCCGAAGGTCGAGCCGTGGCTGCCGGGCTCGAACAGTTCCATGACGTCCCGGCGCGCGAGGAAGGCCGAGACGGGCAACAGCCCGCCGCCCAGCGCCTTGCCCACGATCAGCCCGTCGGGACGGATGCCTTCATGCTCGAAGGCGAACATCTTGCCCGTGCGTCCCAGGCCCGACTGAATCTCATCCAAGATAAGCAGGACATTGTGACGGTCGCATGCGCGGCGCAGCGCGCGCAGGAAGCCTTCGGGCGGCATCACGACACCGGCCTCGCCCTGGATCGGTTCGACCAGGATGGCGCAGGTATTAGGTCCGATCGCAGCCTCGAAAGCGGCCGCGTCGCCGAACTTCGCCTCGCGGAAACCGGGCGTGAAGGGGCCGAAATCGGCGCGGTAATCGGCATCGGAGGAGAAGCCGACGATGGTCGTGGTGCGGCCGTGGAAATTACCGCTGGCGACCACGATCTCCGCCCGCCCGGGCGCGATACCCTTCACGCGATAACCCCAGCGCCGCGCGGCCTTGATGGCCGTCTCGACGGCTTCGGCGCCCGTGTTCATGGGCAAGGCCATATCCATGCCGGAGACCTGACACAGCTTTTCGAGGAACGGCCCGAGCGCGCCCGTGCGGAAGGCGCGCGAGGTCATGGCCAGTCGGCCGGCCTGTTCGACCAGCACGCGCACGAGGCGCGGATGGGCATGGCCGTGGCTGACCGCCGAATAGGCGCTCATCATGTCGAGGTAGCGATGGCCGCTTTCGTCCGTGAGCCAGGCGCCGTGCCCCTCAACAAGCGTGACCGGCAGCGGCGCATAATTGTGCGCGCAGTAACGGGCTTCGAGGTCTTGGCTTTCGCTCATGGCAATTCTCCCTTCCCAACTTGGAAGATGGGAAGGAAACGGCCATTTTTGGTGCCGATTTGGCGCGGGCGCACAGGCAATTGT
The DNA here is from genome assembly GCA_964477375.1 of uncultured Rhizobiaceae bacterium. Lineage (GTDB taxonomy): Bacteria > Pseudomonadota > Alphaproteobacteria > CADEGL01 > CADEGL01 > CADEGL01. The sequence goes on along the minus strand of CAYZFH010000312.1, from coordinate 1,749 downwards.
GCGGCGGCGCGAATACGCCGCCGCACAAGATGCCGCTAGCGCTTGGCCAACCTCTCCAGCGGATAGCCTGCGAAAGGCTTCACCGGCTCGATGACGACGTAGCTGAAATACTGGCCGATCGGCAGGCGATCCTGGATCAGCTTCTCGCTCAGCGCCTGATAGCTTGCGATGTCGGCGCAAACGAATTTGAGCAGATAGTCGAAACCGCCGCCCATTTTGTGCGCCTCGACGATTTCGGGCACAGCGCGGATGGCCTTCTCGAAACGGGTGAAGCTGTCGCGCCCGTGTCCGCGCAAGGTCACCTGCGCGAAGACGGTGACATGCTCGCCGAACTTGGCCAGGTCGATCTCGGCGCCGTAGCGGCGGATATAGCCGGCTTGCTCCAACCGCTTCAGCCGTTCCAGGCACGGCGACGGCGTCAGGCCCACGGCATCGGCCAGCTTCACGTTCGGGATGCGCCCGTCGTGCTGGAGGGTGGACAGGATCCGGAGGTCGATCCGGTCGAGCTTGTGGTCACGCGCCATGGGACTTGCCCTTTCTGTTCCGTCGCGCCGGTGCACGGCGCGGTGGAAGCCGCGGGGTGTCCGGCCTAGGTGGATTTCGCCTTCTCTGGAAAACCGATGCTGCGCCCGGCTTGCGCCGGTCGCGGCAGGTTCGCCTGGGCGACGGTCATCGCTTCGAGACGCGCGACGGTTTCGGGCTTGTAAGGCACCGAGCGCCGCTGAGACAAATCGATGTGGAGGTACATCACTTCGTTCGTGGCCGCGAGATAGCCTTTATCGACGTTATGCATCGAGAAAAACGCACGCGTGCGCTTGGCGTCGTAACCCAGAAGCTGGCCGGTGAAGTGCAGCGTGTCGCCCTCCACCACCTCGCGCAGGAAGTTGATATGGGATTCCAGCGCGAACTGGGCGTGGTTGGTGCGTGTGCGGTACGGACCCGAAAGATCGAGATGCTGGAAGAAGTCGCTGGCCGCGTATTCGAACGCCAACTGGTAATAGCCGATATTCATGTGACCGCTGTAATCGATCCACGCGGACGGCACGATCTGATTTTTGCATTCGAAAAGAGCCATGGCGGCGCGCACTCTAGGAGAGCGGCCGCCGCGCCGTAAAGCGGAGTCTGGGTTGTAGGCTCCCGCGTCCCGGCGCAGTATGACCGCGCCACAAAAACGGAACCCGCCATGACCGCCCATCCCCGCGCCGATATCCCCGTTCTGACCGACGACCCGGTGCGCAATCACCCGACGCGCGGGGAGCAATTGGACATCCTGACCAGCCTGGCTGCCGCCTGGGCCAAGGACGGCGATGCCGTGCTCGACCTGGGCGTCGGCGTCGGCTTCGTCGCGCGGATGCTGTTGGAAAAGCGCCCGGGCGTGCGCCTGGTGGGCGTGGACCTGAAACCGGAATCGCTGGCCAAAGCGCGCGAGACGCTGACGCCCTTGTCCTCCACCATCACGCTAGTCGAAGGCGACCTGGGCGCGATCGAGAATCTGTCCGTGCCAGCGGGCCCCTATGCCTGCGCCTTCACCGTCCTGACCTTCCACGACCTGACGGACGCGGCCAAGAAACGCGTGATCCAATGGGTCGCCCAGCGTCTGGCGCCGGGCGGCGTTTTTCTGCTGATGGACCGGCTGCGCCTCGACCAGCCCGGACTGTTCCCTCTGCAGGTCGCGCTGTGGGACCGCATGAACCGAGTCTATGGCGGCTCCATGCGGCGCGCCGAAACCTACGACGCCTATGTTGCCGA
>CAYZFH010000311.1:1829-3545 GCA_964477375.1 uncultured Rhizobiaceae bacterium | reverse complement strand
GGTCAGCCAGCCGGCAAAATCGGATGGCCAGGTCACCTCGCTGCCCGCGAGCGCCATGAGGATCAGGACGCCGAGCACGGCCAGCATGATGTGAAGCGTGACGGTCCGGCTGTCGCGTCCATGAATGAAGCGTTCGCTCAGCGTCATGACGCTGGCCATCGACAAGGCCGATATCAGGGCCAGCGCCACGCCGCGCCAGTCGAGCGTGCCCTCGGGCACCTGGAGCGAGATGACCAGGCCGACAAAGGCCAGGACCATCAATCCGAGAGAGGGAATGGTAAGCCGTTCGCGTCCGATCGCCGCCGCCATGGCGGCGATCAGCAAGGGGTAGGTGTAATAGGTCAGCACGGCCAGGCCGACAGGGATGAAGGCGATGGCCAGCAGAAGTCCGATCACCTGCACAGCCCAGACGAGGCCCAACAGGAAGCAGAGCGTACGCTCCTTGCGCGGCAAGGACGTCGGACGTCCGCTCGCTTTGAGGAACACATAGAGGCAAAGGACCAGGAAGGCCGCCCGGACCAAATTCACGGAAAGCGGATTGGCGCCGGAATCGTAAGACAGGCGGGCTAGGGAGAGGTTCAGGCTGAAGGTGACGGACGAGACCAGCGCCAGAACGCTGCCGAGCCAGAAACGGGTGCGGGCGGAAGCGGCATGGGCGGTCATGGGCGGGCGGCTCCGAAGGCGGCGGACGCGCGCGCCATCCTATCAGGAAGGGGAAAGGGAGCCAGTTTCTTCAAGGGTTTAGGCGCCCAACCGGCTCTGGACGCCCCTTGGGGCCAGTGGCATAGTTCGGCGCCTTCGCCCGCCGGCAAATGCGATGCCCGGCGCGGTCTTTCCGAAAGGGACAAATCTCTCGCCATGACGATCGGCACCCGGTTGTTCACCTTGTTGAACGGCGCCTTTGTGGGCCGCGATGAGTTCGGTAACCGCTATTACCGGACCCGCCGCGAGCGCGCCGGCCGGCGCGAGCGGCGCTGGGTGTTGTACGCGGGCGAGGCCGAGGCTTCCCGCGTGCCGCCGGAATGGCATGCCTGGCTTCACCATACGATCGCGGAAGCGCCCGTTCACGCGCGCCCGAAGCGTCCTTGGCAGAAGCCGCATGAACCCAATCTGACCGGCACCGCCGAAGCCTATCGCCCGCCCGGCAGCGAACTGCGCGGCAGCCGCCGTTCACCCGCCACCGGCGATTACGAGCCGTGGCGTCCCACGTAATGGCGAACGGCGCGGGAGCGCTTAACGGGCGGAGCCTGCGCGAAGTCATCGCGGGCGCGTTGACGCTCGCGGCGCTCGGCGCCCTGTTCGCATTCTCCTACACGGTCGATTCGCGCGTCCGCAACGGCTACGCGCTCGAAGCCAGCTTCACCAGCGTCGACGGCATCGCCGAGAACGCGCCGGTCTGGCTGTCGGGCGTCAAGGTCGGCACGGTTTCCAAGATGCGGCTCGATCCGGAATACATGCAGGCCATCCTGACCTTCAGCATCGATAAGGGTACCAAGCTGCCCGAAGACAGTTCGGTCGCGGTCGTGAGCCAGGGTTTGTTGGGCGGCAAGTACATCATGATCTCGCCGGGCGGTTCGACCGAGATGATGAAGAACGGCGATTCGTTCCAGTATGTCCAGAACTCGGTGATCATCGAGAATTTGTTGCAGCAGATCGTGCAGATGGCGGAGCGGCGCGCGGCCGAACGGAAGCAGCAATCCGGCGGCGCACCGGCCG
>CAYZFH010000311.1:0-1729 GCA_964477375.1 uncultured Rhizobiaceae bacterium | reverse complement strand
CCGGCCGAGCCTGCGGCGCCTGCCGCGCCGAAGCAGTGAGGGTGCGGATGCGCCCCCGGGGAGTTTGAGCGATGAAGGGTAGAAGCCTCGTCGAGACGGTGTTGGGTGCGGTGGTCCTGATCGTGGCCGTCGTTTTCCTCGTCTCGGCCTACAAGGGCTCGGATATCCAGCCCGTGTCCGGTTATCCGCTTTCCGCGCGCTTCAACAGCGTGGATGGTCTGGCGGCCGGCAACGATGTCCGCATCGGCGGCGTCAAGATCGGCAGCGTCGAGGATCTGGCCATCGATCCGCAGTCCTATGCCGTCATCGTGAAGATCACGGTGGCCGACAATCTCAAGCTGCCCGACGACAGCTTCGTTTCGATCACCAGCGATGGCTTGCTCGGCGGCAAATACGTCCGCATCGAGCCCGGCCATTCCCAGAAACTGCTGGAGCCGAACGGACAGCTCACCAAGACGCGCGACGTCGTCGTGCTGGAGCAGGTCCTCGGCCGCGCGATCTTCCTTCTGACCGAACAATAGGCTCGCGGGCCCGTGACGGCTCTGCGCCGCATCCTTCTCGCCGCGCTGGGGGCCGTTACCCTCGCGTCGCCGCTGGCGGCGCAGGACAGCGATTGGCTCGACGGTTCGGGCGCCACGCTCCAGGGGCTGGACAAGGTCAACGCCCGCATCTCCGCGATCGACGCGCCGCGCGACAAGCCCGTGCGGTTCGGCACGCTCGAGATCGTCGTCCGCGCTTGCAAGAAGCGCCCGCCGGAAGACCCGCCCGAAGCGGCGGCGTTCCTCGAGATCCGCGATCTGCGCAAGCCCGACGCGCCGGTGGTTGTCTTCAGCGGCTGGATGTTCGCCTCCACGCCCGCCTTGTCGGCGATGGAGCACCCGATCTACGACGTTTGGGTGATGGACTGTAAGAACGTCTCCAAATCGGCGGCACCGAAGCCGTAGTCGAAGCGGCCCTCGACCTTTAGCGCCTTGGCCAGCCGCTCGCGATACTCCGTGCGCGGAATTTCCACCGCGCCGAAGCGCTTCAGGTGCTCCGTGATGAACTGGCAATCGAGCAGGACATAGCCGCCGCGCTTGAGCCGCGCGCACAGATGGATCAGGGCCACCTTGCTGGCGTCCCGCACGCGCGAGAACATGCTTTCGCCGAAGAAGGCGCCGCCCAGCGAAACGCCGTAGAGGCCGCCGACCAGCGCGCCGTCCTGCCAGCACTCGACGCTGTGCGCCCGCCCCATCGAATGCAGCGCATTATAGAGTTCGGCGATCTGGTCGTTGATCCAGGATTCGGGCCGGTTGTCGGCCTGCTGGCGGCAGAGCTCCAGCACCTGGGTGAAGCTGGTGTCGGTCCGCACTTCGAAAACGCCCTTGCGCAGCACCTTGCGCAGGCTCTTCGAGACGTGGACGGCGTCCAGCGGCAGGATGCCGCGCTCCTTGGGATCGATCCAGTAGAGGGAGTCGTCGTCCCGTGTTTCCGCCATGGGAAACAGGCCGACCGCATAGGCCTGGAGCACCAGCTCCGGCGTGACCGCGCTCATTTGGCGCGCGGTTTGTCCCCGCCGGCCATGAAGCGTTCCAGCCAGTGGATGTCGTAGCTGCCGTTGACGAAGTCGGGCGCGTTGGCCAGGCGGCGGTGAAGGGGCAGGGTGGTCTCGATGCCGCCGATGACGCATTCGTCGAGCGCGCGGCGCAGGCGCAGGAGGCATTCGTTGCGCGTGCGGCCGTGGACGATC
>CAYZFH010000310.1:0-3591 GCA_964477375.1 uncultured Rhizobiaceae bacterium | reverse complement strand
GCGGCCAAACCGCCCGTCGCCGTGCGCTTGGCCAAGGAGGCCGTCTTGAAGGCGCAGGAGATGACGCTGGAAGCCGGGCTCGACTACGAGCGCAAGGCCTTCGCCATCCTGTTCGCGACCGAAGATCGGCGCGAGGGCGTCGACGCCTTCCTCAACAAGCGCAAGCCCGTGTTCAAGGGACGCTGACGTGACCTACGAAACGATCACCTTCGAGAAGAAGGACGGCGTCGCCGCGATCACGCTGAATCGCCCGAACCAACTCAACGCCTTCACGGCGAAGATGCACGAAGAATTGCGTGCGGCACTGGGCGAAGTGGCCAAGGACGCCGAAATCCGCGCCGTGCTGCTGACCGGCGCGGGGCGCGGCTTCTGCGCGGGCCAGGATCTGCAGGAGGTGAAACCCGCAGAAGTCGGCGCCGGACGCGACCTGGCCCAACGGCTGGACCGCAACTACAACCGGCTGATCCGCACCGTGCGCGGTCTGGAGAAGCCGGTGCTGGCAGCCGTCAACGGCGTCGCGGCCGGTGCGGGCGCAAACCTGGCGCTGGCCTGCGACATCATCTTGGCCGCACGTTCGGCCAGTTTTATCCAAGCCTTCTCGCGTATCGGCCTCGTGCCGGATTCGGGCGGCAGCTTCACCTTGCCGCGCAAGATCGGCCAGGCGCGCGCATCTGCTTTGTTCATGCTGGGCGATTCCGTCAGCGCCGAGCAGGCCGAAGCCTGGGGCATGATCTGGAAATGCGTCGACGATGCGGCGCTGGCTACGGAATCCCAGGCGTTGGCCGCGCGCCTTGCGGCCGCGCCGACGAAGTCGCTGGGTCTGATCAAACGGTTGCTGAACGCATCGGCCACCAACACACTCGACCAGCAACTCGAACTCGAACGAGACCTGCAGCGCATCGCGGGTGGTTCGGTAGATTATCGCGAAGGCGTCGCGGCTTTCCGCGAGAAGCGCAAACCCGCCTTCAAGGGACGCTAATGTCCGGCCTTTCCTCCAGCACACCCGTTGCCATCATCGGCGCCGGCACCATGGGTGCCGGTATCGCCCAGGTGGCCGCAAGTGCCGGCCATCCCGTCCTTTTGTTCGATGCACGGCAGGATGCGCCGTCCCGCGCCGTCGAGCAGATCAAGACCTCCCTCGCCCGGCTCGTCGAACGCAAGCGCATGGCTGAGGCCGATGCCGCCGCACTGGTCGCGCGCATCCGCCCTTGCACGGCACTCAGCGAACTTAAGGGCGCCGGCCTCGCCATCGAGGCCATCGTCGAAGACATGGCGGTCAAGAAAGCGCTGTTCGCGGAACTGGAGGATTTGCTCGGCACGGACGCGATCCTCACCACCAACACATCGTCCCTGTCGATCACCGAACTGGCCGGCGGCCTCAAGCGTCCCGGCCGCGTGGCCGGCATGCACTTCTTCAACCCTGCCCCCATCATGCCGCTGGTCGAGATCATCCGCGGCTTCGCGACCGATGCCGACGTGGCGCAGACCGTGTTCGATACGGCGAACGCCTGGGGCAAGAAGCCCGTCCACGTGAAATCCACGCCAGGCTTCCTCGGCAACCGGGTGGCACGCCCCTTCTACGGCGAGGCGCTGCGCACGCTGGAGGAAAACGGCACTGACGTCGCCACCTACGACGCGCTGATCAAAGAGGCCGGCGGCTTCCGCATGGGCGCGTTCGAGCTGCTGGACCTGGTCGGCATCGACGTGAACTGGGCGGTCACGAATTCGGTCTATAACGCCTATTTCCAGGATCCGCGCTACAAGCCGTTCCGCATCCAAGGCGAGATGGTCGCAGCAGGACGGCTCGGACGGAAAACGAAACTCGGCTTTTATGATTACCGGGAAGGTGCGGCCCAGGCGCAGCCGACGGACGCCCCGCAGGCGTCTGCCCCAGCCCAAGTCACCATCGAAGGCGATCTCGGGATCGCCGCGCCACTGGAAGGCCGCATGGCGCGCGCGGGGATCGCCGTCCGCCGTCTGCCCGGTGCGGGTGCACTCGTTCTGCCCGAATGCCGCCTTGCGTTGTCCGACGGCCGCACAGCGACCGAGCGCATGGCGCAGGAGAGCGGCGCGCCTATTGTCCTGTTCGACTTGGCGCTCGACTACGCCGTGGCACCGCGCATCGCCATCGCGGCTGCCGATCAGGCACCGCGCGAAGCCGTCACCGCGGCGACGGGCTTCTTCCAGGCACTCGGCATGAAAGTGTCGGTCGTCGACGACATCCCGGGCCTGATCGTCTTGCGCACTGTCGCCATGCTGTCCAACTTCGGGTTCGACGCCGTCCACGCCGGCATCGCCGACGCGGCGGGTGTCGATCTGGCCATGCAGGCCGCCTTCAACTATCCGCTTGGCCCCATCGCCTGGGGTGAACGCGTCGGCCTGCCACATGTCCTGGCCACGCTCGACAATATCGCTCGCGCCTATGGCGAGGAGCGCTACCGCGCCTCTCCGCTGATGCGCCGCCGCGCGGCCGCCGGCCTCAAACTCTCCGACACGCCCTTCCCGACCCCGAGGTAATCATGGCCGACGCCTTCATCTGTGACGGAATCCGTACGCCCATTGGCCGCTACGCGGGAGCCCTGTCCTCCATCCGCACGGATGATCTGGCGACCTTGCCGATCAAGGCGCTGATGGCGCGTTCGCCCACCACGGATTGGAGCCGGTTGGACGACGTCTATCTCGGTTGCGTCAACCAAGCGGGCGAGGACAACCGCAACGTGGCGCGAATGGCCGTCCTTCTGTCGGGACTACCCGTCGAAGTGCCCGGCGCCACGGTGAACCGCCTGTGCGGTTCGGGTCTGGAAGCCGTCGCGACCGCCGCACGCACAATCGCCAGCGGCGATAACCAGTTCCTACTCGCCGGCGGCGTCGAAAGCATGTCGCGTGCGCCCTTCGTGATGCCCAAGGCGACCGAAACCTTCTCACGCCAAGCGACGCTCGAGGACACGACCATCGGCTGGCGCTTCGTAAACCCCGCCATGAAGGCGAAATACGGCACTGACGCCATGCCGGAAACGGCCGAGAACCTGGCCGCGGAGCTTCAGATTTCCCGTGCCGATCAGGACGCCTATGCGCTGCGCAGCCAGCAGCGCGCGGCGAAGGCGCAGGCCGGTGGCGTGTTCGCCGCCGAGATCGTGGCCGTTCCGGTGAAGAAGGGCCGCAGCGAAACGGTGCTGGTCGACAAGGACGAGCACCCGCGCTCTGACACGACCATCGAGATGCTGGCCAAGTTGAAGGCGCCGTTCCGCGAAGGCGGCTCGGTCACGGCCGGCAACGCCTCGGGCGTGAACGACGGCGCGGCCGCGCTGGTCGTGGCCTCCGAAGCCGCGGTGAAGCAACACGGGCTTACGCCCCGGGCGCGCGTGTTGGGCACGGCGACGGCCGGTGTGCCGCCGCGCGTCATGGGCATCGGTCCTGCTCCCGCCGCGCGCAAGGTGCTGGACCGGCTCGGCCTCAAGCTGAACCAGATGGACGTCATCGAGGTGAACGAAGCGTTCGCCGCGCAGGTTCTGGCCGTGACACGCGACCTGGGCCTGCCCGATGACGCGCCGCACGTGAATCCCAACGGCGGCGCCATCGCGCTCGGCCACC
>CAYZFH010000309.1:0-3605 GCA_964477375.1 uncultured Rhizobiaceae bacterium | reverse complement strand
GGCATGTAGCCGTTGACGCACAGGCGCACGCGCCGCCCGTCGCGCGCCGCCATCTCGGCCAGCCCCATGCCGACCCAGTCGCAGCGCCAATCGGCGATCACCACCGAGCCGCCCAGATTGGCCTGGCCCTTCAGCACCTGCCAGGAATCGACGACATGCGCGCCCTCGGTGCCGCCCGCCAATTCGACGGGGCGCGGCCGCGCGCCGGTGGCCAGGATCACGGCATCGGGCTTTTCGCCGCGGATGAAATCCGCGGTCACGTCGTGGCCGCGCACCAAACGCACGCCGGCCAGCTCCGCCTCGCGCTGCAGATTGTCGGACAGGCCGCCGAACTCCATGCGGCCCGGCAATTTCTCGGCGAGCACGACCTGGCCGCCCAAGCGCTGCTCGCGCTCATACAGCGTCACGTCGTGGCCGCGCGCCGCGGCGACCGCAGCGGCTTTCATCCCGGCCGGGCCGCCGCCCACCACCATGATTCGTTTCTTCCGCGCGGCCGGTGCGATGGAGCCGAACTCCAGCTCGCGCCCGCTTTCGGGGAATTGAATGCAGGAGATCGAGGTGCCTTTGTGGATATGGCCGATGCAGGCCTGGTTGCAGGCGATGCAGGTGCGGATCTCGTCCACGCGCCCGTCGCGCGATTTGTTGGCGATCTCGGGATCGCAGACCATGCCGCGAGTCATGGCGCACATATCGGCCTGGCCTGCTTGCAGGATGCGCTCGGCGACGTCTGGGCGATTGATGCGGCCCGCGACGAAGACGGGCTTCCGCACGCGCGCCTTGACGTTCTGGGCCAGCGGCGCGGTGTAACCCTGTTCCTGATTCATCGGCGGCACGCTGTGCTGCGAACCGTCGAGTGTGGAGACCGTGCCGGTGGTGACGCTGAAATAGTCGAAATGCGGTTCCAGCGCCGCGCAGATCGTGGCGGTGTCGTTCGCGGACAGCCCGTCCGGCATGCCCCGCTCGTCGCCCGACAAGCGCAGGCCGACCAGGCGCCCGTTCACATGCCGCCGCGCGGCCTGAGCGATCTCGACCAGGAAGCGGATGCGGTTCTCCAGGCTGCCGCCGTATTCGTCGGTGCGGCGGTTGATATTCGGGTTCAGGAACTGGGCGGGCAGATAGCCGTGGCTGGCCACGATCTCGACGCCGTCGAGGCCTGCCTCGGCCAGGCGCCCGGCGGCCTTGCCGTAGCACTCGACCATCGAGCCGATCAGCGCGCGCGACATGGGGCGCGGGATCAGGTGGAAACGCTCGTTGGGCGTATCGGAGGCGGAGTAGGCGGCGGGCACGGTGCCGTCGGCGGCTTCCATCACCTCGCGCCCGGCGTGGAACAGTTGGCCGAAGACGCGGCAATCGTATTCGTGACAGGTCTCGGCGATGGCCCGGTAGCCGGGGATACAGGCGTCGCTGTCGGCCCGCAGAGTGCTGGAATGATAGAGCGCGCTTTCGTGCACGCCCGCCACCTCGACGATGACCAGCGAAGCGCCGCCTTTCGCGCGGGCGCGATGATAGGCGACCAGCGCCTCGTTCGGCGTGCCCTGGGTCAGCGAGGTGTCGTGGCCGGTCGAGAAGATACGGTGTTTGAACGAAACGTTGCCGATCTCGAACGGCGAGAAGAGCTTGGGATAGCGGGTGGTCATTGCGATTCGCGTGTCAGGCCGGTTGATCCTTGACCGCGACCTGGCAGATCGTGAACTCGGGCTTGGTCTTCTGGAAGGGCGAGACCAGCGGCAGCATCTTGTTCACGGTCTCCGTCGCGGTCGGCGTTTCCAGATTGTCCTTGCTGTCCCACAGCGTGACCGACAGCGCGTTTCCGTCCGGATCGATCATCAGGATCGCGTCCCGGTAGCCTTTCTGCGTGCGCAGGATATCCAGCGATTTCTTGTAGCCCGCCGTCAGTTCCTTCTCCTTGCCTTTGACGACTTCGAAACGGCCGCTTCGCGCGTACATCGCAGATGTCTCCTGTCCTTTTAGAGCTGAACCGCGACCTTGAGGGCGTCGAACACGGCTTCCTCCGCCGAGCGCGGCGTCAAGCAGTCGCCGATGACGTGAATCTCCGACGCGACGCCCTGCAACTGGTCTTCCAGATCGAGGTTGGACGAGGGGGCGAGGGAGGTGACCAAAGTGTCCGTGTTCTCGCAGACGATGGTTTCGCCGTTGGTTGTGTGCTGGAAATAGGCGCTGTCCGAATCGGCGCCCACCAGGCGCACCAACGGGATCACCTCGACGCCCAGCTTCTGGATCTTTCCCCACCAGCCGTCGCGCACATATTGCTGCAGCGTTTCGCCGGGCATGTAGCCGTTGACGCACAGGCGCACGCGCCGCCCGTCGCGCGCCAGCATCTCGGCAAGGCCGAGGCCGCTCCAATCGCAGCGCCAGTCGGCGATGACGACCGAGCCGCCGACATTGGCCTGGCCGGTCAGCACCTGCCACGAGTTGACGACATGGGCGCCCTCGGTGCCGGCTTCGAGGTCGAGCGCGCGCGGCATGGCGCCGGTCGCGACGATCACGGCGTCGGGCGCTTCCTTCTTCACCAGCGCCGCATCCACCGCAGTCTTCAGCACGATGCGCGCGCCCGCGCGCGTGGCCTCGCCGGACAGGTTCTCGATGATGTTGCCGAACTCGGCGCGGCCGGGCAGCTTCTCGGCTAAACGAACTTGCCCGCCGAGACGCGCCTCGCGTTCGTAGAGTGTCACATCGTGGCCGCGCGCGGCGGCGACGGCGGCGGCTTTCAATCCGCCGGGCCCGCCGCCCGCGATCAGGATCTTCCGGCGCTTGGTTGCCGGCGGGATGGTGCCGTATTCCAGCTCGCGCCCGCTTTCGGGGAACTGGATGCACGAGACCGACAGGCCCTTGTGGTTGTGGCCGATGCAGGCTTGGTTGCAGGCGATGCAGGCGCGGATCTCCTCGACGCGGCCCGTGCGCGCCTTGTTGGCAATCTCCGGGTCCGCGATCATGCCGCGCGTCATGGCGCACATATCGGTGTGGCCTGCGGCCAGCGCGCGCTCGGCGACTTCCGGATGGTTGATGCGGCCCGCGACGAAGACCGGGCGCTTCAGCGCCCGCTTCACGTTGCCCGCGACAGGCGCCACATAGCCTGGCTCGTAGAACATGCTGGGCGCGATATGCAGCGAGCCGCCGAGCGAGGTCGAGCCGCCGATGGTGACGTTGAAATAGTCGTAATGCGGTTCCAGCGCGGCGCAGAGGTCGAGGGTCTCCTGTCCGCTCAGCCCCTCGGCCATGCCGCTTTCGTCGCCCGAGATGCGCATGCCGAGGGGCCGTCCGCCGAGAATCGGACGCACGGCCTGGGCGATCTCGACCGCGAAGCGCAGGCGATTCTCGACGCTGCCGCCATACTGGTCGGTGCGCTTGTTGACGCGCGGATTGAAGAACTGGGCCAAGAGATAGCCGTGGCTGGCCAGCACCTCGCAACCGTCGAGACCGGCTTCGACCATGCGCGCGGCCGAGCGCGCGTAACATGCGACGAGTTCGGCGATGAAGGCGCGCGACATCGCACGGGGGACAACGTGGAACCGCTCGTTGGGCTCGTCCGACGCCGAATAGGCGACGGGCATGGTGACGTCCGGCGCGCTGGCGATCTCGCGTCC
>CAYZFH010000308.1:0-3613 GCA_964477375.1 uncultured Rhizobiaceae bacterium | reverse complement strand
AGAAGGAATGGGTGCCCGATCCGAACAACCCGAAGAACCTGGCGATCAATTCGGAGTGGTGGGGCGCGCCCGGCCGCTTTGCCGAACTGACCGAGCGGTTCAAGAAGTGGATGCTGACCTGATCTGAATCGCATGGGCGGCGCGGAGAAAATCCGCGCCGCCCATGCGATGTCCTACGACTCGACGACCGCCAAACACTCCATCTCGACCAGAAGCGACGGATAGACGATGTCGGCCTTCAAGGTCGCACGCGCCGGCGGGCTGTCGCCGAACACTTCGCGGTAGGCTTCGTTCATGCCTTCGTAGAGCGCGTAGTCCGACAGGTAGACCGTGATCTTCAGCACGTCCTTGGGTCCGGCGCCCACGCCCGCCAGCGCGGCCAGAAGATTGGTCAGGGTCTGGCGCGTCTGGGCGCGGATGTCGCCTTCGCCCACCACCTTGCCGTCGAGGCCGATGGCCGCCATGCCGGCGGTCGCGACCATGGAGCCGATCCGCGTGACCTGGCTGTAGCAGCCGATCGGACGGTGCAGCCCGGGTGGATTCATCGAGCGGGCGGTCATCGCTTTATCCTTTCGCTGTTGGGAAGGGGGCGGGGTCGAGGAACCGCCGCAGCACGTTGCGGGTAATGGTCGAGACGTTGTTGCGAAACCCATGGCACGGCAGGCTGGCCGACCATGAGATGGAGCCGACGGAGAACACCGCCCCGCCGCCCGCCGTCTCGAAGAACACCATGTCCGCGCGCACCAGCGGATTCTCCGTTCCGCCGATGATGTAGTTGGTCGCGGGCATATCTTCCTTGGTGATCATCATGTCGTCGGTGTGGTTCTCGGATGTGGCCACGACCAGCGCGTGGGCCGGCGAGCCCAGCGCGCGGTCGTAACGGTCGATCTCCTGCCCCGCGGAACCGTTGCCCGCGATGCCGAAATCGCCGATCCGTTCGTCCGGCCCGATGCCGTCGAAGATGAAGGCTGCGCGCGGGTCGCGGCTTTGTTCCGTGCGCCGGTAATAGGAGCCGACATCGAAGCCCTGGGCGCTGAAGCCCACGCCCAGCAAGCGGTTCGGCGCGGGTCCGACGCGACGCCACATGCCGCCGTATTCGCCGTTGAAACTCATGTAGTACTCGCCGGATTCGGCTTCCCAAGGCCGCGTGCCGTCTTCCGCGCGGCGCAGTTCGAGGATTCCCGGCGTCTCCGCATGGAATGCGATGCGCCAATAGAAGCCGTTGCCGCCGAGGTACATCAACCGCCCGCCGCCGTCGACGAAGCCCTGCAGCGCGTTCCACATGGTGGTCGAGATGTATTCGGGATGATTGCCGGTGACGATGCAGCGATAGCCTTCGAGCGCCGCGGCGCCTTCGCGGTCCAGATCCTCGTCGGTCACGATGTCGACGGCCTCACCCATGGCGTCGAACCACGCCAGAAGAAACCCGTCGTCGTTGAAGGCCGAGAGTGTGGTGTTCGGCCGCATGTTGACGATGGGGCGCAGGCGCGAAGAGATTGCCATGCCGCTTCCGTCGCTGTGGACGGTGTAGAGCGAATCGCCATAGCTGGGGCGCTCGTTCAGGAACAGGTCGGCCGGCACCAGCTCGGGCAACTGCCCCAGGAACATCTCGTAAAGCCGGCTGCGGTTCATCACCCGGTAATTGGCATAGGCCATATAGGTGGCGGTCGAAGCCAGGAAGCAGACGCGCGCGCCCGGCCGCCCGCGGGGCGCACGCACGTAGAACACGACATGCTCGGGATCGCCGCCGTTCTCGAGGCGGGCGGCGTAGACGCCGCTGGGCAGATCGGCAGGCAGGGTGAATTCGAAATCGGTTTCCCAACGCGCGTCGGATAAATCATCGTCATGAAAATGGATGGCGCCGTAATGATCCGGCGCCGCGCGCCAGTCATGCCACTGGCCGGTCCAATTCCATCCCTTCATAGCCCGCGCCGGCAGATTGATCGTGCGTCCGTCCAAGCCGTTGCCGGAAATATCCGTGACGCGTTCGTTGCCGATGTCGCGCGAGAAATCCCATGCACCCATCATGTCCGACGCGATGCCGCCGCTCTGCAGCGCTTCAAGCTCCTGTGCATCCAACGCCGCGCTGTTCATGCGCGGACTGTCGAGCTTGCCGTTGTAGTGGTCGCCGACAAGCGGCAGGCCATGTTCCTCGCCACCCGAACGCTCGGCCGCGAAGAGAATCGGGCCATCACCCTGGATGCGCAGGCCGGGCGGCAAATGGCCGTTAACGGTTGCCATTGCCGGCGCGATTGGATCGTCGCGCAGCGGCCGCTGATGCAGCACGGTGCGGCCCGTCTTGGCTTCGTAGCTGGCCGCGACCAACGCCCATTCGCGGACGGGCAGAGGCTTGCCCGTCGTCAGGCGCACGACTTCGCGGCCATCGCCCAGCGCGATGGACAGCGCGCCCGCTTCGTCGAGCGCCAGCGAAAAGCCCGTCATCGAGACAGGCGACCAAGTGGAGACCAGCACCTGACGGCCGCGTCCCGGCAGGGTCGGCCAGATCATGGCGTGGATCGTAAAGCTGGCCAGACGGTCGAGAACGGGGCGCCGGTCGATCAGGGCCCACGAACCCAGACGGATGGCCTGGCGCTGGCCGCGATGATGTCCTTCAAAGGAACTCGGTACCGGCCGTTCGATGATGCCCGGACCCTTCGGGTGCGCGTCGTTGCAGATGAGGCGGACCAGTCTGGCGTCGTATTCCGCCGGCCCGTCCTCGCAACTGATCTTGAACGCGATGGTCTCGCCGGGCCGCACGCTGATCTTGTCGGTGTAGCCGGCGATGGTCTTCATGGCTCAGTCCATCGCCAAATCTTGGCCGAAATGGCGCCGCCAGCGCAGCTTGAAGACCGCCCATTCGGCGGCATTCCAGTCGGTGAAGATCGTGTCGGGATGCAGGATCAGATTCTCGCCCTTGATGCCGGTAAACTGTACCAACATCCACTCGCGCTCGGGCTTGGTGCGCAGCAGGGCGTATTTGCCGGCGGTCGGCTCGCCCCGGAACATGCGCAGAAGCCGCTGCAAGGCCGGGCTGTGGTGGCCTAAGGGGCAAGCCTTGAACTCGGCCGCCAGGGCGGGATCGGGTTCGATCGAATGGGTCATGGGCCGCCGATCCTCACATAGGGCGCGGCCGGAATCGAGCACGTCGCGCGTTGGCGGCCCGGGCGGCGGCCGCTAGAGTTTCCGGCCTGAGGATCTTGGGGGAACGCCGGACATGTTCGCCGATTTCGAGACCATCGCACCCGATGCGTTGCGCGCGCGGGCCGAGAGCGAAAGCCTGCCGCCCACGCTCGGCGCGCTTCTCGACCGTACGGTCGCACGTCATGGCGATCAGCTCGCCCTCGATTTTTTCGACGACGGACAGCGCATGACCTGGCGTGAATTGCAGGAAGCGGTGGACCGGACGGCCAACGCGTTGCGCGGCATCGGCATCAAGAAGGGCACGCATGTCGCGGCCCTTCTGCCCAACGTGATCGAGTTTCCCATCCTGTGGCTGGCGCTGGCTCGGCTCGGCGCCGTGCTGGTTCCGGTCAACACCGGCTATACGGCGCGCGAGGTTGCCTACGCGCTGGAAGACAGCGACGCGGTCTTCGCCGTCGTGCATGCCGAGCTG
>CAYZFH010000307.1:0-3663 GCA_964477375.1 uncultured Rhizobiaceae bacterium | reverse complement strand
TTTCGTGCAGCTTTACCAGCAGAAGCTGGGCGCGCAGACGCAAGGCCAAGCCTGAACCAGACGTTCAGGCCAGCCAGACCGGATCCTTGATCTTGGCGAGAAGGGCCTGGTGCGCGGCCAGTTCGTCTTCCGTCGGCGCATGCGGCCGCGGCGTGCGGTGGGTCCGCGAGATGATCATGTCGGCCTCGGACGTCATGTCCGAGCCGGCCAGGCCCAACGTGGCCTGACGGCCGCCGACCAATTCCAGATACACCTCGGCCAGAAGCTCGGCGTCGAGCAGCGCGCCGTGCTTGGTGCGCTGGGAATTATCGACATTAAAGCGCTTGCAGAGCGCGTCGAGGCTGGCCGGCGCACCAGGAAATTTGCGCCGCGCCATTTCCACCGTGTCGACCGCGCGCGTCGGATTCAGAAGCACGCGGTTCGTCCGCCTGAGTTCGGCGTTGATGAATTTCAGATCGAACGCCGCGTTATGGATCACGAGCTGCGAATCACCGATGAAGGCCAGGAAATCGTCCGCGATGGCGGAGAAGACAGGATGACCGGCGAGGAATTCGGCGCTGAGCCCATGGACCGCGAAGGCGCCCTCTGGCATGTCGCGTTCCGGGTTGATGTAACACTGAAAGCTGCGGCCGGTGGGCAGGTGGTTGATCAGCTCGAGACAGCCGATCTCGACCACGCGATGGCCTGATTCGGGATCGAGGCCGGTGGTTTCCGTATCGAAAACGATTTCACGCATGGGCGGATTCTAGCGGACGGGGCGGCGCGCGCGAAGCCATTTGGCGGCATCGGGCCCCCGCAGAAGCCGCACGATGGCGGCCAGCCGGTCGAAGGTCGCTCGCTTGCCGAGGCCGCTCGGCACCACGAAATCGGCGCGCCGGCGTTTCTCGCCGTCGGGCGTCTGGCGTGCGCGGATGGCGGCCAGCCGTTCGCGCGTCATGCCGGGGCGGCGCAGCACGCGCGCTTCCTGTATCAAGGCCGGCGCGCTGATGACGATGCTGGCGTCATAGCGACGCTCACCGCCCGTCTCGAACAGAAGCGGGATGTCGAACGCCAAAAGCCGCACGCCGCGCGCGGCCATGCGGCGGCTGAAGCGCTTTTCGGAGCCGCGCACGAGCGGGTGGACGATCCCCTCCAGGCGCTTGAGCGCCACGGGATCGCCGAACACGATTTTGCCGAGCTTGGTCCGGTCGACAGCGCCGTTCACCACGACGCCCGGAAAGGCCTTTCCGACCGGCTCGACCGCGGCGCCGCCTTTCGCGAACAGCGCATGAACCGCGGCGTCAGCGTCATAGACGGGCACGCCCAGACGGCGTAGCTGGGCCGCCGCCGTGGACTTGCCCATTCCGATCGAACCCGTAAGGGCAAGGCGGATGGGACGGCGCGTCATTTTTTGATGTCCGCAGCCAATTCGTCCCACAACGCCCGCGTGACCTCGGGGTCGACACCGAACCAGGCCCGAAATCCCGGCCGCCCTTGATGCAAGAGCATCCCGAGTCCGTCGACCACGGCGTGACCGCGCCGGCGCGCTTCGGCGAGCAACGGCGTTTCCAGCGGGACATAGACGATGTCATTGACCACGGCACTTTTGGGCAAGGCGTCGAGCGCCAGGTCGAGCGGCGGCTGACCGGCCATGCCCAGGCTCGCGGTGTTGACGAGAAGAGCCGCGCCATCGAGCGCCTTGGCCCGCCCGTCCCAATCGAGCGCACGGCAGTTGGCGCCGAGTTGCTGGGCCAGTGTTTCGGCCCGGGCGCGCGTGCGGTTGAGGATGCGGATCTCCGGCACACCCGCGTCGACCAGCGCCACGCCGACCGCGCGCGCGGCACCGCCCGCGCCGATCATGACAGCGGGACCGGCGCCCGGCCGCCAATGGGGGGCGCCGGCCTTGAGGTTTTCGAGGAAACCGAAGGCATCCGTGTTCGATCCGGCCAGGCTTCCATCCGCGCGCACGATGATGGTGTTCACCGCGCCGATGCGCCGCGCCGCGCCGTCGACCTCCGCCAGATGGGGCAGCGCGGTTTCCTTATGCGGCAAGGTCAGGTTGCAGCCGGCGAATCCCAGTGCCGGCAGCGCTGCCAAGGCCTCGCCGATCTTTTCGGGCCGAACCGCCATCGGCACATAGGCGCCATCGATGCCGTATTGGCGCAGCCAATGGCCGTGCAGCATGGGCGAGCGTGAATGGCCGACCGGCCAGCCCATCACACCCGCGACCTTGGCCTTGCCCGAGAGTTTCATGCTTCGACCAGTCTATGCCCACGCAGGAAGTCGAGGAGCGGCAGCAACGGCAACCCGAGGATGGTGAAATAGTCCCCTTCGATGCGCGAGAAAAGCTGCGCGCCCAGCCCCTCGAGCTGATACGCACCGACGGAACGGCATGCGGCCTCGCCCACCCGGGCGAGATATTCGTCGAGGAACGCATCGGTGAAGGGGCGCATCTGCAAAGTGGCCACCTGCGTATGGTGCCAGAGACGCGCGTCGCCGCGCGCGACCACGACCGCGGCCGTCAGCCGATGCGTCTTGCCCCGCAAGCTCTGAAGCTGCCGGCGCGCGGCGGCCAGATCGGGCGGCTTGTCGTAAAGGGTGCCATCGCAATCCAGCACCTGGTCGGCGCCGATGACGAAAGCGTCCGGGTGGCGCAGCGAAATCTTGCGGGCCTTCAGTTCGGCCAGCGTTTCGGCGATGGCCGCGGGCGTCGCCTTTTCGCCCTTGAGACTGTCCTTGACCGCATCCTCGTCGACGCCCGGCGCTTCCGCCGAAAAGGCGACGCCCGCAGCGGACAGCATTGTCCGGCGCGATTGGCTGATGGACGCCAGGATGAGGCCGCTCATCCGACCTGCCGCAGACGTTCGTTATGGAGCTGGATGATGGCCGCCGCCGTTTCCTCGATCGAACGGCGGGTCACGTCGATGACCGGCCAGCCATGTTCCGCGCAGAGGCGGCGCGCAGCCTCGACTTCGGCCTTCACGGCATCGAAATCCACATACTCGGTCTCGGCATCGTGTTCGATCATGCGCAGGCGGTTGCGCCGGATGGCAACCAGACGCTGCGGATCGTTCGTCAGGCCGACGATCAGCGGCCTGTCCGCCTTCAGCAGTTCCTCCGGCGTGGGAAATCCGGGCACGAGCGGGATGTTGGCCGCCTTGATGCCGCGGTTGGCCAGATAGATACAGGTCGGCGTCTTGGACGTGCGCGAAACGCCGACCAAGACCACGTCGGCCTTGTTCAGGTCATGGGTCGATTGGCCGTCATCGTGGGTCAGCACGAAGTTCATCGCTTCGATGCGGTGGAAATACTCCGAATCGAGCGCATGCTGACGGCCCGGCCGGGCGCCGCCCTGCATGCCGAAATGCATGGCAAGCGTACGGATCACGGGATCCAGGACGGCAATGCAGGGCACGTCGAGACGCTCGCACGCCGCACGCAGGCGCGTGCGCAGATGGTCGTTCAAGACCGTGAACATGACGATGCCGGGTTCGGCCTCGATCGCGCCCAGCACCTTGTCGAGCTGCCGCTCGGTACGGACCATCGACCAGAGATGCTCGATCGTTCGCACCTCTTCGAATTGGACCAGGGCGGCGCGCGCCACGTTGCCGACGGTCTCGCCGGTCGAGTCGGAAACCAGGTGAAGATGGAAGGTTTTCATCCCGGCCCCCCTGTTGGCCGTTT
>CAYZFH010000306.1:0-3667 GCA_964477375.1 uncultured Rhizobiaceae bacterium | reverse complement strand
CAAGGGCCTGGACTGGTTCCGCCGCCGCCTGATTCCCGTGCATGCTGGCGTGGTGGTGTCCGAGGTGATCGGCGCCGAGCGGGTGCGCAGCGTTCTACCCACCGGCCGTACGATGATCGATACGCGCATCAACCCGTATTCGGCCCGCCCTTCGCCCGACGGCACGCGCCTGCAATTCGCCTCGGCGCGCGGCCTGTTCGTGCGCGACTATCCGGCCAAGGCCATGGAGATGCACCGCGCCATGGTCGAGACCTTCCCCACCATGCGCGACGTGCGCATCGCCTATTGCTGGACCGGCCAGATGGGCTTCAGCTTCGACAAGCTGCCCCATGTCGGCGAACGCGACGGCGTGCTCTACGCGCTGGGCTATTGCGGCACCGGTATCCCGATGGCGACCTGGCTCGGCCACAAGCTGGGGCAGCGGATCCTGGGGGCAGCAGACAGCGCCTCGGCGCTCGATGGCCGCGATTTCCCGACGCGCCCCTTCTATACCGGCAACCCGTGGTTTTTGCCGCTCGTCATCAAATGGTACGGTCATAAGGACAAGCGCGGCGTGCCCGCGCGCAAGGCCGCCTAGGGGGAAGCATGTCCGCCGATATCTTCGCGCCGGGTTTCAAGACCGATCCCTACTGGTGGGAAGCCGCGCCGCGCCCGCGGACGGCGGAGAAGCCGTTACCTGCCGAGGCCGACGTGGTGATCGTGGGCTCGGGCTATACCGGTACATCGGCGGCGCTGACCCTCGCGCGCGCAGGCCGCGGCGTGCTGCTGCTGGACGCGGAAGATCCCGGCTATGGCGCATCGTCACGCAACGCCGGCTATGTCGGCCGCACGTTGTGGCACAAGTTCGAGCCGCTCTCCCGCAAGTACGGCAAGGATGCGGGCAAGGATTTGGCCAGCCAAGCCGTCGAAGCGCACAACTATGTCGTCAACCTGATCGAGAAAGAGCAGATCCGCTGCCACTTCAAATACACCTCGCGCTTCATCGCCGCGCATACGCCCAGCCACTACAAGAAGCTGACCAAGGACTACGACAAGCTGCGCGACGCGGGCATCGAGATGAACGTCGAGATGGTGCCGAAGGAGAAGCAGCGCGAAGAGATCGGCTCGGACCGCTATCACGGCGGCATCCTTCTGCACGGCGCCGGTGCGGTTCATCCGGGCCTGTACCACTTGGGATTGCTCGAGCGCGCGGTGGCGTCGGGCGCTGAGGTGCATGGCCGCACCAAGGTGACCAACATCGTCCGCGAGAACGGCGGCCGTTTCAGCGTGACCACCCCGCGCGGCGCGGTGCGCGCGAAGGACGTGATCGTCGCCACCTGCGGCTACACGGGGCCGGAGGTGAAGTGGTTCCAACGCCGCATCCTGCCGATCCGCCTATTCCAGATCGCGACCGAGCCATTGCCCAAGGAAACGCTCGACCGGCTGATTCCGCGCGGACGCACGCTGATGGACAGCAAGATCAACATCTACTGGTTCCGCCGCTCGCCCGACGACACGCGCATGATCGTTGGCGGCCGTTGCGGCACGGACGACGGCGGAATCATGGGCAAAGCCAAGGTGCTGCATGGCGCCATGACCGAGGTCTTCCCCGAACTGAAGGACGTCAAGATTACCCATTGCTGGGAAGGTCAGACGGGCTTCTCCTTCGACGAACTGCCGCATATCGGCATCCACGAAGGTGTCCATTACGCCATGGGCTATTGCGGCGTCGGGATGCCCATGGGCACGTACCTGGGCAACAAGGTCGGGCTCAAGGTAATGGGCAAGCCGGAAGGCAAGACCCCGTTCGATGGCCGGCCCTTCCCCGGCCGCACCTATTATTGGGGCAGGCCATGGTTCGTGCCGTTCATCATGGCCTATTACAACTTCATGGACTGGTGGGACCGGGTGCGCGGTTGATGTCCGCATGAATTCCGATACCGGCCATCCGCCCTCTCTTTGGGCCGCGACCGCAACACCCGCCCCGTCTTCACCGCCGCTGGAAGGCGTCCATCAGACCGACGTGGTCGTGATCGGCGCGGGCTATACGGGCAGCTCGACGGCCCTGCACCTGGCCGAGCGCGGCGTGAACGTCACGCTGCTCGAGGCCGTCGAAGTCGGCTCCGGCGCGGGCGGACGCAGCATGGGGCTGGTGAACCCGCATTTCCGCGTCCTCCCGAGCCAGATCAAGAAACTGGTCGGCGAAGAGCTGGGCGAACGGATGAACCGCGCCTTCCACGCAGGCTCGGACATCGTGTTCGATACCATCGCGCGGCACGGCATCGAATGCGAAGCGGTGCGCAAGGGTACGATGGAGCTCGGCAACACCAAGCGCGGCTTCAAGGAACTGCGCGCCTTCTATGAGGAGTTCGCCGCCACCGGCGCGCCTCTCGAATGGCTCGACGGCGACCGCATCGCTTCCATCACCGGTACGAAGCGGTATACGGGCGGCTTCATCGACCGGCGCGCGGGTTCGATCCAGCCGCTGGGCTATGTCCGCGGCCTGGCGCGCGCGGCGCAGGAAAAGGGCGCCGTTCTGCACACGCGCAGCCGGGTCGAGTCGATCACGCCGGAAGGCGGGCGCTGGCGGGTGGATACGGCGAAGGGAACGATCCGCGCCGAGCGCGTGGTGGTGGCGACCGACGCCTATTCCGATGACCTGATGCCGGACGTGCGCGACTGCATGGTGCCCATGTGGGCCAACATGGCGGCGACCGAGCCTCTGTCGGCCAATCTGCGCGCCACGATCATGCCCGGCGGCGAAGCCTTCGGCGACACGCAGATCGTGCGCCAATACTACCGCACCGACCAGGCCGGGCGGCTGATCGCCGTGACCCTGGGCCATTTGATCAATACGCCGCTCTCACCCGTGCATCGCTGGGCCGAGGCCGGCATCCGCAAGACCTACCCGCATCTGGGCGAACAGAAGATCGTCTACAAATGGGAGGGCATGCTGGGGCTGAGCCACGATTTCCTGCCCTCCCTCCACGAACCGGCTCCGGGCTTCCATGTGCCCAACGGCTATAGCGGCCGCGGCATCACCTCGGCCACGACGGTCGGCAAGTATCTGGCCGAACGCATCCTGGGTGCGCCGGATTCCGAGTTCCCCCTGCCCTTGCGCGCACCGCGCCGGGCACGGTTTCGCGCCTTGCGCGGCTTCCGCTACGAGGCGGCCTTGCACGCCGGGCGGCTGCTTGCGATGGTGCGCTAGCAAACACCGCCATCCATTTAAGGAATACCAATGTTTACCCACCCGAGGATGCACGATTCGCTCTGGTACGCCTCCGCCGCGCCGGCGCCCAAAACCGTGCCGCTGGACGGCGATCGTACGGTGGACGTGGCCATCATCGGCGCGGGCTTCACCGGCTGCTCGGCCGCGCTGCACCTGGCCGAAAAAGGCGTGAAGGTGGTCGTGCTGGAAGCCAAGGATATCGGCTTCGGCGGCTCGGGCCGCAATGCGGGCCTGGTGAACGCAGGCCTCTGGCTCGATCCCGACGACGTGGTGAAGACCATCGGCCCGGATTACGGCGAACGGCTAATGGCCAAGTTGGGCGAAGGCCCGGCGCTCGTCTCCGAAATGATCGCGAAGCACGGCATCCAGTGCGACGACGTGCGCAAGGGCGTGATCAAGGCCGGCCACTCCCCCGCGGGCCAAGCGCATCTGGAAGAGCATGCGCGCCAGTGGCAG
>CAYZFH010000305.1:0-3684 GCA_964477375.1 uncultured Rhizobiaceae bacterium | reverse complement strand
GACATGGGCCGGACAGCGTCCAGCGACTTCGAGGCGGCACTTCAAAACCCCGCGAAGTGCTTCGAAACACCGCAGCATGTCTTGGACGACCCCAAATTGACCGTGACGCAGAAGCGTAAGCTTCTGGTGCAGTGGGAACAGGATGCGCGTCTATTGGCGGTCGCTGAGGAAGAGGGCATGGGCGGCGGCGAGGAAAGCATGCTTCACCGCGTGAA
Source organism: uncultured Rhizobiaceae bacterium (assembly GCA_964477375.1). Taxonomy (GTDB): domain Bacteria; phylum Pseudomonadota; class Alphaproteobacteria; order CADEGL01; family CADEGL01; genus CADEGL01. Next base: position 3,469 of record CAYZFH010000305.1, on the reverse strand, counting down.
GCGCGCGATGGAGGCCGTCGGCGCTTCGGAAGGGGAAAAAGGCGCGTCTGGCAGCAAGCTGGGGCACTAAGCCCTCGCGCGGCCTGTAACGGAAGGAGAGCAATCGTGCGTTACCTTTTGCTGTGGCTTCTCGGCATACCGATCCCTGCTCTGATTCTGATCTATTTTTTGTTCCGCTAATCCGGCGTGGGGGCGCCGACTGGAGTTCCGCGATGGCTTTCAAACTTCCCAAGCTGCCCTACGCCTACGGCGCCCTGGCGCCACGGATGTCCGAGGACACACTGCGCACCCACCATGGCAAGCATCACAAGACCTACGTCGATACCCTCAATAAGCTGATCGAAGGCACGCCGTTCGAATCGATGGAGTTGGAAGCCATCGTGAAGAAGACGGCGGGCTCTAAAGAGCACAAGAAGATCTTCAACAACGCGGCCCAGGCATGGAACCACACCGTTTTTTGGCGCTCCATGGCGCCAAACGGAGCGCGCAAGCCGCGCGAGGAGCTGGCGCCGCTGGTCGAGAAGAGCTTCGGTGGGCTGGATAAATTCAAGGAGAAGTTCGCCGCGGACGCCGCCGCCCAGTTCGGCAGCGGTTGGGCCTGGCTGATCGAGAACGGCGGCAAGCTCGAGATCGTCACCACCTCGAACGCCGAGACGCCCATGGCCGAGGGCAAGCGCGTGTTGCTGACCTGCGACGTGTGGGAGCACGCCTATTATCTCGACCATAAGAACAAGCGGCCGGATTTCCTGAAAGCGTTCCTGGGTCAGTTGATCGACTGGGATTTCGCCCTGGCGCGGTTGCGCCGGCTCGAGACGTCCGAGATCCGCCTAGAACAGGAATAGGCTTTCACGGACCCAGTCGGGTGGAAGCGGGTTGTCCTTTCAATGGGAAGCCGGCTTCCGGCTTCGTACGGCGAAGGAGAGCCGACATGAACGATCCACGCACCAAGGACGAGAACGCGAAACAGCACAAGCCGCGCAATCCCGGCAATCCAAGCGACGGCCACCGCCAGGAATTGGACCCCAAGCACGGCTCGCGGAGCGAAGGCGACGACAAGCGCGACAGTTTCTCCGGCGAGAAGATGCCGAAGCACTGAAGCGCGGATAAAGGGGAGAGAAGGATGCAGGAAAAGCTGACGACCACCGAGGCCCGGGCGGGCCAAACGACCGGGCGCATGCGCTATGTGCTGAGCCTGTCGCTTCTCGGCTCCGTCGTCGCGTTAGGCGTCGTGTACTTTGCGTTCTTCGCTTAGGCGGTCATCCGCCGTCCGCAAACAAAAACCGCGGGCCATGGCCCGCGGTTGAGAGGAACGGGGCCCCGACTGCCAAGCCTTGAAAGGCGCAGCCGGGGCCACCGAAGGAAAGCTTAGACGGCTTCCTTGAGATCCTTCGCGGCGCGGAACGCCACCTTCTTGCTGGCCTTGATCTTGATGGCCTCGCCGGTCGCCGGGTTGCGGCCCATGCGGGCGGCGCGATGCCGGACCTGCAGGATGCCGAGACCGCCGATGCGAATCCGGTCGCCCTTCTTGAGGTGCTTCACGATCAGGTCGACGAGACCACCCAGCACGCTCTCCGTCTGCTTCTTCGACAGACCTTCAGCGTCGGCGATCGTCGCGGCGAGGTGCCGCATCGTAATCGTCGCCTGCGCTTTTTCTTTCTTTGCAGCCATTGCGATTCCTTCCCTTGGTTAACGGCGCGAATCCGGCCGTCGTACAAGGTGAAAGCCAACACAGGTGCGCAAGAAATACAAGAGTCTCTAGTGGAAATCGTCGCTTTTTCGTCGCCAACGCGCGTGAAAAAGCAAGCAGAACCTTTCGGCGGGCCTTTCAGCCCGGCGGAAGTGTCCCGCAGCAGACGCGTGCGTGACACGAGTCCGCGCCTCGGACCCGACGATACTTTCGCGTTCGGAGTCCTCGGCGACTCGGTTTCGATTCCTATTGGCGGCGGTAACCGACGAACAGAATCACCACGCCCGCACCGACCGCGACGAGGCCGGCGATCTGGGGCAGTTGAATCGTTTTCGTCGTCTCGGCTTCGATCTTCGTGTCGCCCACCTTCACGATGGTGTCGCGGTCGGGCACGCTGATCTGGCCGATGATGAGCGCCGCAAGCCCGGCGACGACCAGCAAAATTCCGAATATCGACAATGGCTTCATGATGTTTTCCCCTGATGCGACGGCCTTAGGTTCCAGCGTCGAATAACGTCGGCCGACGCTACGGGTTCCTAAGCCGGCCTCAGCCGTTTCCCGATTCGAACGCCGCGATCGCCTCTTCCGCCTGCGATTCGGAAAGCTTGTAACGCTCCTGCAGGCAGCCCACGAGTTGCTGCCGCTTGCCGGCGATCCGGGTCAGATCGTCATCGGTCAGGTCGCCCCACTGCTCCTTCAACAGGCCCTTGAACTGCGTCCAGTCTCCAGCCGCCTTGTCCCAATCCATGCTCCGCTCCGTCTTCGAATGGCGCGGACGGCCTGATCCGTCCCGCGCTGCGACAACGCGGGCGGGCGGAAGCGGGTTCCTGGCGGCAATAAGGGACTAGTAGAGCCAGTGGCCGGTGTCTTCGAGTTCCCAGACCTCGAGATCGCGGGCGCCCTTGTTCAGCTCCATCCGGCGCGTCATCCGCACCCGTCCGTTCATCAGGCGGACGCACATGGACGGAAAGGCGAAGAAGGCCTGGCGCAGGTCCTCGATCGCGTCGTCTTCCAGCGGCTTGTACGAGCGCAGGCTGATCGCACGCCGGTTGGCGCCGAGCGTCTCGACCGTGTAGTCGTCCTCGCGCGCGCGCAGCATGTGGTCGAGAAAGCCGACCACGTCCTCGAAGCCGTTGCCCGTATGGCCCATCCGCTCGCGCATCTCGCCCAGGTTCTGGACGGCGAGAAGCGCCAGGCTCTGCTGGATCATGTAGCAGGTCTGGCTGAGGCCGTAGACGTTCCACAGCGCCTTCGCCGTAGTGCGGACGAAGGCGCCCGCGTATTTCCGCTTGGCGCGCAGCACGCGCTCCTCCGGCCACTCCTTCGGATCGAGCTGGGGTGCCTTGGCGGGGTCGAATTCGGGCGTCTTGGTGACAGAGTCGTAGCGGACGGCCTCGTTCGGACCGATGTTGCGGTCGTATTCGATAAAGTACCCCTCGTCATAGGGCTCGCCGTCCTGCCACACCTTGGTGCAGACATAGCCCAGGCGCGGGCAGCCCATCTTCTCGGCGTTCTTTGCATGCCAGGCCGCGAAGACCGTGCGCTGCACCGACGCCGGCACGGCGAGCAACGCGCTGCCGTGGAACCAGGGATTCGGATAGGTGTAGCGGATCCATGCCTTCTTCGGCGATTCCTCGGCGTATTCCAGCGTGCAGCCGCCGATGATGTTGGACAGATAGTGATACTTGGCCGCCGCCACCGCCGGCGGATCGTTGTGGATGCCGAGCTTCTTCAGCCCGTCCATGTAGTGGCCTTCCTGGTGCTGGCCCAGGATGACCAGCT
>CAYZFH010000304.1:0-3759 GCA_964477375.1 uncultured Rhizobiaceae bacterium | reverse complement strand
ATGCAGCGCCAAAGGAAGTCGTGGTCCAGTTCTTCGGCCGACGGCGCCTTGAAGGAATAGACCTGGCAGCCTTGCGGGTTGATACCCGACATGACGTGTTTGATCGCGCCGTCCTTTCCCGCCGCATCGGTGGCCTGGAAAATGAGGAGCAGCGCCCAGCGATCCTGGGCATAGAGCCGTTCCTGAAGCTCTGACAAGACATCGCGGCCGATCGCCAATATTTCCTTCGATCGCGGCTTGTCTTCCGCATTCAACCCGGCGGTGTCGGCGGGGTCGACATCTTTCAGACGGAACTTCTTACCGCGATCCACCCGGTACGGGGCAGCAAACTCCTGGCTGCGCTTGATCTTTGTCTTCAGTCCGCCTTGCTCAAATTCTGTCTGGACTGCGTCAACGCGCTCCGCCGAGCGTTGCTTTTTCTTTTTTGCCATGGCTTTCCCCGGGATTGAAACGACAGCTCGGTCACCACTTCAGAAATATGCCGATATCGCCGAGCATGCCGTTTGGATAATTCAACACCTGCGCGGACAGTTTATAGTCCAGCGGCCGCAGCTCCTTGTCGTAATACTCGTAGGCCTTCTTGGCGAAGCCTTCGAGGGAAACCGGCCAATCGGGATCGAAGTTGTTGATACGCCGCCCGCCGTCGTTGCAGTAGGTGGCGGGGAAGGTCATCACGCGCAGCTCGCTCACCCCTTGCTCCGCGGCGTGGCGAATCGCGTTATTGACGCGATCCCGGACATCCGGATGGATGTCGCGCGACACGAACGCCTCATGCAGTTCCTTCGCGTGCTGCTTTTCCTTGTCCGCGCGGGCGCGGTACTCGTTGATCTTCTTCATCTCCATATCGTTCGCGATTTTCTGGAGATCACCGGGCTTCAACAGTGCGCTCATCGAAATCCTCCCTGGAAATTCGAGTAACGAAACCTCTTACCCTGAGCGGATTCTAGCACGGGTTCGTTCCGCACTCGTCCTATCTCGCGTTATTGGTTCGTAGTCGAAACAACACCAGAGATGACTCGGCTACGGCATCCCCTTATGGCGCGGCAGCCCGTCAGCTAGCTTCAGCCAGGGCGCCATCTCGGCGGTGAAGATGTGCATCTCAGGCTTCACGGAGGCCACATCGTCCATGGAGCCGACGGAGAGCCAGATTTTGGAGTCGTCCTTGACCAGCTTATAGACCAGCGTGCTTCCGCATTTGGCGCAGAAGCCGCGCGCTGCCCACTTTGACGAGCGAAAGTATTTCGGCTTGCCCTTGGTGAAGTGCACGTCGGCGGACGGGAACCCGGCGAAGGTGCCGAAGGCCGCGCCGGTGCTCTTGCGGCACATGGTGCAATGGCAATGGCCCATATGGTCCGGCTTGCCCCTGGCCGTGTAGCGCACCGCGCCGCACAAACATCCGCCGGCAATGGGCTTCGCGCGTTTTGTCCGGGTCTTGGCCATGGCTTCCTCCACTTTTGGGCGGAGGAATTATACATCGGCCGCTATATCACGCGTGCGCGGTCGGCCATTCCGCGTGGCGGGGCAGGTCGTCGTCGATCTTGAGCCACGGCAGCATGGAGTCCGTGAAGATGTGGTACTGCGGCGACAGGTCGCGCGGGTTATCCATCATGCCGGCGGTCAGCCAGATGGAATCGGAACGCTTGGCCTCGCGATAGGCCAGCGATCCGCCGCAGGCCGGGCAGAAGCCGCGCTCGGCGCTGTCGGACGAACGGTACCAAGCGGGCGCGCCCTGGGTGAACTCGACCTGCTCCTTGGCATAGCGGGCGAAGGTGACAAACGGACCGCCCGAAGCGCGCCGGCATAGGCTGCAATGGCAGTTGCTGACGCTCTTCGGCGTGCCGCGCGCGACATAGCGAACGGCGCCGCACAGGCAACGTCCCGTGTGATCCTTCATCCGTGATCCTTGTGGCGCGGCAGGCCGTCGCGCATGTGAAGCCAGGGAATCATCGTGTCCGCATAGATATGGCTGGTGGGCGTCAGCTTCTCCGGCTTGTCGAAGCAGCCCACGTTCAGGCCGATACTGTCGGGCTTGCGGCCCGCCTTGAAATAGATCTGCCCGCCGCATTTGGCGCAGAAGCCGCGCCGGTTCGGCTTGGACGAGGCGTATTCCTTCGGCTTGCCCTTGGTGAAGGCGAAGCCCTCTAGCGGAAACCGCGTGAAGGTCACGACCGGCGCGCCCGAAGCCTTGCGGCACATGGAGCAATGGCAGTGGGCGACATAGAAGGGGACGCCCGTCACGCGGAACCGCACCGCGCCGCATAGGCAACCGCCGGTGTAGGTCTTGGCGCGCGGTTTCGCCGGCTTCTTCTTCGCCTTGGTGGCCATGGCTTAATTCTCCTCCAGCAAGAGCCGTGCGCCCAGCAAAACCAGCAAGCCGCCCACGGTCCGGTCAATCGCGGCCTTTGCGCGAAGATAGAACGCGCGCGAGCGTCCGGAAGACAGAACCGTGGTGACGAGCGTGTACCAGCCGAACTCGATCACCGCGCCCGCCGCGAGAATCGAGAGCTTCGCCCACAATGGAGTGGAGGGCGGCACGGCAGCGGCGAACAAGCCGACGCAGAAGGCGATGGATTTGGGATTGGTGAACTGGGTCAAAAGCCCGACGCGCAGTCCGTGCGCGAAATGCCCGGGCGCCGCATCGGTGAAATCCCGTGTCGGTGGCGGCTTGCGCGCGCCCAGCCAGGATTTGATCCCGAGATAGATCAGATAGGCCCCGCCCGCGATGCGGATCGGATCGTGCAGCCAGGCCATCTGGTTCAGCACGATGCTAAGGCCGAAGAGGGTGAGGGAGGCGTATGTCAAAGCGCCCGTCGAGACGCCGACGGTGGCACCCATGCCCGCCGATCGCGAGCGCGCGACCGAAAGCTGCGACACGATCAGGAAATTCGGACCCGGGCTGATGACGGCAAGGAACCAGATGAAGGCCGCGCCGAAAATTACGAGCGCCTGGTCCATGCTAATTCTCCCGCTTGGAATCGCGCGGCGTGCGCGGATAGCGGGGCAGGGACTCGTCGGCGTGAAACCACGCGACGCGTTCGCCGGTCCAGACATGGAGCGTAGCCGGCAATTTCTCCGGCATATCGAAGGCGCCCAGGAACAGGTCGATGTCGCCCGGACGCTTGTCGCTTTCATAGGCCAGCGGCGTGCCGCAATTCTTGCAGAAGCTGCGCGCGACGCCGGGCGAGGAGGCGTACGCGGTAGGACTTCCCTTGATCCATTCCACATCCTTCGTGGCGTAGCCCGCGAAGGTCGAGATCACGCCGCCGACTTGGCGGCGGCAGCTTTGGCAGTGGCAATGGGCCACGAAACGTGGCTCGCCTTGGGCGCTGAACCGCACCGCGCCGCAGAGGCAGCCGCCTTCGTAGCTGGCGGCCACGGCTACAGGGCCAGCTCGCACCACACGGGCGTGTGGTCCGATGCTTTCTCCTTGCTGCGTGGATCGCGGTCGATCCCGGCCGCGCTCAGCTTGTCGGCGGCCTGGGGTGAGAGGAGCAGGTGGTCGATGCGAATGCCGTCGTCACGCGGCCAGGCGCCGCCCTGATAATCCCAGAAGCTGTAATGGCCACCCTCGGGATGCAGCGCGCGGAACGCATCGGTCAGGCCGAGATAAAGAAGTCCGCGGAAATGGCTACGCGATTCCGGCTGGGCCAGCGCATCGTTGACCCAAGCGGCGGGATTGCGCGCGTCGATATCCCAGGGAATCACGTTGTAATCGCCGCCCAGCACGAACACCTCGTCACCCGCCAGCAGCGACTGGGC
>CAYZFH010000303.1:0-3774 GCA_964477375.1 uncultured Rhizobiaceae bacterium | reverse complement strand
AGCCGGCCACCTTCGACACCGTGTTCCGCAACCGCTTCTGGAGCCAGTGCTGGGCTGCGCGCTACGGCGCGCCGCACATGAGCAAGGAAGGCTCAATCGTCTTCATGTCGTCGAGCCAGCCGCGCAAGACGATCCCGCGCTATTCCGCCAGTTGCGCTGCCGCGGGCGCCATCGAATCGCTGGCGCGCATCCTGGCCATCGAGCTCTCGCCCATCCGCGTCAACGTGATCGCGCCGGGCTTCATCCAGACGCCGGGCACGGATCACATTCCACCGGAGCGCCGCGCCATGTGGGACAAGATCGCGCAGGCCCAGCCGGTGAAGCGCCTGGGCGAGGCGCAGGAGATCGCGGAAGGCATGCTGTTCCTGATGGAGAACGGCTTCGCCACCGGCACCACTCTCGATATCGACGGCGGCTACCGCTTCACCTGATCAGAAGCGGTCGATCCGGAACGGCGAAAGATCCACGGCGGTCGGACGCCCTGCTGCCACCTCGGCCACAAGCCGCCCCGTCGCGGCCGCCAGGGCCAATCCGTATTGCCCGTGTCCGAAAGCGTACAGCACGTTGCGGTGAACGGGGCTGCGCCCGATCACGGGCAGGGAATCCGGCATCATCGGCCGGTCGCCTGACCATTTCGTGTGCGGCTCCGCGCGCATGTGGGGGAAGAGGCGGCGCACATTCTCGATCTGGCGCGCGGGCCGGCGGAAATCGGGCGGCGTGCCGAGCCCTGCGAACTCCACATTGCCGCCGACGCGCAGGCCACGTTCCATCGGCGTCAGCGACAGGCGCATGTCCGTCACGAACAGGACGTGCCGTGTCGGCGTGATGCCGGGATCGAGAAAGGTGACGTGATAGCCGCGCGCGGCTTCCAGCGGCACACGGTGGCCGAGCCGCGCCGCGAACGGGCCCGACCAGGCGCCCGCGGCCAAGACCAGAAGGTCGAGCGGATGTTCGCCTTGGTTCGTGCGCACGGCGCGCGGACCGTTCGCGCCCATCTCGATCTCACTCACCGTTTCGCGCCGGATCACGCCGCCCAGGCGTTGGAAGTACTCGGCAAGTCCCGTCGGGATGCGGTGGGAATCGGTCGCGTGCCGGTAGTCATGCTCCAGCACGGCGCAGGAGTAGCCTTCGGGCAGGCCGGGCTCGATCGCGCGCAGCGCGGCTTCGTCCAGCCGTTCGACCTTCGCACCACGCTCGATCAGCATCTGCCACAGAGGCCAGGCTGCCTCGCGCGCCTCGGCGCTGCGGTAGATCGACAGGGCGCCGTTCTCCCGCACCCGGTCGGTCATGCCGGCGTCCTTCAGCAGCGCGCTCCAATCGGCGTGGCTCTGCTGCATCAGGCGGGTGAGGGTCGTCAGGATATGGTCGAAGCGCGCGGGAGAGCTGGAGCGCAGGAACGTGACCAGCCACGGCGCCAGCGCGGGCAGATGGCGCCAGCGGAAGGCCAGGGGGCCGAGCGGGTCGAGCAGATAGCCCGGCACCTTGCGCAGGATGCCCGGCGTCGACATGGGCATCGCATGGTTGCGCGGCATGGCGCCCGAGTTGCCGAACGAACAGGCCTCGCCGGGCGGCAGGCGGTCGATGACCGTGACCTCATGCCCGTCGCGGCGGAGCGAAACGGCCGTGGCCAAGCCGACGATACCGGCGCCGATCACCGTCACCTTACGGGCTGCACCGCCATTCATGGAACGCCCCGGATCTGCGCGTCACGGGGCGTATCCCCGCGGGCGCCCTATCCAACGCGGGCGCGCGCGCGGGATCAAGGGGTTTGCGCGGGTTACGCCGCCGACTGCAGCTTCGTGACCTTGTCGCGCAGGGTGGCCAGGAACTCGTCCATGTTGCCGCCGTTGCGCTGCAGAATGCTGGTGAAGTCATCGCGCTGGGTCACCACCAGGCTGACATTGGCGAACACCACGTCGACCACTTTGTATTGATCGCCCTCGGTCTTGCGGACGCGCCACAACACCTCGTCCGATGGCGCGTTGCCGGACGCGCTGAAGCGGCTGGAGACCCAGGTGCCCGTCTTGCCGTCGGGCCGGGTCGCGCCGAAGACCAGATCCTGGCCGTTATAGACGCTGCGCAGACGCTGGGAATAGGACTGGACGATCAGCTCTTCGAACAGCTTCTGGTATTCCGCGCGCTGTTGCTCCGATGCTTTCTGCCAATAGCCGCCCAGGCAGAAGGCGCCGATCGCCTGCGTGGCGAAGCCATCATGCAAGATGGCGCGGAAGGTCTCGTCGCGCTGTGTCTTGGGCGCGTTGTCCTTCAACGCCGTCAGGGCGCGGTCGGAAATTCCTTTCACGAATTGCTTGGCGCCGTCGTCCGGGGTGTCGGCATGGACGGGCAAGGCCGCGATCATCGCGACGGCGGCAAACCCGGTCAAAATCGTGCGTCTGAGCATGGCGATGCCCCTTATGAAATGGTGTGAGAAATGCGCCCCCGGCCCGAGGCCGGGAGCGATGGAGGCTGGTGCTAGCTGACGATCCGCCAGTTGCCGTTGGCGTCGCGGCAGGCCGTGCCGTAACCCTGCTCGGTCTTGCCGCCGACGGTGATGGTCTGTTGGAACTCGCGACAGTTCTGGCCCTGCGCATTGGTGTAGGTGCGCGTGGGCGTGACCGTGCCGCTGTTGCCGTTGTCCGGATTCTTCCACGTGCTGGCCTGCCCGGTGGGCGAGGATTCCAGCGAATTCTGGGCTGTCTGCTGCGCGGTGCGCTTGTCCTGGTCGTCCAGCATGTTGCCGGCCGCGCCGCCCAACAGGCCACCCACGATCACGCCGGCCGCGATGGCGGGTGCGCCGCCGCCGGCCGCCGCCGCGATCAGGCCGCCGCCGGCCGCGCCGCCGGCAGCACCCACCGCGGTCTTGGTGCCGATCCCGCCGGTATCCTGTTGCGCGCATGCGCCGAGCATGGCGATCGCGACGATGGAAGCGCCGAGTTTGGCGAAGGACATATGTTCTCCTTGAATGCCCATGAACGCGGTGCAAGCTTATGCGCCGGCGGACGCAAACGCCCGACGTTGGAGTTTAGATACGGCTTTTCGACGAAAATAAGGCGTGACGACGCCGACTCTGTGACAGAGCGGTGATCGCGCTAGCCGAGATGCGTCCGCCAGAATTTGAGGGCGCGTTCCCACGCCAACTTGGCGTTGGCGGGATCGAAGTGGGGCCGCTCTTCGTTCATGAAGCCGTGCTGCGCGGCGTAGCGGTAAATCTCGTGCGGCACCTTCACGTTCTTGAGGCCCGCTTCGAATGTGTCCACGGCGGCGGGCGTGCACCATTCGTCCGTGAGGGCGAAGTGGCCCTGGAACGGCACCTGCAATTTTTTCGGATCGCCAAGTTCCGGCGAGGGCAGGCCGTAGAAACCGACCGAGGCGGCGAACTCCGGAATGCGGATGGCGCCGAGTGCCGCGACGATGCCGCCCAGGCAATAGCCGGTCAGTCCAACCTTGGCGCCGTTGCGCTTCAGGAGCAGCGCCGCGCCGCGCACCACCTGGTCGGTCGAGCTGCGGAAATCGAGCGCATTCATCGCGCGCTCCGCTGCTTTGGAGTCGTGATAGGGCACGACGACGCCTTCATAGAGATCGGGCGCCAGCGCGCGATAGCCGGCGGCGGCCAGTTTGTCGCAGATGCCCGTGATCTGGCCCGAAACGCCCCACCATTCCTGAATGACGACGATGCCGGGCGCCTTCGGGTTGCTCCCTTCGGCCAGATAGCCGGCGGCTTTCGCGCCATCCGGCCGCTCGAACGTGATGGTCTTGCCCATTTCCGCCTCCGCC
>CAYZFH010000302.1:0-3776 GCA_964477375.1 uncultured Rhizobiaceae bacterium | reverse complement strand
TCGAAGCGCGCGAAGGCGGCTTCCAGGCGCCATTGCTCGCGCGCCTTCTCGTTGCCGTCCAGGAAGGTGCGGCAGGAAGCCGAGGGCTGGCCGCCCGGCGAATCACCGGCGCAAGGTCCGACGCGCGCGCTGCCGATCCACAGGCTCTGACCGGGCAGGAAGGAATATTCCAGCGCGTTGCGCGCGAACCCCTTGAGATCGCGATAGCCGAGCCCGTAGTCGCGCGCGATGCGCTGATACTCGTGGCTCAGGTCGATGCGCGAGACGCCGGGATCGTCGGTGCCCAGCACGATGGGTACGCCCATGCGGCGATAGACGGGGAAGGGATGGTCCTTGCCGGAAAGCCCCAAGATCTGCTCGCTGCTGGTCGGGTTGATCTCGATGGCGATCTTGCGCTGGGCCATCGCATTCATGAGGCCGGTCGAATCGTCCTCCCACGCGACACCCGTGCCGTGGCCGATACGCTTGGCGCCGGCCAGCTCGACGGCTTGGCGCATGTGGAAGCGCAGGTCTTCCGGCGGCACCAAGCCCATCACGACCTCGCCCGCGTGGAGCGCCACGTTCGCGCTGCGCCCCGTGTCGGTCAGGAAGCCGATCATGCGCATCTGGTCGGTGTAGTCGCGCAAGGTGACCGGGTCGTCCTCGGGTGCCACAAGGTTCAGGCCGACGACGCGCGTATCGGCCTTCATCAGCATTGTGGCGAAGAGGATCTGTGCAAAAACCTGCTCGCGCGGGAAAACGCGGATCACTTGGGCGATATAGCGCACCGTCACGTCGCAGCCGGGATTGGCTTGGGGCGTGCCGCAATGAAGCAGATCGCGCTTACGCGCTTCGGCCTCGTCCAGGCGCTCGCGCGCCCGGGCGACTCGCTTGTCCATCTCGGGCGTCGCCAGCCGCGCGCGCAGATCGTTCCAGTCGGTGGTCCAGCCCAGCTGCGCGCCCAGTTCGCGCGCGTCGCCCTGGCCGGGCGAGGTCATGATCTCGACATAGAATGTGCGTTCAGCCGCAAGGCGGCTGGCGTACTCCGCGACCATGTCGCCCAGTCGCGCGCGCGTGGCCACGTTGAACTTGGCGAAGGTGCCGAAGAAATGGTCGTGGCCCGAATCGCGCGCATCCGAATGGTTGCGCATGGACATGCTGTCGATCATCGCGGACCGCAGGGACCGGTCCGTGGCCAGGATGGAGGCTGGTTCGGTGCCTTGCGCCGGGTCGCAGGGTGCCGCCGCGATCGACAGGCTCTCGCGATGGACGCATTGCCCGTCCTCGATGGCCCAGGCGATGTAGTTCTCGGCGTAGATCGCGCCGGTGAGATGGACGTGCAGCTCGCCGCCCTTGGGCATGGCGCGCAGGAAGGCGGTGCGCAGCGGCGGCGCATCGGCGATGGAATCGAAATACTTGGCTGTGCGCGCCTCGTCGGCGTGCGCGCCCGAAACGCCCGCCAGCGCGAGGGCGGCGGCAAAAAAGAACCGGCGGAGCATGGCCTCAGGTGGCCTTGAGCGCGCGTTCGAACATGGCGGGATCGACGTTGCCGCCCGAGCAGACCACCACCACCGTCTTGCCCTTCACATCGATCTTGCCCGTGAGGACCGCGGTCAACGCAACCGCGCCGCCCGGCTCGACCACCAGCTTCAAGTCCAGGAAGGCGCGCTTCATGGCCGACAACACTTCGTCGTCGCTCACCGCGACTGCGCTTTTCAGCAGCTTGCGGTTGACCTCGAAAGTGATCTCGCCGGGCGAGGGCGCCATCAGCGCATCGCAGATGGTGGTGTTCTTGGGATTGTTGGTGACGCGCTGGCCGAACGAGAGCGAGCGCGCGGTGTCGTCTAGGCCCGCCGGCTCCGCGCCATAGACGAGCGCGTTCGGCAGGTTTTCCTTCACGGCCAGCGCGCAGCCCGCGACCAGCCCTCCGCCGCCGCAGGGCGATACGACGATGTCCGGTGTCACGCCCAATTCCTTCGCCTGCTCGACCAGTTCCAGTCCGGCCGTGCCCTGGCCCGCGATCACATACGGATCGTCATAGGGCTTCACCAGGGTCAGGCCGCGCTCGGACGCGATGCGCTGGCCGATCTCCTCGCGGTTTTCCTTGAAACGGTCGTACAGCACGACCTCGCCGCCCAGCGCCTTGGTGTTGGCGACCTTGATGGCCGGGGCATCCGAGGGCATCACGATGACGGACGGCGCGCCCACGAGCGTCGCAGCGGCGGCTACGCCCTGAGCGTGGTTGCCGGAGGAATAGGCCACGACGCCGCGCTTGCGCTCGGCCTCGTTCAGCCGGCTGATCCGGTTGTAGGCGCCGCGGAACTTAAACGAGCCCGTACGCTGCAGCACTTCGGGCTTCACGAACAGGCGGCAGCCGAGCGCCGCACCCATGACATGCGCCTCGACCAGGGGCGTGCGTACGGCCATGCCCTTCAGTTGCCGGGCGGCATCCTGAACGTCGGCATAGGTCGGAATCTGTGTCATGGCGTGGTCCCCCGGATCGTGTTCCGTATCCCTATGCGCAGGCTCGCGCGCCGTCAATTGAAGCCCTGCTTCCCTGGCATGTCTGCTGGCCGAAAATGGCGGTTCGGGTCGTTTCCCCGGCCCGGGCCGATTTGCTATAAGCGCCCCGGAGCGGCGCTCGCCGTTCAGCCTGCCCACTCGACGCGCCCCGGAGGATTTCATGCATACCATCGAGCATTTCATCAACGGCAAGACCGTGAAGGGGCGCAGCGGCCGTTACGGCGACGTCTACAACCCGGCGACCGGCGAGATCGAGAAAAAGGTCAGCCTGGCAACCAAGGAAGAGGTCGGCGCGGCGGTGGCCGCCGCTGAGGCCGCTTTCCCGAAATGGGCCGCGACGCCGCCACTCGTGCGCGCCCGCATCATGTTCAAGTTCAAGCAGCTCATCGAACAGCATATGGACGAGCTGGCAGCCATCATTACCTCCGAGCACGGCAAGGTCCTCAGCGACGCCAAGGGCTCGGTGATCCGCGGCCTCGAGGTCGTGGAATTCGTCTGCGGCATCCCGCATCTGCTCAAGGGCGAGTTCAGCGAGAATGTCGGCACCAACGTCGACAGTTGGTCGATGCGCCAGCCCCTGGGCGTTTGCGCGGGCATCACGCCCTTCAACTTCCCGGCCATGGTGCCGATGTGGATGTTCCCGGTGGCCATCGCCACGGGCAACACCTTCGTCCTGAAACCGTCCGAGCGCGATCCGAGCTGCAGCGTGCGCCTCGCGGAACTGGCCACGGAAGCCGGTCTGCCGGACGGCGTCCTGAACGTCGTTCATGGCGACAAGGAATCGGTCGATGCGATCCTGACCGACCCGCGCATCCAGGCCGTCAGCTTCGTCGGCTCGACGCCGATCGCCGAGTACGTCTATCACACGGGCGCCGCGCACAATAAGCGCGTGCAGGCGTTGGGCGGCGCCAAGAACCACATGGTCATCATGCCCGATGCGGACATGGACCAGGCCACCGACGCGCTGATCGGCGCGGGCTACGGCTCGGCCGGCGAGCGCTGCATGGCGATCTCGGTCGCGGTTGCGGTCGGCAAGGCGGGCGACGCTTTGATGGAGCGCCTGATCCCGCGCGTGCGCGCCCTCAAGATCGGACCGGGCACGGATCCCGAGGTTGAGATGGGGCCGCTGGTCACGAAGACGCATCTCGACAAGGTGCGCGGTTATGTCGACCAGGGCGTGAAGGAAGGCGCTAAGCTGGTCGTCGACGGGCGCGACTTCAAGATGCAGGGCTACGAGAAGGGCTTCTTCCTCGGCGGCTGCCTGTTCGACCATG
>CAYZFH010000301.1:0-3779 GCA_964477375.1 uncultured Rhizobiaceae bacterium | reverse complement strand
CGGTCGACGGCGTATTTCAGCGCGAGACGCACATCGTTCGATTCGAACGGCGGCGCATCCGAGCGCATCGGATAGCTGGCATAGGCCGGGCCGGGGGTCGAGATGATATCGACGCCGGGCGCGCTTTTCGCGCGGGCCAGCAAGCTGGCATCAACCTTGGTCATGGCCTGGATGTCGCCGGCCAACAGCGCGTTGAAGCGCGCGGTCGGGTCGGGAATGCCGATCGTCTCGACCTCGTCCAGATAGGGCATGCCGTTGCCCTTCCAGTAGTTCGGGTTGCGCACGAACGTGGCGCTGACGCCCGGCTCGAACGACTTGCACATGAATGGGCCGGTGCCGATCGGTTTCATGAAATCGGTCGCGCCCAGCGGCACCACGTTCAGATGCTGGATGGCGAACAGGCCCGGCATGTCGGCGTTGGGCGACTTCAGCTTGAAGCGGACGGTCTCGTTGTCCTCGGCGCGCAGCGTGGCGGGATCGATGTCCTCGATCTGCGCGCGGGCGGGCGAGGCGACGTCCGGGTTCAGGACGCGGTGGATCGTGTAGACCACGTCCTGCGCCGTCATCGTCTTGCCGTTGTGGAAGGTGACGCCCTTGCGGATCTTGAAGACCCACTCGTCGACCTTCTTGTTGCTTTCCCACGAGGTCGCCAGGCCCGGGCGCAGCTTCATGTCCGGACCGACATCGACGATGCGGTTGTACATCAGGGTTGCGCGGCCGAGGTCCAAAAGGCTCAGCGTCTTTGCCGGGTCCATCGTGTCCTTCGCGCTGGTCGAGTCCCAGGCGGCCTTGATCTTACCGCCCTTCTTGGGCGTGCCCTGCGCGGCGGCTTGGTGCGGTGCGCCGGCGATCATGCCCGCGGCCGCGACGGCGGCGCCAGTGGCGGCGACCGTGGTGTTGAACTCGCGCCGTGTCAGGCCGTTGGCCTCGATCGGCTTATCGGTCGGTTTCGTCATCGTCCGGTTCCCTCCATCAAGACGAACTGCGCCAGCAGGAGCGAAACGCTCCCTGGCAATGATCGTGCATTTTTTGAGCCGTTGGGCTCCCCGTCATCCGCGTGGGTGCATGTTCGCGGATTATTATTTTTCTTCTGAAAACTCTGGCATAGGGCCGATTTAGCGTCAATGATCGCGCTACCAAATCAAGCAGTTCTACGCACCTGATTGACGGCCAATTGACAAAAAACGACCCGCGCGGGCCGCGGGATGGGGGATTTATGCCTGCACCCGATCTTTCGAAGCTCTTCAAGCCGAAATCCGTCGCCATCATCGGTGCCTCGACGCGCGAGACGGCGGCGGGTTGGCGCGTGACGCGCAACCTAAAGACCGGTGGTTTCAAGGGTGGCATCTACCCCATCAATCCGCGCTATGAGGAAGTGCTGGGCCTGCGCTGCTATCCCGACCTGAAGGCGCTGCCCGAGACCCCCGACGCCGTCTTCATCGGCATTCCGGCCGAGCAGGTCGCGCCCGTGCTGGAAGAGATCGGCAAGGCGGGCATCAAGGCGGTGGTCACGAACGCGAGCGGTTTCTCGGACGGCGGGCCCGAAGGGATCGCGCGTCAAAAGGTGATCGAGAAGATCGCGGCGGATTACGGCATCGCCATCTGCGGCCCGAACAACACCGGCTTCGTCAATCTGGTCGACGAGACGCAGATCGCCACATGGCCGCGCATGCCGAACCTGAAGCGCGGTTCGATTGCCGCCGTGACGCAGAGCGGCTCGGTCGCCATCGCATTGGCGCAAGAAGAATTCGACTTGGGCCTGGCCTACGTCATCACGGCGGGCAACGAGGCCGTTTGCGGCGTGGCCGAGTATCTCGACTACCTGGTGCGCGATCCGCGCGTAAAGGTGGCCGCGCTTTATCTTGAGACCATCCGCAATCCGGTGCTGTTCGCGAAAGCGGCGCTGGAGGCGGCGCGGCGTGGCGTGCGCATCGTCGCGCTGAAGGTCGGCGCCACCGAGCAGGGCATGGCGGCCGTCAGCGCGCATACCGGTGCGCTCGCGGGCGACGACAAGGTGTATGACGCGTATTTCCGGCGGTTGGGTGTCGTCCGCGTGCACAGCCTGGATGAGCTGGCGGAAGCGGCGCGGCTGTTTTCCTTCTATCCCGATCCGCCGCGGACGCCCCATGTGGTGCCGCTGACCTTCTCGGGCGGGCAAGCGGGTGTGATCGCCGACATCGGCTCGCAGATCGGCCTCAGCATGCCGCAATACGCGCCGGAGACGCTGGCGAAGATCAAGCCGGCATTTCCCGTCTTCGCGACGCCGCGCAATCCGCTTGATGCCTGGGGCCTGGGCTGGGACGCGCAGCGCTTCACCGACATGGTGCAGGCCTTGGCGGACGACGCCTCGATCGGCGCGGTCGCCTTTGCGGTCGACATGCCGCATCTGGGCGGCGCCGACACGTTCATCGTCGAGGACATGCTGCCGGTGGCGAAAGTCGTGGCGCCCAAGACCGGAGCCAAGATCGTGTGGATCAACAACATGACCGGCGGTGGTTACTACAAGCCGATGCTCGATCAGATTAAGGAAGCCGGTTTCCCGTATCTGCGGGGGATGAGCGCGGCGCTGAGCGTGCTGCAGAAGTGGACGAATTACGAGGCGCCGGGCGCGCGCCCCGCCGTACCGCCGCTGCCCGCGGCGGTGGCCAAGGCCAGCGCGCTTTCCGAGCCCGAGCGTTTCAAGCTGATGACCGAGGCGGGCGTGCCCATGTGCGCCTGCATCGCCGTGACGACCCGGGCGGAAGCCATCGAGGCCGCCAAGCGCGCGGGCTTCCCCGTCGTCCTGAAGGCGACGGCGCCGAACCTGCCGCACAAGACCGAGCTCGATTTGATCCGCCTCAATCTCAAGGACGCCGATGCCGTGGGCGCGGCCTTCGACGATCTCTCGAAGAAATTCAAATCTGTCCCGAACGTGGGGCAGGCCGCGGCGATCGTGGTCCAGCCGATGGCCGGGCCGGGTGTCGAGCTGATCGTGGGCGTGCGCAACGACCCGCGCTTCGGCAGCGCCATCGCGGTCGGGCTGGGCGGCACCTTCGTCGAGATCCTGCGCGAAGCGCGCGTGGAGATCGGGCCGGTCACGGCGGCCGAGGCGCGCAAGATGCTGGATGCCACGCGCGCTGGCACGATCCTTAAGGGCGTGCGCGGCAAGGGGCCCTACGACATCGATGCGGCGGCGGAGGCCATCGCGGCCCTGTCGCGCTTCGGCGCGTCCTCCATGGGCACGCTCTCGGCGGTCGAGATCAATCCGCTGATCGTGCTCGAGAAGGGCAAGGGCGCGGTGGGTGTCGATGTGTTGCTGGAGCCGGCGAAACCGGCCTAGCTGTCGGCGCGCCGCGCCGTCACCACCCACAGCGGATCGGACGCGCCGGGCGCGGGCGAGATGTCGCGCGCTTCAACGTCGCGGAATCCCGTGGCCTCCCAGCAATAGATCGAGACCAGGCGGCCCCGGTCCGCCATGCCGACGCGCTGCCACAGCTCGACCGCCTTGGTGGGGAACAGGCGGTTCGAATAGCTGACGATCAAGATGCCGTTGGCGCGTAGAACCCGCCGGATCGAGGCGAAGACTTCGATGGGCCGAATCAGATACTGGGCCGAAACGGCCAGCAGGCACGCGTCGAACGTGGCGTCAGGGAAGGGAAGCTCGGATGTCTTGTTCAGGTCGTGGATGACATGGCCGGTCAGTTGGCGATTCTCCGCCAGCTCGACCTCGTTCATGCCGAGGCCGACGACCGACCGGTAGCGCACATCCTCCGGCAGATGAGAGTGATAGCTGGACATCA
>CAYZFH010000300.1:0-3786 GCA_964477375.1 uncultured Rhizobiaceae bacterium | reverse complement strand
GCGCCGATGGGGCTGCCCACCGAATCGGCGTGCAGTGAAATGAACAGGTCGGCGCCCGCCGCGCGCGCCACCTCGACGCGTTCGCGCAGGCGCAGGAACACATCGGTCGAGCGCGTCAGCATGGCCTTGTAACGCCCGTCCTGCTCCAGCGCCTTCTTGAGCGCCAGCGCCATCGGCAGCGTGATGTCCTTTTCATAAGCGCCGCTGACGCTGATGGCGCCCGGGTCGACACCGCCATGGCCCGCGTCGATCACGATGACTTTGCGGTCGTCGCGCCTTTTGCCCTTGGCCTGGGGCGCGGCGGCGGACGGCGGCGGACGGGTGGCCGCGACCTTTGTCTCCGGGGCCGGAGGCTCGGGCGCAGCCTGCTGCTGCTGCGGCATGACAGGCGGCGGATTGGGCGCGAGCGGTTCCGCCGTGGCGGCGGGTGGCATCGCGGGCGGAGGATTGGCTTGCGATGCTGCGGCGGCCACGCTGGGCGGCGGCGGATTGGCGCGCAAGCCCGATGCGGCTGCCGGCGGCGGATTGGCCTGCGAGGCTGCGGCGGCCACGCTCGGCGGCGGCGGGTTGGGCGCGGCGGGTTGAGGCTGGGGCGCGGCCTGCGCCTGTTGGCCACCGCCGACTGGGCCCGGCGCGCCCGCGATCTGGCGAGTCATAATGTCTTCGGCGAAGGATTTGGCCGGGGTGGGTTCCAGGTCGACGACCAGCCGGTGCATCCGGCCCGCCTCGGGCGCCGCGATGAAGGCGTTATGCACCTTGGCCGGTCCGGTCAGGTCGATGACCACGCGCTGGGTGCCCGGTTCGAACTGGCCGTAGCGGTAACGGGCCACCAACCCCGCCCCCTTGGTGCCGGTCTCGGCCGGCAATTGCCAGGTCACTTCCGGCAGGTCGATGACGATGCGGTACGGGTCCGACAGGGTCAGGACCGTGAAGGACACGGGCTCGGTGAACTCAAGGACGAAGCGGGTGCGCTCCGGGCTGGGGCCCAGGCGAGCGGCGACCACGGTCGGCTCTGCAGCCGCCGGCAAAGCCAACGCGACCCAGACAAGGACCAGGGCCGCCAGGCGCGCAAGATGGACTCGGCACATCTTGTGGGCTCCCGATACCTTACCCCTAGATATACCTATCTTTTTTCGGGATCAACCGATTTCCCCGTCCCGGGCGGCCCCGGGGGTCCTTAGGCGGCAGGGTCGAAACAGCCATTGAGATGCAACCGCCTTGTCTCTATTTTGTCTTGGTGGACACACGCGGTGAGCCGTTTCCCTTGAACGAAACGAGACTCGGTTCCCGCGCAGGCTGCGGCAAGCGCCTTATGGCGCTTCCCGGCCGAGGACGGTCCCCCTTAGGACGCGAATGTTGATTCAATCACCGAAGCCGGCCCTGACGAATCGCTCCGGCGTGGTCCATCCGAGCGCGCTTTCGCGCGCCGGAATGCCGCGCCCGGCCGTCGCCGCCTTCGACCGCCCGCCGCTCGATTCGCACTCGCGCGATGCGGCACGGCGGCTCATGGAGAACCCGCTCAATGTCGAAGAAGAATATCCTGATCGACGCGACCCACCGGGAAGAGACCCGCGTGCTGGTCGTGGACGGAAACCGGATTGAGGAATACGACCACGAAACTCTTTCCCGGAAGCCCATCAAGGGCAACATCTACCTCGCGAAGGTCACGCGGGTAGAACCGTCGCTGCAAGCCGCCTTCGTCGATTACGGCGGAAACCGCCACGGCTTCCTGGCCTTCAGCGAAATCCATCCGGACTATTACCGAATCCCGGTCGAAGACCGCGAACAGCTTCTCGCCGAAGAGCGCGAGGAGAACGACCGCGAAGAGCGGCGGCGCGAATCCTCCCGCGACGAAGCAGCCGACTCGGAAGTATCCGCATCGGAAGCGTCCGAAAGCTCTGAATCGTTTTCGTCTGATTCGTCCACGGACGAAGCGCCCGCCTCGGATGTCAGCACGGTCGAGGAAGTTCCCGCCGACATGACCGTCGAGGAGATCGGCGGCGCGGCTCCTCCCCCTGTCGAAGACCTGGAAGCGCCGGCCGACACGGCCGAGCATGAGCGCGGCGGCAGCCTTGAGCTTTCCGCCAGCGACATTTCGACCAGCGCTTATCCTTCGGAAGAGCCCGCGCAGCACGACAGCGATGCGCCAGCGGTCGAAGCCTCCGAAGACGCCGAACCCGTACTGCCCGCCGAGGGCGGCGAAATCCTTCCGCCGCAAGACGGCGAAGAGCAGGCTGCGCCCGCGGCAAAGCCCGAATCCGTCGACACGATCGGCAGCGACATCGGCGAGGATCTCCGCCACCGCCGCCGCCGTGCGCAGCGCCGCTACAAGATTCAAGAAGTCATCAAGCGCCGCCAGATCATCCTGGTCCAGGTGACCAAGGAAGAGCGCGGCAACAAAGGCGCGGCGCTGACCACCTATCTGTCCCTGCCCGGCCGCTATTGCGTGCTGATGCCCAACACGGGCCGCGGCGGTGGAATTTCGCGCAAGATCACCAACCAGAGCGACCGCAAGCGCCTGAAGGCGATCGTGGACGACCTGGACCCGCCCGAGGGCATGTCGCTAATCCTGCGCACCGCAGGCCAGGAACGCACCAAGGCCGAAGTCAAACGCGACTACGAGTATCTGGTCCGGCTGTGGGACGAGATTCGCGAACGCACCCTGACCTCGACCGCGCCTGCCTTGATCTATGAGGAAGCCGACGTCATCAAACGCGCGGTCCGCGATCTGTACGGCCGCGGCGTCGAGGAAGTGATCGTCGCCGGCGAAGAAGGTTACAAGACGGCCAAGGCCTTCATGAAGGCCATGATGCCGAGCCATGCCAAGCGCGTGCGGCTCTACGACGAGCCCGTGCCCCTGTTCCACCGTTACAACGTGGAGCAGCAGCTCGAGACCATCCAGAACCCGGTGGTCCAGCTTCGCTCCGGCGGCTCGATCGTCATCAACTCGACCGAAGCGCTGGTCGCCATCGACGTGAACTCGGGGCGCGCCACGCGCGAGCGCAATATCGAAGAGACGGCCTACAAGACCAATCTGGAGGCCGCCGATGAAGTCGCCCGTCAGCTTCGCCTGCGTGACCTGGCAGGCTTGATCGTCATCGACTTCATCGACATGGAAGAGAACCGCAACAACCATGCGGTGGAACGGCGCCTCAAGGAGGCGATGAAGGACGACCGCGCGCGCATCCAGATCGGTCGCATCAGCCATTTCGGCCTCTTGGAAATGTCGCGCCAGCGCCTGCGCGCCAGCCTGGTCGAAACCTCGACCGAGCGCTGCCCCATCTGCGCGGGGACGGGCCTCGTGCGCTCCACGGAAAACACGGGCCTTCAGGTTCTGCGCGCGATCGAGGAAGAGGCTATCAAGCGCCGCGCCGGCGAGATCACCGTCACGGTGCCGACGCGCGTGGCACTCCATCTCCTCAACCACGCCCGGCGCTCGCTGGGTGATATCGAGGAGCGTTTCGCCCTGCACATCATCGTGCTGGGCGACGATCATATGACCGCACCCGCCTACAAGCTTGAGGTCACCAAGCAGCGCGACCCGTCGCTCGCGCCGCCGATGCCGCTGCGCCACGATATCACCGCGGACGAGCGTCGCGCCGAATTGGCGGAAGAGGAAGACGAAGCCGATACGTCCGCCGACGAAGCGGAAGACGCCGAAGAAACCGAGAGCACCGAGGCGGATGCATCGTCGTCCGAACGGCGCACCGATCAAGGCTCACGCCCGCCTCGCGAAGACGGCGAAGGCGGACGCCGCCGCCGCCGGCGCGGACGCCGCGGTGGACG
>CAYZFH010000299.1:0-3800 GCA_964477375.1 uncultured Rhizobiaceae bacterium | reverse complement strand
TGTCGCCGGGCGTCGGCGCCAAGGACATGGTGCTGGCCATCATCGGCACCATCGGCACCGCCGGCGGTACCGGCCACGTCATCGAATACGCGGGCGAGGCCGTGCGCGCGCTTTCGATGGAAGGCCGCATGACCGTCTGCAACATGTCGATCGAGGGCGGCGCGCGCGCCGGCCTGATCGCGCCGGACGACGTGACCTTCGAATACATCAAGGGCCGCCCGATGGCGCCCAAGGGCGGTGCGTGGGAACAGGCTGTCGCTTATTGGCGCACGCTGCCGTCCGATCGCGGCGCGGTCTATGACAAAGAAATCACCCTGCGCGCGGCAGAGATCCCGCCCGTCCTGACCTGGGGCACCAGCCCCGAGGACGTGGTGCCGATCACGGGCAAAGTGCCCGATCCGTCCACCATCGAAGACGCCGACAAGCGCGCGTCGATGGAGCGGCAGCTGTCTTACATGGGCCTCAAGGCCGGCATGGCGATGCAGGATGTGAAGATCGACACGGTCTTCATCGGCTCGTGCACCAACGGCCGCATCGAGGACATCCGTGCCGTGGCCGCGGTGGCCAAGGGCCGCAAGGTCGCGGCCGGCATTCGCGCGCTGGTCGTGCCGGGTTCGGGCCTGGTCAAGCAGCAGGCGGAAGAAGAAGGCCTGGACCGCATCCTGGTCGAAGCCGGCTTCGATTGGCGCGAGCCCAGCTGCTCGATGTGCCTGGCCATGAATGCCGACAAGCTGAAGCCCGGCGAGCGTTGCGCCTCGACCTCGAACCGCAACTTCGAGGGCCGTCAGGGCCCCGGCGGCCGCACCCATCTGCTGAGCCCGGCCATGGCCGCGGCGGCGGCGATCAAGGGTCGCTTTGCCGACGTGCGCGAATTCGTGAGCTGAGGGAGGGCGAGCCATGCAGAAATTCACCACCCTGACCGGCGTCGCCGCTCCCATGCCGACGCCCAATATCGACACCGACCGCATCATCCCGGCGCGCTTCCTGAAGACCATCAAGCGCTCGGGTCTCGGCAAGAGCGTCTTCAACGACGTCCGCTACAATCCGGACGGGTCGGAGAAGCCGGAGTTCGTCCTGAACCAGCCGGCCTATCGCAAGGCGCAGATCCTGGTCGCGGGCGACAATTTCGGCTGCGGCTCCAGCCGCGAGCATGCGCCCTGGGCGTTGCTCGACTTCGGCATTCGCTGCGTGATCTCGACCTCGTTCGCCGACATCTTCTTCAACAACTGCTTCAAGAACGGCGTGCTGCCGATCAAGCTGCCGAAGGAGCAGGTGGACCTGCTGATGGACGACGCCAAGCGCGGCGCCAACGCCATCGTCACGGTCGATCTGGAGAAGCAGGAGATCACCGGACCCGACGGCGGCAAGATCAAGTTCGACGTCGATGCGTTCCGCAAGCATTGCCTCCTGAACGGCCTGGACGATATCGGCCTGACAATGCAGAAGGGCGCCGAGATCGACAGCTACGAGAGCAAGCAGAAATCCGCTCAACCCTGGCTGCACACCGCCGCCCGGGTCTGACCGCCGCTTCACCACCAACACGCACGACGGGGAACGTTATGGCCGCGAACCGGAAAC
This sequence comes from uncultured Rhizobiaceae bacterium, assembly GCA_964477375.1. Lineage (GTDB taxonomy): Bacteria > Pseudomonadota > Alphaproteobacteria > CADEGL01 > CADEGL01 > CADEGL01. The sequence goes on along the minus strand of CAYZFH010000299.1, from coordinate 2,222 downwards.
TCTTGATGCTGCCCGGCGACGGGATCGGACCCGAGGTGATGGGCGAGGTCCGCAACGTCATCGATTGGCTCGCGGCCAAGCGCACGGTGGCCTTCGACGTCTCCGAAGGCTTGGTGGGCGGCAGCGCCATCGACAAGCACGGCACGCCGCTGACCGACGAGACCATGGCCGACGCCATGGGCGTGGATGCGGTGCTGCTCGGCGCCGTCGGCGGCCCGAAGTGGGATTCGCTACCCTTCGCGCAAAAGCCCGAGCGCGGTCTCCTGCGCCTGCGCAAGGAGATGGAGCTGTTCGCGAATCTGCGCCCGGCGCTGGTCTTCGATGCGCTCGTCGAAGCTTCGACGCTCAAGCCCGAGGTCGTGAAGGGCTTGGACATCATGATCATCCGCGAACTGACGGGCGGCATGTATTTCGGCACCCCGCGCGGCGTCGAGACGCTGCCGAACGGCGAGCGCAAGGGCATCAACACGCACGTCTATACGACCAGCGAGATCCAGCGCGTCGCGCGCGTGGCGTTCGATCTGGCCCGCAAGCGCAACAACAAGGTCTGCTCGGCCGAGAAGGCCAACGTGATGGAAGCCGGCGTCCTGTGGCGTGAAGAGGTCCAGAAGGTCCACGACCAGGAATACAAGGATGTCGAGCTGTCCCACATGTATGCCGACAACATGGCCATGCAGTTGGTGCGCAACCCGCGCCAGTTCGACGTGATCGTGACCGACAATCTGTTCGGCGACATGCTGTCGGACGAAGCCGCCATGCTGACGGGTTCGCTCGGCATGCTGCCCTCGGCCTCGCTCGGCGCGCCCGACAAGCAGGGCCGCCGCAAGGCGCTCTACGAGCCGGTCCACGGCTCGGCGCCCGACATCGCCGGCAAGGGCCTGGCCAATCCGCTGGCCACGCTGCTCTCCTTCGCCATGATGCTGCGCTATTCCTTCGACCAGGACGCCGAGGCGTCGATGGTCGAGAAGGCCTGCACGAATGTCCTCGACGCCGGCTACCGCACGGCCGACATCATGCAGCCGGGCAAGAAGAAGGTGTCGACCACGGAGATGGGCGAGGCCGTGCGCAAGGAACTCGCGAAATTGGTCGGCTGAGTCGCAAGTCCCGGCGGATTCTTCCGGGAATCGGCCTCGAATCGGCGGACTTCGCTTGAAAACCCGCCAAAGCCTGCGTAATTGAAGCGCGAAATCCCGGTATTTCCCGGGTATTCGGAACAAAGGAAGAGGTGTCATGGCCTATAAGGTCGCAGTCGTCGGCGCCACTGGAGCAGTCGGTCAGGAGATGCTGAAAACGCTCTCCGAGCGAAAGTTTCCGGTGACGGACGTCGTGGCCCTGGCCTCCGCCGAATCCGCCGGCAAGAAAGTGTCCTTTGGCGAGGATGACGAGCTGGTCGTCCAGGCGCTGGACAAGTACGACTTCCGCGGCACCGACATCGGCCTGTTCTCGCCGGGCGCGAAGGTCTCGGCCATCTACGCGCCGAAGGCCGGTGCGGCGGGTTGCGTCGTCATCGACAACACCTCGCAGTTCCGCATGGACCCGGATGTGCCGCTGGTCGTGCCCGAGGTGAATCCGCACGCCGTCGCGGGCTACACCAAGAAGAACATCATCGCCAATCCCAACTGCTCGACCATCCAGATGGTGGTGGCGCTGAAGCCGCTGCACGACATCGCGCGCATCAAGCGCGTGGTCGTCTCGACCTACCAGTCGGTCTCGGGCGCCGGCCGCGAGGCGATGGACGAGTTGTTCGAGCAGACGCGCGGCATCTTTGTGAACGACGCCATGAAGCGCGAGCAGTTCACCAAGCAGATCGCGTTCAACGTGATCCCGCATATCGACGTCTTCATGGACGACGGCTCGACCAAGGAAGAATGGAAGATGGTGGCCGAGACCAAGAAGATTCTCGATCCGAAGATCAAGCTGCATGCGACCTGCGTGCGCGTGCCGGTCTTCATCGGGCATTCGGAGGCGGTGAACATCGAGTTCGAGAATCCGATCTCGGTCGACGAGGTGCACGAGGCGCTGCGTTCGGCGCCCGGCGTGCTGGTCGTCGACAAGCGCGAGGCGGGCGGTTACGCGACCCCCTACGAGGCGGCCGGCGAGGACGCGACCTATGTCAGCCGCGTGCGCGACGATCCGACCATCGAGAACGGCATCGCGCTGTGGTGCGTCTCCGACAACCTGCGCAAGGGCGCGGCGCTGAACGCGATCCAGATTGCGGAATG
>CAYZFH010000298.1:0-3841 GCA_964477375.1 uncultured Rhizobiaceae bacterium | reverse complement strand
GCGAAGCTCATCTCCGGCGAACACGTCGGCGCCTTGGCCATGAGCGAGCCCGGCGCCGGCTCGGATGTCATCGGCATGAAGACGCGCGCCGAGAAGAAGGGCGACCGCTACGTTTTGAACGGCAACAAGATGTGGATCACGAATGGTCCCGACGCCGAGACGCTCGTGGTCTATGCCAAGACCGATCCCAACGCGGGCCCGCGCGGCGTCACCGCGTTCCTGATCGAGAAGGGCTTCAAGGGTTTCCGCACGGCGCAGAAGCTGGACAAGCTCGGCATGCGCGGCTCCAACACCTGCGAGCTGATCTTCGAGGATTGCGAGGTGCCCGCCGAGAACGTGCTGGGCAAGGTGGGCGAGGGCGCCAAGGTGTTGATGAGCGGCCTTGACTACGAGCGTGCGGTGCTCGCCGCCGGCCCGCTCGGCATCATGCAGGCCTGCATGGACGTGGTGGTGCCGTATCTGCACGAGCGCAAGCAGTTCGGCCAGCCCATCGGCCAGTTCCAGCTGATGCAGGGCAAGCTGGCGGACATGTACACCACCATGAACGCGGCCAAGGCGTATGTGTATGCCGTCGCGCGCGCCTGCGACCGGGGCGAGACCACGCGCGCCGATGCCGCGGGCGCCATCCTGTATGCCGGCGAGAAGGCAACCTGGATGGCGCTGGAGGCGATCCAGAGCCTGGGCGGCATGGGCTATGTCAACGAATCGCCCACCGGCCGCCTGCTGCGCGACGCCAAGCTGTATGAGATCGGCGCGGGCACCAGCGAAATCCGCCGCTGGCTGATCGGCCGCGAACTGTTCGAACAGACCTCCTAGGCGCCGGTTGTCCCGCCGTCATCCGCAACGGTAAGGTTGAGCCATGGCATCCGATCCCATTGTCATTGTCGACGGCGTGCGCACGCCCATGGGCGGTTTTCAGGGCGAGTTGACGCCCCTGCGCGCGCCGGATCTGGGCGCCGCCGCCATCCGCGCGTCGCTGGAGCGCGCGGGCGTCGCGGCGGACCAGGTCGACGAGGTCATCATGGGTTGCGTGCTGCCGGCCGGGCAGGGCCAGGCGCCCGCGCGTCAGGCCTCGCGCTTCGCCGGCATTCCCGATGCCGCCGGCTGCACCACCATCAACAAGATGTGCGGCTCCGGCATGAAGGCCGCCATGCTGGCGCACGATTTGATCGCCGCGGGCACCAACCGCGTCATGGTCGCGGGCGGCATGGAGAGCATGACCAACGCGCCCTATCTGCTCGACCGCGCGCGCGCCGGGTACCGCATGGGCCACGGGCGCGTGCTCGACCACATGTTCCTCGACGGGCTGGAAGACGCCTACGACAAGGGCCGCCTGATGGGCACCTATGCCGAGGATACGGCCCAGCATTTCCAATTTACGCGCAAACAGCAGGACGATTACGCGGTCGCCTCGCTGGAGCGCGCCAAGCGCGCGCAAGCGGACGGCAGCTTCGCGCGCGAGATCGCGCCGGTTGAAGCGAAAGGCCGCAAGGGTACGGTGACGGTTTCCACGGACGAACAGCCGCGCTCCGCCGACCCTGCCAAGATCCCGACGCTCAAGCCCGCCTTCCGCGAAGGCGGCACGGTGACGGCGGCTAACTCCAGCTCGATCTCCGACGGTGCGGCCTCACTCGTGCTGATGCGCACTTCCGAGGCCGAGAAGCGCGGCCTCGAGCCGCGCGCCGTCATCCGCGGTCATGCCACCCACGCGCAGGAACCGGCCTGGTTCACCACCGCGCCGATCTTCGCCATCCGCAAGCTGCTGGAAAAAACGAAGTGGGATGCGGGCGCGGTCGACCTCTACGAGATCAACGAAGCCTTCGCCGTCGTCGCCATGGCGGCCATGCGCGAGCTGGATCTGCCGCATGACAAGGTCAACGTGAACGGCGGCGCCTGCGCGTTGGGCCATCCCATCGGCGCTTCGGGCGCTCGGATTTTGGTCACGCTGATGAATGCGCTGGAGACGCGCGGGCAGAAGCGTGGGGTCGCCGCTCTCTGCATCGGCGGCGGCGAGGCCACGGCCATGGCCGTCGAGACGCTGAACTGAACCGGCCGAGGGAGAAAAATATGGCGCGCAAGAGAATCTCCTCCGGCTCCAAGTTCGAGGCGCTGCTGGGCTATTCCCGCGCGGTGCGCGACGGCGAATGGGTGTTCCTGTCGGGCACCACGGGCTTCGATTACAAGAAGCATGTCATCAGCAAGGACGTGGTGGCCCAGACCAAGCAGATGCTGGCCAACATGGAATGGGGCCTGAAGCAGGCCGGCGCCACCTTCGAGGACATCGTGCGGCTGCGTCTCTATATGGTCCGCCAGAAGGATTTCGAGCGGGTGGCTCGTGTGATCGGGGAACGCTTTGGTCACATCCGTCCGGCCAACACCATGATCACCTCGGCCTTCGCCGATCCGCGCATTTTGGTCGAGATGGACGCGACGGCCCTGGTGCGCGCGAAGCGCAAGGCGGCCAAGCGCCGTCCGGCCCGCCGCTAGCGTCACATTTATATAAAGAAGGGGAGGAGAGAATGGCGCTTCACACCGTCCCGGCCCGTCGTGGCTTGGCACTCGCGGTCAAGAAAGGCCAGCACTACAAGGTGATTAACACCCATGGCTACCAGATCGTGGATCATTGGGCATTCAATGCCGACGATCCCAAGGAATTCATGTCCATGGAGCATTGCCACGTCGCCATGGACAAGCTGACGCCCGTGGTCGGCGATTCCATGGTCACCAACAAGCGTCGGCCGATCATCACCCTGATGGAAGACACCTCGCCCGGCGTTCACGACACGCTGATCGCGGCTTGCGACATCTACCGGTACCAGCAGCTCGGCGCGAAGGGCTATCACGACAATTGCACGGACAACCTGGCCGCGGCGCTGAAAGCGCTGGGTGTTGCGCAGCCCGAGACGCCGTGCCCGTTCAACCTCTACCAGAACACCCAGTACCATGCGGGCAAGGGCTTCGCGTATCTGCCCACCGTCAGTAAGAAGAACGACTACGTCCTGTTCCGCGCGGACATGGATGCGGTGGTGGCGTTCTCGTGCTGCCCGCAAGACATGGTACCGGTCAACAGCGGCAATCCGACCGAAGCGCACGTCGAAGTCATCTGAACAAAAAAGCCAGGGAGGGGATCATGGCGAAGGGGAAGCTGATCGAGATCAAGGCGCGCCAGGGCAAGGGCGCCTTCGTGAAGAAGGGTCAGAAGATCAAGGTCATCAACACGCACGGCACGCAGGTGGTCGATACCTGGGCGTTCAACGCCACCGACCTGCGCGAGTTCATGTCGATGGAGCATTGTCGCGTCTCGGTGCTGAACTACCGCGTCCACAAGGGCGAGGCGTTGGTGACCAACAAGCGCCGGCCGATCCTGAAATGGATCGAGGACACCTCGCCCGGCGTGCATGACACGATGCTGGCTGCTTGCGACCGCTATCGCTACCAGCTTCTCGGCTGCAAGGAATATCACCGCAACTGCAACGACAATCTGTGGGAGGCCATGATCGAGCTGGGCTGCCATATCACCGAAACGCCGTCGCCGTTGAACCTGTGGCAGAACACGCCCGTTGGTAAGAACGGCGCTATCGTCAACCTGCCGACCGTGTCGAAGAAGGGCGACTACGTCCTCTTCCGCGCGGAGATGGACGCCATCGTCTGTTTCTCGGCCTGCCCGCAGGACATCATCCCGATCAACTCCAAGTCGCCCAAGTCGGCGCATTTCCAGATCATCTGAGCGACTCCCGCGTGATCCTGTCCGAACAGCAAACCCTCGTCCGCGATACGGCGCGCAGTTTCTCCTCCGAGAAGCTGGCGCCCTTCGCGGCCGAGCGCGAGCGTTCGGGCGTCT
>CAYZFH010000297.1:0-3857 GCA_964477375.1 uncultured Rhizobiaceae bacterium | reverse complement strand
CGGCGTAGGACGTCTTCTTTTCGGGCGGACGATAGCCCGGCGCGCCCTCGCAGGAGCCGCCGGAGGCCAAGGCCGCCTTGTGGAACGCGTCGACGGATGCCGTGTCGGGTGCGGAGACCGTCACCTGGGTGCCGTTGCCGGCGCTGGCAGGCTGGCCGTTGCGCGGCGTGCAGATAAAGAAGTTGGCCTTCTCGGCCGGGCCGTAGCCGGTGAACTTTTCGCCGGTGCTGACGCGCTTGTAGCCCAGCGGCGTGAAAATCGCGTCGTAGAACGAGGTCGCGCGCTTCATGTCGCGCACGCCAAAAATCACGTTGGCAAGCATGGATGCCTCTCCTTGTGTGGCCGGATGCCGAACCGTGGGAAAAGTCTAGTCCACGCCGCGGGCCCTGGCGACAGCACCCCCGTGCTTTGAAATCGCATGGAAATATGGGTGAATGCGGTCCCGAAGGCGGCGGCGAAAACGCGGGGCAAGGCGCATGTGGCTTGAGCATTTTCTATCTGTGTCGCGGAATTGGCAGATTTTCGCGGTCTTTATCACAGGCATCGTTTCGGTGGGCCTGCTGGTGGGTCTGATGGTCAACCGCGTCTTGCGGTTCACGAAATTGGAAATCGATCAGAGGACCCGCGATTACGCTCAAATCGTCTATATCGGCATCTTCGCGCTGACCGCGTTGATGATGACGCTCTCCACGCTCGAGGCGCGCACGACCACGGCGAAACTGGGCGGCAAGGTGAAGGAAGAGGCCTTCAACCTCGTTCATTTGGACCGGATGCTGCTCCACTACGGTGCGGAGCGTACGGCCGAATCACGGCGCATCCTGGCCGACTATGCCAAGGCCGTGGTCGAGGAAGATTGGCCCTTGATGCGTGCTGGCGCGCCCGATGGCTCCGATCGCGTCTATGACCTGATGGCGCAGCTTCGCGTCGCGATCGACGCTTTGCCGGAAAGCCACAACGGCCTCGTGGATAGAATGTTCGACGCCGTGAACGAATTGGAACAGGACCACGACGACCGCATCATCGCGGCGTCGGAAACGCGGCTGCTGTCTATTTTCTGGTGGTTGATCGGCGCCTTGATCGCCGCCATCTGCGTTCTGGCAGGACTTTTGATCGTACGTCCTTACGGCTTCGTTTTTCTCGGAATCAAGCTGACCGCCGTCGGGCTGATGGTGTCCTTTCTCGCGGTCTTGGACGGACCGTTCCGCGGTGAGATCAGCATTCCTCCGGATGCGATCCGCTACGCCATCGTGGATCTCTCGGTAAAATGACCGACTTCTATTGACCCCCGCCCTAGGGCGGGGCAAACAGCGTCCGCACCCACCCGATCTTCCGACTGATATGAGTTTTCCGCCGCGGCCCTGGTCCGCCTCTTCAATCCTTCGTGCGCCTGCCGATGGGCGCAGCGCGGGCACGCCCACGGTTTCGAGCCGCTACCGCGAGCTGGCCGCCGCGGGTGCCATCGGCGCCGACCTCGCGCAAGAAGAAGTCGTGTCGCGCCTCGATGCTTTGGCCGAATCGCTCGCGGGCCGGAAGCCCGGAACTCTGGCGCGACTGTTCGGTGCGCGCGAGCAAGCCGCGCCTCGCGGGCTTTACATTTGGGGCCCGGTCGGTCGCGGCAAGACGATGCTGATGGACCTGTTCTTCGAAGCGGTGCCCGCCACGCGTAAACGGCGCGTCCATTTCAACGAGTTCATGGCCGACGTTCACGCGCGCATTCACGAGTTCAAGCAGAAGGCCGGCGGCGATCCGATTGGGCCGGTGGCGCGCGATCTGGCGGCCGACGCCGCGCTTCTCTGCTTCGATGAGTTCATGGTGAACAATATCGCCGATGCCATGATCCTGGGCCGGCTGTTCAGCGCCTTGTTCAAGGATAACGTGGTCGTGGTCGCGACTTCGAATGTCGAACCGGACAGGCTCTACGCAGGCGGGATCAACCGCGAGTTGTTTCTTCCTTTCATCGACCTCTTCAAGGAACGGCTGGAAGTGGTTCGGCTCGAAGCGCGCACGGATTTCCGGCTCGAGAAGCTGGCGGGGGCGCCGGTCTATCTGGTTCCCGCCGGTCCCGAATCGCGCGCGGTGCTGGACCGCATCTTCGTGAGCCTTTCCGGCGCCACGCGCGGTGTGCCCACGACGCTCACGGTCACGGGACGCACGGTGCCGGTGCCCGAGGCCGCCGGCGGCGTCGCACGCTTCACCTTCGCCGACCTTTGTTCGAAGGCGCTGGGGCCGTCCGACTACATGGCCGTCGCCCATCGCTTTCACACCGTCATCGTCGAGGATATCCCGGTGCTGAACCGGGAGCGGCGGGACGAGGCGCTGCGTTTCGTCGCGCTGATCGACACGCTCTACGACCGGCGGGTGAAGCTGATCGCCTCGGCCGCGGCGCAACCGACCGAGCTCTATCGCACCCGTCCCGATGGCGGCGATGCGCTGTTCGAGTTCGAGCGCACGGTTTCGCGTCTGATCGAGATGCAGTCCGAGGCTTACCTGGCCCTTCCGCATGGCGAGGCCGCGCCGGACGCCAGCGGATCATCCTCCTAGGCTTGCCGGGCCTTTCCCGCCCCCCTTACGCGTGCGTATCCTTGGTCCCGAGGGCCTGAGCGCGTCGCGCTTCCTTCGAAGCGTCGTCGTGCGAGCCCAATAGGGGAGGGTGCGAATGACGAAGATCAATCGATCGAAAGCGTCCGGCGCCACGCGCCGCACGATCCTGAAGGGCGCGGCCATGGGCGGCGCCATGGCGGCCATGGGCCCGTTCGTCCATGGCGCCCGCGCGCAATCGTCGAAGCGCGTGGTGTTCGCGACCTGGGGCGGGTCCTGGGAAAAGGCCATGCGCGAAGCCTGGTTCGATCCGTTCACCAAAAAGACGGGCATCGAAGTGGTGACCGTGGGCGGCAACAGCTACGCCAAGGTCCGCGCCATGGTGGAAGCCGGCAAGACCGAGTGGGACGTGGTCGAGGTCAATCCGGATTTCCAGTGGATCGGCAAGAAGGACAATCTGGTCGAGCCGCTCGACTTCAAGATCATCAACGCCGGCGACATCATGAAGATGCCGGGCCTGGTCACCGACGTGTCGGTGCCCCAGGTCATCTGGTCCAAGGTGATGTTCTACAACACCAAGGCATTCTCGGTGGAAAACCATCCGAAGACATGGGCCGAGGTGTGGGACGTAAAGAAGTATCCGGGCAAGCGTACCTTCGGCCAACGCACCAGCAGCGCGGCGCTGGAGGCCGCGGTGCTGGCCGACGGCGTGCCCATGGACAAGCTGTTTCCGTTGGACGTCGACCGTGCGTTGAAGAGCCTGGCGAAGATCAAGGATCACATCCTCTGGTACGACACGAACGCGCAGGGCGAGCAGTACATGACGGACGGCCAGGCCGTGTTGGGTCTTGTGCCGGACGGCCGTGCGCTATCGGCCAAGAAGAACGGCGCCCCCATCGACATCGAGTACAACCAGAGCCTGATGAGCTGGGCCAGCATGGTGATCCCGCGCGGCGCGCCCAACCGCGAAGGCGCCATGCAGCTTCTGGCCTACTGTGTCTCGCCCGAAGGCCAATACAACATGGGCATGGCCTATACCTACGGGCCGATCGTCCAGAAGGCCTACGAGAAAATCCCCAAGGATCGCGCCGCGATCCTGTCGGGCGGCCCGCAGCAGCAGGGCAAATACGTCATGACCGACGAGCAATGGTGGGGCGAGAACAAGGACCAGGTGACCGAGAAGTTCAACCAGTGGCGGTTGGGCTGATTGATCGCCGTCTGATCGGATAGGCCCGGAGAGGAACGTGGAGGCCGCGCGCGCGCCCGGTTTCGCACGCGCGCGTGTGGAATTCCTCGTTCTTCCCGGGCTTTTGATTCTG
>CAYZFH010000296.1:0-3883 GCA_964477375.1 uncultured Rhizobiaceae bacterium | reverse complement strand
CGCCACGGATAGAGCGTCGGGTCCTGGAACACGACCACGCGGGACGGGTGCGGCCCCAAGACAGGCGTACCGTCGAACAGGATACGGCCCGCGCGCGGCGGCTCCAGCCCCGCGACCAGGCGCAGAAGCGTCGACTTGCCGCAGCCGCTCGGGCCCAACAGCGCCACGAACTCGCCCGGCGCCACGTCCAGATCGATAGCGTCGAGAACGGGCAGCGGCTCGCCCTCGATATCGAATTCGTGGCTGACGCCCCGGATCGCGAGCGACGCGCCCGCACTCTCCGGCTGCAACACTGCGGTGGCTACCATCGCACCAAGCCTTTCTGCCAAGCCAAGAGACGGTCGCGCAGGCGGAACAGGAGCGTGATCAACCCCGAGGCCGACAGCGCCATGACGATCAGCGCGGCATACATGTTGGCGTAGGCGGCCCAGCCCTGGGCCCACTGCAGATACCAGCCGAGGCCGGCCTTCACGCCCAGCATCTCGGCCACCACCAGCACGGCGAAGGACGCGCCCATGCCCATGAACAGGCCGACGAAGACATGCGGCATGGCCGCGGGTACGGCCACGCGCAGGATGAGGAAGCGCGGGCGCGCGCCGAGCGTACGCGCGATGTCGTAATAGGCGCTGTTCACGCTGGCGACGCCCGACCAGGTCAGGATCGCGACGGGGAAGCCGGTGGCCAGCGCCACCAGGAAGGTGCTGGCGCTCCAGCTCGACGGAAAGACGAAGAAGGCGATGGGCAGCCACGCCGTCGCGGGCAAAGGTCCGACGAAGCGCAAAACCGGATGAACCCAGTAGGCCGCAGTACGCGACCAGCCGATGGAGATGCCGGTCAGGAAACCCGCGACCGCGCCCAGCACATAGCCACCGGCCAAGAGCCAAGCCGAATGCCAGATGCTCTCGCCCAACTTCGGCCAATCGTCGAGGAAGACTTCGAGGATCGCTTGCGGCGGCGGAAAGAACGGCATGGGCAGGATTTCGTACTTCGCCGTAACGAGCTGCCACACCGTCAGTAGTACGGCCACGGCAATGAGGCGCGGCGCCGATTTGCGCAGCCGCTCGTCCAAGCCCGGCCACGCGCGGCCCGCCAAGCCGCCCAGGATCAGAAGCGCGCCGATAGCGGCCATCGCGGCGGAGAAGGTGGCCGTGTAAGGCCAGTCGCCCTGCTCGGGCAGAAAATAGGCGAGCGCGCCTGCGGCGATCCAGGCAAGCCCCGCCGCAACGGCACGCGAAAACGATGACGGCGGGCTGGCGGAGCCGGCGAGATAGGACGCCGTCTCCGGCCGGATGGTTTCGCTGGTCACGAACGCGGCCTCGTGGAGGTCAGCTGAGAACGTTGGCATAGACGCGGTCCGCGAACTTGGTCGTGTCCGTGCTTGGCTTGATCACGTTCACGACCTTGAGCTCATCCGCATAGGCCTTGATCTGACCCTTCAGCTCGTCGCCCGTGATCTGGGCATGGTGCGCGTGGCTCTGCAGCATGGTCGTGAGATCCGCGACCGAGCCCTTGCCGCCGTATTCGGAGAACAAGGTCGCCGCGTCCTTCGGGTTCTGAGCGACCAGATGACCGGCCTCGAGCACCGAACGCGTCAGCGCGGCGGCCGCGGCGCGATTCTCGCGGATCAGACTGCCGCGCACGGCCAAGACGCAGCAGGTGCGCTGGGCGTATTCGCCCGACAGGTTGGTGGCGATCTCGACCAGCCGTTCGTCCTTGAGGAACAGCCACGTGCGCGGGTCATTATCTGTCAGCGCCTGGGCCTCGCCCTTTTCGATCGCGAGCGGTAGCAGGTCCGGCGGATAGACGCGCCACTGCACATCCTTGTCCGGGTCGATGCCGTTTTTGCCCAAGACGACGGAGAAGAAATTCTTGCCCGGGCTGCCCATATCGGCGACGGCGATTGTCTTGCCGCGCAGCGATTGGATGCTCGTGGTGCCGAGCGCCTTCGAGCCGATCAGGCGCAAGCAGCCGCCATGGACGCCCGCCGTGATCTTCACGTCGAAGCCCTGCTCCAGCGGCTTGATCCAGCGCAGCGCCATGCCGATGCCGGCATCGGCCTTGCCCGTGGCGATGGCTTCCAGAAGCTGCTCGGTCGATCCGCCAAAATTGACGAACTCCACGTCGAGCTTGTTCTTGGCGAAGATGCCGCGCTCTTTGGCGACCGGGGCGGAGGCCGTGCAGATGGCGGTCGCGTTCCAGGCCAGGGCGAGCTTGGTGTCGCCGGCCGCGCCCGCCGTCGCCGCCATCACCCGGCCGCCCAGCGAACCCGCCGCGGCCGTGGCGCCTAAGGCACCCGCCGCCAGAAGAAGGTGACGCCGCGTCAGCCGGCCGTTCGGGTCGAATTCGATCCCCGCCATCGTTCCATTCCTTTCCCGATATCCTGCCGCGATGCAGCAGGTACGGCCAGAAAGTGGATCGCGCGCGGGCCAGGGACAAATTCGTAATATTGAAGAAGACGTTTAGATTTTCTCACGGGGGCCGCGGTGGCATGCTGCGCCCCATCTTCCCGCCCCAAGGAGCCGCCCCTATGAAGCGCAAACCGATCCAGACCGGCCTGCCCCAGCTCAAGGCCCCCCTGGAATGGGCGACCATGGCGGGCGGCGTGCTCTACACGGCGCAGGTGCCGATCAAGCCCGACGGCAGCATCGAGACGGGCGATGCCGTGGCGCAGATGGACCAGACGCTGCGCAACCTGAAGCATACGGTCGAAGCCGCGGGCGGCAGCATGGACGACGTGACGCAATGCGTCGTCTATCTGACCGACGCGAAGCACGGACCCGCGCTCAACGAAGTCTGGCCGCGCTATTTCGCGGCGCCCTATCCCAATCGCGCGACCGTGATCGTCACGGCGCTGGTGGTGCCGGGCATCGTGGTCGAGGTCGTCGCCCACGCCCATCTCGGCGCGTGACATGCCACGCCGGCGGGCCACCTGGGACCGCCTGATCGGGCTGATCCGCCCTTATGTCCTCAGCGCGCTAACCGTCGCCGCGGCAGTCGCGGTCGCGGAGGTCGCCGAGCGTCTGGTCTTCCTGCCCCACGTGCCGATCCTGCTTTTGTCGGCGGTGCTGATCAGCGCCGTTTCGTGGGGCCTTCTGCCGTCGCTGTTCGCGTCGCTGTTGAGCGTCATCATCTCGGCTTACTTCTTCTATCCACCGCTCTACAGCTTCAACGTTTCGGATCCTCAAGGCGTCTTGGACTTGGTGGTGTTCTCCGTCGTCGCGATGGTGACCAGCCGGTTGGCGACACAAGCCAAACGCAACGCCGTCGAGGGCGAAGCCGAGCGGTTCCGCGAGGCGCTGATCAACGCGATCTCCCACGATCTTCGCACCCCCTTGTCCGCCATCATCGGTTCCGCCAGTGCGCTGCAGATGGGCGGCACGCAGATGGACGCCCGCGCTCAGACCGATCTGATCGCGACCATTCGCGAGGAAGCCGATCATCTGAACGCGGTGATCGCCGACGTGCTGGACCTGTCACGCATCCGCGCGGGTGCTATCCGGCCCCGGCAGGAGACGGTCGAGCTCGCCGACCTCCTGTCAGCGGCCCTGCGCCAGACGCAACGCAGCCTTGCGGCCCGCAAGGTGGTCGTGGACATGCCCACCGACCTGCCCATGGTGGCCGTGGACCTGTCATTGATGCGCCGAGCGCTGGTGAATCTGTTGGAAAACGCGGCCAAATACTCGACGGCAGGCGCGGAAATCCGCGTTTCCGCCCAGGCCGAGGGTGGTTACGTGCGCCTCGACATCATCGACAAGGGAATCGGTATCGATCCGTCGGATTTGGACCGGATTTTCGACCGGTTCTACCGTGGGACCAAACACGCCAGCGATGTGCCGGGCAGCGGGCTTGGCCTCGCTATTTGCCGCGCATTCGTGGAAGCTAA
>CAYZFH010000295.1:0-3892 GCA_964477375.1 uncultured Rhizobiaceae bacterium | reverse complement strand
CTAAGAGCCGCGAATCACAGCCTGATCACAAAGAAAACACGGCCTTGCTGCTAGCGTAGGCGCGCGCCCTCGAACGGGCCGCCCCATGCGCCAGTCCGTGGACCGCAATGCCTAAAATTCTCTATGTGGCGATATTCCTGGCGCTTCTGTTGGCCGCGATGATCGCGTCCGGGTTTCTTTTTTAGGCGCCCCTATTCCTTCTGCTTGTCGCCGCCCTTGACCTTGCTGGCGAGCGACGCCTCCAGGAACATGTCGATCTTGCCGTCGAGGACGGCCTGGCTGTTGCCCGTCTCCACGCCCGTGCGCAGGTCCTTCACCATCTGATAGGGGTGCAGGACGTAGGAGCGGATCTGGTGGCCCCAGCCGATGTCGGTCTTGTTGGCCTCCACCATCTGGGACTCGGCCTCGCGCCGCTGCAGCTCGGCCTCGTACAGGCGGGCCTTCAGCATCTTCATCGCGGTGGCGCGGTTCTTGTGCTGGCTGCGCTCGCTCTGGCACTGGACGACGATGTTGGTCGGGATGTGGGTGATGCGCACCGCGCTGTCGGTCGTGTTGACGTGCTGGCCGCCGGCGCCCGACGAGCGGTAGGTGTCGACGCGCAGATCCTTCTCCTGGATGTCGACCTCGAAATCGTCATCCACCACGGGATAGACCCAAACGGAGGCGAAGCTGGTATGCCGCCGCGCCGCCGAGTCGTAGGGCGAGATGCGCACCAGGCGATGCACGCCCGATTCGGTCTTGAGCCAGCCATAGGCGTTGGCGCCGCTGATCTGCAGCGTGGCCGACTTGATGCCCGCGCCGTCGCCGGCACTTTCCTCCAGCCACACCGCGCCGAAGCCCCGCGCCTCGGCCCAGCGCGCGTACATGCGCGTCAGCATCTCGGCCCAGTCTTGCGACTCGGTGCCGCCCGCGCCGGCATGGACTTCGAGGAAGCAATCGAGCCGGTCGGCCTCGCCGGAGAGCAGCGCCTCCAGCTCCAGCTTCTGCGCCCGCTCGGCCAGCTTCGCCAGCGCGGCCTCGGCGTCGGCCAGGACGGTCTTGTCGTCCTCGGCCTCGGCCAGTTCGACCAGCTCGGCGTTGTCGCGCAGGCCGTTTTCGAGGGTTTCGTAATCGCCGATCTTGCCCTGCAACTGGGTGCGCTCGCGCATCACCCCTTGGGCCTTGGCCGGATCGCTCCACAACTCGGAGGATTCGGCCATCGCGTTCAGCTCCGCGAGGCGGATCCGTGCCTGGTCGAGGTCAAAGCGACCTCCTCAGCAGCGCGAGCGACTGCTTGATCTGTTCGACGTGGGCGACGGTTTCGGCGCGCATTCGCAGCTCTTCGATTTTCCGCGTGCAGTTATATTTGTGAAAGGAGAAGCGTCAATCGTTAACTCGCCCGGTGTCCGCTTTTCCGGCGGAATCGAGGCGCTGGAGCCGCCGGTCCGGCCGGTTCAGCCCGTTCGCGCCGGCAGCTTCGGATTCAACACCTTGCGCGCGCTTTCGGCGCCGACGACGGGCAGGCCCTTGGGATCGATCAGGCCGAGCTGCACCAGCACTGTGGCCTGATCCCAATAGATATGCTCGTGGGTGATCTTGCCGTCCTTGCACCCGGCGATGACGGCAAAGGCGACCTCGACCCTTTTCCCCGTGGGCGCGATGCCGGGCAGCATCCAGTCGATCACCATGGTGTGGGTGAAGGTGATCACCAACTCCTCCACGAGCTGATGCTCGTCCACGGTGC
The DNA here is from genome assembly GCA_964477375.1 of uncultured Rhizobiaceae bacterium. Taxonomy (GTDB): domain Bacteria; phylum Pseudomonadota; class Alphaproteobacteria; order CADEGL01; family CADEGL01; genus CADEGL01. The sequence goes on along the minus strand of CAYZFH010000295.1, from coordinate 2,169 downwards.
GGGAGACTTGCGTCATCGTCGCGTCGGGCGGAAAGAACTTGCCCACCAGATGATCGCGATAGAAGGCGCGCACGCCGTCCTGGCCCACGCCGCCCACCATGGTCGGCACGTTATGCAGATGGGGATCGGCGCTCATGGTCGCCATAGTGGTGTCCAGGTCGCCGGCCAGCTCCGCGCCCACATGCTTCTGGAATACATCGATCAACGCCTGCTTCGACATGGCTCCCTCCCCGGTGCGAGACGCTATCCGCTTGGACGCCCATCATACCCGACGCGGGGTGGGAACGGCACGGCGTTGTCGCGAAGGCCGTTTTCGAGGCTTCGTAGGAACCCCTACTCCTTCCCCACCTTCTCCCGCTCCTCGATCAGCTTGTACGCCACGTAGTACTTGGCGATGTTAGAGACGTAGTCGACCACCTGGCGGCCGGAGAGCTTGGCGGCGGCGATCTCGACATTGTTGAACCAGACATTGCGGTCGTAGCCCGCCTTTTGCGCCAGGTCGCGAAAGCGTTGCAGGTTGCCGGGGCCGGCGTTGTAGGCCGCGAAGGCCATGAGGGTCTTGTTCTTCTCGTCCAGGCCCGGATCGTTCAGATAGCGGTCGGCGAGCAAGCGCAGATAGCGCACGCCCGCGTGGATGTTGCGGTCCGCGTCGCGTTCGATACCGGTGATGCCGATCTCGGGCGCGGCGGCGGTCGCGGGCAGAAGCTGCATGATGCCGACGGCGCCCGTGGGGCTGCGCACACCCTGGTCGAGCTGGGATTCCTGATAGCCCTGGGCCAAGAGCATCAGGTAATCGAAGCCGTATTGGTCGCCGTATTTGCGGAACAGCGCGACCAGCGCGTTGAAGCGCGCCATCTGCGCCGCACCGGCCGGGTTGGTCACATATTTCCCGGTCTTGAGATATTCGCGCAGCAGCGTGTCGAAGAACGCCGTGCCGTAGCGGTGGTTGGGAAGGAAGCCGTTGAGCTCGGCCAGCAGCAGCGGGCTTCCCTTGCGCACGGCGAGCGCGATGTCGTTGCCCGATGCGACGATCAGGTCGTCGCGCACGGCGATCTCGGTCAGCGCGTTGCGCCAGAAGACGGCCGCGTAGCGGTCGACCACCGTGAGCGCGACGACACCCGCGTTGGCCAGTTCCAGGATGCCCTCCTCGTCCAACTCGCCGCCGGGCGAGACGAGGCGCATCTCCGGCCGCCCCTCGGCGCGGAAGCGCGCGTTGAGCGCGGCCAGATGGCTGTAATAGCTGGAATCGCGCCGCACGGTGACGGTGCGGCCGGCCAGGTCGTCGAGCGAGGCCACGCGCGGCGCGCCCTTGCCCTCGACCACGATCTCCTTCACGCCGACGGCGACGGGCACGGAGAAATCCACTAGCGTCCGCCGCTCTTCCGTCACGGTCAGGCCGCCGGCCGCGACGTCGCCCGTGCCGTCGAGCAGCGCCTCGATCAGCCGGTCGGACGCCACCGGCACAAAGGCCACGCGCATGCGCAGGGATTTCGAAGGGTATTTCTTATTGAGGTAATCCTCGAAGGCCGCGCCGATATCGTGAAGGATGCCCAGCTCCGCCCCGCGGTCGAGGAAGAAATAGGCCCGGCTGTAGGGCACCAGCACGCGCACCACGCGGCGCTGGCGCATGCCGTCGAAATCGCCGGTCCATTTTTTGGGCAGCGGGAGGGTCAGCTTCTCGGGCGGCACGTCGGCGGGCTGCGGGCCCGGCGCGGCGGCAGCCGGAAGCGCGAAAAAGGCCAGGAAGACAGACAGGACACTGGCGGCCAGGCGCGCGCGGCGGATCGGGATTGCGGGGCGCATTGGATTTCCGGCCAAGCGTTCTCGGTTTCAGAACTGCAGGCAATCTAGGCCAAAGGGCGCAAGCCGCTCAATCGCCGCGACGGCGCCCGCCACAGGGCGGAGGCCCGTCCGGGAACCGCCGGGCGGCTTCCCCGTTAAGGATGGGACGGGCGCCAATGGGCGCCCGTTCGGCAACAAAAGCCCAAGGCGGGAAATCATCATGTCTCTTCTGACGGTTGTCATCGTTCTGATCGTGGTCGGCGTGCTGCTGTGGCTCGTCAACACCTACATTCCGATGGACGGCAAGATTAAGGGCATCCTGAACGCCGTGGTCGTGATCGCGGTGGTGATCTGGCTGCTGCAGGCGTTCGGCCTCCTCGACTCGCT
>CAYZFH010000294.1:2423-3900 GCA_964477375.1 uncultured Rhizobiaceae bacterium | reverse complement strand
CACGTTCTGGGTGCCGATCGAATTGCCGGGCGCCCAGGTGCCCGCGTTCGTCACGGTTCCCGTGGTGGTGCCCGTGCCCGACAGGCGGCCGCCGTTCGTAATGGTGCCGGTCTGGGTGCCGTTGTTTGCGAAGCTGCCGGCGGAATTGACGGTGACGTCGCCGGTCATGCTGCCGGTCAGGGCCAGCGTGCCTGCGGCGACGGTGGTGCCGCCGGTGAAGGTGTTGGCGCCGCCAAGGGTGAGGGTGCCGGAACCTGATTTCGTCAGGCCTCCGGATCCGCTGATATCGCCTGCGATCGTGCCCGTTCCGGACTGCACCAATGTCGTGCCGCCGCTCAGATAGGTGGCCAGGCCCGAATAGAAGCTGTCCGGCAGGGCGACATTGCCGGTCAGCGACAGCCCCACGATCGAAGAGCCGAGCGCCGGGTTGCTGCCGACATATTGGTAGCCGACATAGCCACCCTCCTGATCGTAGAAGTAATTGAACCCTTGAAAAAAATTGCGGCCGGTGTTGATGAACGGTGTATCGCTGGCGGTCACGGTCACGTAGTCGGGCGCGATCGGATTACCGGTCGCTCCGACCGTGAACGAGAATTGCGCGGGTTGCGGTGTGGTTTGGCCGGGCAGGTAGACGCTGACAATTGTTCCGTTAGGCGCGTTCGAAAGCGGTGTCAGGGCGCTGTTCCCAGCTTGGGCCAAGTACGCGTACCAGATGCCGCTGTCAGGCAGGAACGTACCGGTGCCGGTGGTGGTGACCGGGGTGCCGCCGGCAGTAGCCGTGGTCACCAACGTGACAGGCGCCGCGTTCCACAGCTCGCTCGTATTCGAAGTATTGGGCGTCAGCTTTATGATGGCGGAATTCTGGGTGCCGGTGCTGCTGACGCCCAACGTAACGCCCGTGTTCGTGATCATGTAGCCGGTTCGCATGGTGTTGACCGATGCTTGCGATGCCAACGAGATGATGTTCGTGAAGGGGTTCGCGTTGCTGACGTTGGAGTCGCTTTGGGTCGTGGCGCGGTCGAAACCGACGCCCATGAAATTCACGCCTGTCGGGCTGTTGGTCGGGACGCAACGGTAATTGGGATTCCCGTCGTCCGGCAGGCAGGTGATGTTGGTGACCTGCAGCACTTTGACCAGCGCTGTCGCGGCCACGGTGTTCGCAGCTGCGCCGGTCTGGATGCCGACCTTCGTCAAATAGTAGGTGCCGTTCTCGACGATGCCGCTGCTGCTATAGGTGATTGATCCCGGACCCATGGCGATGTCGCCTGCTTTGGGCGTGAAATTTTCCGGCGTCGCTGCGATACCGACCGACCCCGTGTCCATCACGAAGGGGCGTGAGCCCACGGTGCTCATATTGAGGTAGATTTGTCCGTAGTCGCCTGCGGCCGGGCCCATCGGGTTGATGAATGGGATCGGGATCGTGGTGGTGTAGTTGTTGTAGAGATTCCACGATGATGTCTGCGCCCATGCCGGGTGA
>CAYZFH010000294.1:0-2323 GCA_964477375.1 uncultured Rhizobiaceae bacterium | reverse complement strand
CCAGGCTGCGCCAGGCTGGATACGCCGCGCAGCGATTCGGAGATGCGCGACGCCGCGGCCCTGGCCAGGGGGGCCAGTTCGCGCGTGGCTTGCGTCAGCGTCCAGCGATCCGTCGGGCCGGAGATGGAGACCGCCGCGACCACGTTATCAGCGGCATCGAACACCGGCGCTGCGATCGAGATATCGCCATAGCCGTATTCTTCCTTCGACACGGCAAAGCCGTCTTGCCGCGCCTTAGTGAGCGCTTCCATGACCTGCGCCTTGCTCGTCAAAGTGTTGGGTGTATAGCGCGCAAGCGTAGACCTCTCGACGATATCGCGCGCTTGCCCTTCGGGCAGAAAAGCGAGGATCGCGCGGCCCGCCGCGATGCACCAAGCTGGAAACCACGTACCCGGCACCACGTCCATCGCGATCGCGCGTCGGCTGGGTACGCGCGTGACGTAATAAACCTCGGTGTCATAAGGCTCGACCAGCGTAACAGCCTCTTCGGACGCCTTATTGGCCTCGAGAAGGTAGGGCAGGGCGGCGCTGGCCAAGCGATCGTTGCGTAAATAGGCGAAGCAGAATTCCAGCACGCGCGGCGACAGGGCGTAGAGCTTGGTGCGCTTGTCTTGGGTCAAAAGCCCCATCTCTTCGAGCGTATAGACCAGCCGCTGTGCCGCGCTGCGCTCGAGATTGGTGGCGGCCACGATATCGATCAGGCGCATCGGCCCATCGACGCTCGCGAAGGCGCGCAGCACCGAGATGCCCTTCTCCAACGACGCGACAAACGCGAAGCTTTTCTTGCCCCTATCTTCCCGTTTTGCCCTGACCATCGCCGCGCCCGTTGACTTCCGATCCGTCCGCGGACCAGGATATTAGATAATGATCTTTTATATCACATTCTGATCTTTTTATCCAGGGGGAGCGATGGCCGGGATTCAGCAATTCCGTGCAGGCGAAGGCAAAGCCTTCGCATGGCGCGACGACCCGACCACCATGATCCAGCCTTGCGTGACCGACGCGACCAGCAAGAGCATGGCGTGCGGCTACCTGAACCTGACCAAGACGGTGGTGAAGTCGACCATCGATTTCGACGAGATCATCGTCGTGTTGGACGGTCAGTTTCGCTCGCGCAGCGACGGCAAGACGCACGAGTGCCAGCCGGGTGACATCCTTTGGATTCCGGCCAACACAGCATTCACCCTGGAAACGGACTCGGAGGCCTGCCTGTTCTGGGCCAAGTATCCCGCCAAGACGAACGTGCCGCCCAAGACGTGAGGCAAGCCACTCCATGATCAAACAGAGTTCCTATTGGTGGGAGGCCGCGCCGCCGGTCGCCGTTGGCGAGGCCGCGCCCATTCCGGCCAAGGCGGACGTGGTCATCGTGGGCGGCGGCTATTCCGGCATGTCCATCGGCTTGTTCCTCGCGCGCGCGGGCCGCGACGTGGTGCTGCTGGAACAGGGACGGCCCGGCGAGCATGCCAGCACGGTCAATTTTGGCGCGGCGGGCCGCACCATCCGGCCGAAATTCTCGACCCTGCAAGAGCAGATGGGCACCGAGACGGCCGTCCGCGTCTTCACTGAAGCCAAGGAGTGGATGGAGTTCTGCTTCGCCTTCATCCGTGACGAGAAGATCGACTGCAACGTCCGGCGCCCAGGCCGCCTCTACGGCGCCCACACACCCGAAGCCTATGAATCGATGGCGCGCGATCTGGAGCTGCAGAAGAAATACATCCCGACCGACGGTTACATGGTGCCGCGCGCCGAACAGCACGCGGAGATCGGCAGCGACACTTTCTTCGGCCTGCACGTCCTGGCCGATGTGGGCCAGCTTCACTCGGGCCGGTATTTCCGCGGCATGCGCGAGAAGGCGGAGGCCGCGGGCGTGTGCATCTTGAGCAACTGTCGCGCGGATGGATTCCGCCGAGACGGTGGTATCCATACAATTAAGACGTCGCGCGGCACGATCCAGGCCAAGGAATTGGTCTTGTGCACCAACGCGCTCACGGGCGACCAGGACCCGCTGTTGCGCAAGTTCCGCCGCCGGATCTTGCCGATCTATAGCTGGACGGCTGTCACGGAGCCGCTCGATCAGAAGGTCATCGACGCCATCACGCCCAGAGGGCGCATGATGCTCGAATCCGTCTTGCTCTATACGGGCTTGCGCACGGTGGACGAGCAGAACCGCCTGTTGGTGACCGCGCGGCATCTGTTTCACTATGCCAATGTCGAGGACGTGGCGCGGGACGTGAAGGCCCAGGTCGCGGGCATCCTGCCGGACTTCGATAAGGTGAAGATCAGCCATTGCTGGGACGGCAGCTTCGCGCTGACCTTCGACTGG
>CAYZFH010000293.1:0-3902 GCA_964477375.1 uncultured Rhizobiaceae bacterium | reverse complement strand
TGGACTTGCCAGGCCAGGTGGCGCAACAGCTCGGCGTCGGAAAGGGCGGGCATCGGCGGAGCCTAGAACCTGATCCGACCGGATGGAATAGGTCCGCTCGCGGAGTCTGATTTTGGAACCACCTCACCCCGACCCTCTCTCCTAAGAAGGCGGAGAGGTTTTCCTTATTTCTCCCTCTCCGCCGCTTGCGGGGGAGAGGGCCGGGGTGAGGTGGCCGCTGTGCCCCGGACATAGACGCGCTATGTTACCGCCCGCCCGGCGGGGACGGCGGGTCGACGAAGGCGATGGAACGGACGAATGCGATGACTCGTGAAGCGATGGAATTCGATGTCGTGATCGTGGGCGCGGGCCCCAGCGGGCTTTCCGCCGCGATCCGGCTGAAGCAACTGGCGGCCGAGAAGGGCGCGGAGCTGAGCGTCTGCGTCTTGGAGAAAGGCTCCGAGGTCGGCGCACACATCCTGTCCGGTGCCGTGATGGAGCCGCGCGCGCTCAACGAGCTGATCCCGGATTGGAAAGAGAAGGGCGCGCCGCTCAACACGCCGGCCAAGGAAGACCGCTTCCTGTTCCTGACCAAGACGCGCGCAATCAAGCTGCCGACGCCGCCCCAGATGCACAACGAGGGCAACTACATCGTCAGCCTGGGCAATGTCTGCCGCTGGCTCGGCCAGCAGGCGGAAGCGGCCGGCGTCGAGATCTATCCCGGCTTCGCCGCCGCCGAAGTGCTCTATGACGAGAACGGGCGCGTCGCAGGCGTCGCGACCGGCGACATGGGCATCGGCAAGGACGGCCAGCAAACGGCGAATTACCAGCCGGGCATCGAGCTGCGCGCGCGTTACACGATCTTCGGCGAAGGCTGCCGCGGTTCGCTGACCAAGACGCTGTTCGAGCGGTTCAATCTGCGCGAGGGCGCCGATCCCCAGACCTTCGGTATCGGCATCAAGGAATTGTGGGAGGTCGATCCCGCGAAGCATCACCAGGGCCGCATCGTCCACACGCTGGGCTGGCCCTTGGATACGTCCACCTACGGCGGCTCGTTCCTCTATCACCTGGAGAACAACCAGGTGGCGGTCGGCTTCGTCGTCGGCCTCGATTACGAGAACCCGTTCCTTTCGCCCTTCGAGGAATTCCAGCGCTTCAAGAATCATCCCGCCATCCGCCCCACCTTCGAGGGCGGGCGGCGCATCTCCTACGGCGCGCGCGCCTTGAACGAGGGCGGCTTCCAATCGATCCCGAAGCTCGTGTTCCCGGGCGGCGTGCTGGTCGGCTGCACGGCGGGCTTCTTGAACGTGCCCAAGATCAAGGGCAGCCACAACGCGATGAAGTCCGGCATGCTGGCCGCCGAGGCCGTGTTCAAGGCGGCGACCGGCGGCGAGGATGCGGCGCTCGAGACCTATCCCGAAGCGATCAAGAAGTCGTGGATCTGGGACGAGCTGTACCGCGTGCGCAACGTGCGCCCGGCGTTCCATAAGGGCATGTGGGCGGGCCTGATCTATTCCGCGCTCGACACCTATCTGTTCCGCGGCAAGGCGCCCTGGACCTTCCACCACAAGCCCGACAACAAGAGCTTGAAGAAGGCCAAGGACGCCAAGCCCATCGCCTATCCCAAGCCCGACGGCGTGGTCAGCTTCGACCGCCTCTCCTCGGTGTTCCTGTCGAGCACGAACCACGAAGAGAACCAGCCCGCGCATCTGAAGCTGCGCGACCCGAGCGTCGCCATCCGCGTCAACCTGGCCGAGTACGACGCGCCGGAGCAGCGCTATTGCCCGGCCGGCGTCTACGAGATCGTGCGCGACGGCGACGGCCAGAACCCGCGGCTGCAGATCAACGCCCAGAACTGCGTCCACTGCAAAACCTGCGACATCAAGGACCCGACCCAGAACATCGACTGGTGCACCCCCGAAGGCGGCGGCGGTCCGAATTATCCGAATATGTAAGGAACCGCGGCTGGCGCGGGCTTGCCGCCCTCGCGTAAACTTAGGCCGCCCATGAGCGATCCCAAGATGATCAAGTTTCGTCCGCTTCTGCGTTACGTCTTGCTCGGTGTCGTGCTCGGCGTGGCCGGCGGCATCCTCGCGATCGAGACCACCTCGCGCCTGCGCGCGGCACCTGTGTTTGTGCAAGGCGGCGGGTCGGGATCGATCGCCGTCACGGACACGCTGACCGGCGCTTACCTGGCCGGGCGGCATGCGGAAACGCTCAACGACCTCGACACCGCGGCCAGCTTCATGTCCGACGCGCTGCGCCGTGATCCGAACAATCTGGAGCTTCAGCGCCGCCTGGTGCTGCTCTATGGCACATCCGGCCGCGTCGGCGAGGCCGTGCCCTACTCGAAGGCGGTCCTGTCGCGCGACGACCCGATGTTGGTCGCGAGCCTCATCCTCGCGGCCGACGCCATGCGGCGCGGCGAGCGGCGCGAGGCGCTGGCGCGGCTCGAGCCGTTGCCCAAGGACGGCTTGGCCGGTTACGTCACCCCGCCCATGATCGCTTGGGCGAAATACGACGAAGGCCCCGACGAGGCGCTGGCGGCCATGAAGCCGTTCGGCCCCACCGCCGCGCTGCGTCCGGTCGAGCGGCTGCAGGCCGCCTACATCAACGATCTTGCCGGCCGCGAGGCGGCCGCGCGCACGAATTATCTGGCCGCCGCTGAAGTCGGGCCGCGCGCGCCCTTCCGCACGCTGGAGGCGCTGGCGTCCTTCCTCGACCGCCAGGGCGAGCGCGCGGGCGCCGCCGACGTGTTCCGCAGCTTCCAGCCCGACAATCCGGACTCCCCGCTGGTCGAGGCCGTGATCGAACGTCTGCGCACGTCCGAGCCGTATCCGAAGCTCGTGCGCAACGCGCGCGACGGCTATGCCGAGACGCTGCTGGCCATCGGCTACAGCCTGTTCAAGCAGGGCGAGACGCACATGGCCCTGATCTTCGGGCGCCTCGCGCTGTATGTGCGCCCCGACCTCGACATGGCCAAGTTCTTCGTGGCCGAGATCCTGGAAGGGCTGAAGCTCTATGACCAGGTGCGGCCGCTTTACGAATCGGTCGATGCCTCTTCGCCCTTCCATTGGGAGGCGCGTCTGCGCGCGGCGAAGACGCTGGCCGAACTCGACAAATTCGACGAGGCTGTGGCCGCGCTGAAGGAAATGTCCGCCGAGCGGCCCGATCGCTTTGATGCGCCGTTCCGCCTGGGCAATCTTTACCGCGAGAAGGAACGCTACAAGGATGCCGTCGCGGCCTACGACCAGGCCGTCGAGCGGATCAAGAATCCCGGCGCCGAACATTGGGCCGTCTATTACGCGCGCGGCATGGCGCTGGAGCGCGACAAGCAATACAAGCGCGCCGAAAAGGATCTGATGCGCGCGCTCGAATACCGGCCGGACCAGCCCTTCATCCTGAACTACCTGGCCTATATGTGGATCGACCTGAACGAGAACCTGGAGCGCGCGCGCGACATGATCAAACGCGCCGTCGAGCTGCGCCCCGACGACGGCTATATCGTCGACAGCATGGGCTGGTTCCACTATCGCATGGGCGAATACGACCAGGCCGTGACGATGCTGGAGCGGGCGGTCGAGCTGCGCCCGGCCGATCCGGTCATCAACGACCATCTCGGCGACGCCTACTGGCGCGTCGGGCGCAAGGACGAGGCCGGGTTCCAGTGGAACCGCGCCATGACTTTCGATCCGCCGCCGGAAGTCGCCGCCGACATCAAGGTCAAGCTCGATCGCGGCCTGACCGCGGCGGCCAACAAAGGGTGAGCCCCCCGTCTCCCGGCCCGGCGCTCCGCGCCGCGGCGCCGGCCAAGCTCAACCTCTACCTCCACGTCACGGGCAAGCGGGCCGACGGCTATCATCTGTTGGACAGCCTGGCCGTCTTTGCGAGCCGCCACGACGTGGTCGAGGTCTCCGCCGCCG
>CAYZFH010000292.1:0-3920 GCA_964477375.1 uncultured Rhizobiaceae bacterium | reverse complement strand
TCGATCCCAAGGGCGAGATCGTCGTCAGCTACGACAAATTCCATCTGGTGCCGTTTGGCGAGTATGTCCCGCTGCGCTGGCTTCTGCCGATCGACAAGATCACGCCGGGCATGACGGACTTTTCCGCGGGCCCCGGGCCACGCACGCTCGATGTGCCCGGCGCCCCGCCCGTCTCGCCCCTGATTTGCTACGAGGCCATTTTCCCGGGTGCGGTGACCGAGGACGGCAAGCGGCCCGGCTGGCTTCTAAATGTCACAAATGACGCCTGGTTCGGTGAAAGCGCCGGGCCTTACCAGCATTTCGCCAGCGCCCGGGTGCGCGCGGTGGAGGAAGGGCTGCCGCTGGTGCGCGCTGCCAACACCGGCATATCGGCGGTGGTCGACCCCTATGGCCGGATTGTCGGGCAATTGCGCCTCGGCCAGCGCGGCGTCTTGGACGCGCCCCTGCCCGCAGCGCTGCCGCCCACGCTCTTCGCCCGGACGGGCAGTTGGCCCGTGATCGCGATAGTTTCTTTGATCCTGATCGCAAGCCCTGCTTTATCACGGCGCCGTTAGGGCGCCCCTGGGGCCCAATTCTCTTGACGGGCTCGGCCAGGATTGGGAAAAGTTCGCCCCGCTAGGCGCCGATCGTTCCGCTGAACGTGCACGCGACCCACGTTTCCCCGATCTTTGAAGGAGCCGACCGTGCCCAAGGGCAGCTACGTTTTTACGAGCGAATCCGTCTCCGAGGGCCATCCGGACAAGGTCTGCGATCGCATCTCTGACGCCGTCGTCGATGCGTTCCTGGCGGCCGATCCCCAAGCGCGCGTGGCCTGCGAAACGCTGGTCACCACCAACCGCATCGTCGTGGCTGGCGAAGTGCGCGGACCGCGCTCGCTGGTCGAGAAGAACGGCCATGTGAAGAAGGAAAAGATCGAGGCCATCGCCCGCAAGGTGGTGAAGCAGATCGGCTACGAGCAGAGCGGCTTCCACTGGAAGAAGGCCAAGGTGGCCGTCTACCTGCACGGCCAGTCGCCCGACATCGCCCAGGGCGTCGACGCCAAGGGCAACAAGGACGAGGGCGCCGGCGACCAGGGCATCATGTTCGGTTACGCCTGCGACGAGACGCCGGAGTTGATGCCGGCGCCGATCCAGTACGCCCAAAACATCCTGCGCGCGATGGCCGATGCGCGCCACGCGGGCAAGGAGCCGATCTTCGCCCCCGATGCCAAGAGCCAGGTCAGCCTGCAGTACGAACGCGGCAAGCCGGTGCGCACCACGGCCATCGTGGTCTCGACCCAGCACGCCGCCAAGTTCGGCAAGGGTCCCAAGGCCGGCCGTGAGGTCGAGCAGGAAGATGTGCGTGAAGCCGTCGAGCCGTATGTGCGCAAGGTTCTGCCCGAAGGCTGGATGTGCGACAAGGCGCACTTCTATGTGAACCCCACCGGCAAGTTCGTCGTCGGCGGTCCCGACGGCGACGCGGGTCTAACGGGCCGAAAGATCATCGTCGACACCTACGGCGGTGCAGCTCCGCACGGCGGTGGTGCGTTCTCCGGCAAGGATCCGACGAAGGTCGACCGCTCGGCCGCCTATGCCGCGCGCTATCTGGCCAAGAACGTGGTGGCCGCGGGTCTGGCTTCGCGTTGCGTGATCCAGCTCAGCTACGCCATCGGCGTGTCCCATCCGCTGTCGGTCTATGTCGACACGTTCGGCACCGGCCAGGTCGACGAGGACAAGCTGTCCGACACGCTGCGCCAGGTGATGAACCTGTCGCCGCGCGGCATCCGCGAGCATCTCGGCCTCAACAAGCCGATCTATCTTCGCACCGCTTCCTACGGCCATTTCGGCCGCAATCCGGAGAAGGATGGCGGCTTCTCGTGGGAGAAGCTGGATCTGGTGAAGGACCTGAAGTCGGCCTTCAACGCCCGCTGACCATGAGCGCGGCGGACACCCGCCGCATCCGGAGCTACGGCCGCCGGCGCGGCCGCAAGCTGCGCCCGGCGCGCCAGGCCGCCCTCGACAGCGGCCTGGCCTCGGTCTCTCTCGATGCCTTGCCGGCGGACGGCACACTCGATCCGCGCAGCCTGTTCGCGCATGCGCCGCGCGCGGCGTGGCTCGAAATCGGCTTCGGCGGCGGCGAGCATCTGGCCTGGCAGGCGGCGTCCCATCCGGATGTGGGCATTCTGGGCGCCGAGCCGTTCGTGAACGGCGTTGCCAGCCTTCTGGCCCAGGTCGCACGCCAAGATTTGCGCAATGTGCGGGTCTGGCCAGAGGACACGGGCGCCCTCCTGGCCGCCCTGGCGGATGCCTCGATCGACCGGGCGTTCCTCCTGTTCCCCGATCCCTGGCCCAAGGCGCGCCATCACAAGCGGCGTATCGTCAATCCGGCCAACCTCGACGCCCTGGCCCGGATTCTGGCCGATGGCGCGGAATTCCGTGTCGCGACCGACGACGAGTCTTATCTCGGCTGGATTCTGACCCATATTTTGGACCATCCGGCCTTCACCTGGACCGTCCAAGACCCACAAGACTGGCGCGTGCGGCCGGCGGACTGGCCAGCCACGCGGTATGAGGAAAAGGCCGGAAAAAGCGGCAGAAAAGCTTACTTTTTGCGATTCCGGCGGCGTCCGCGAGCCTGAATCATCTTGCCGTTGGGCCGGAAGCCGTTATATCTATTGGCTAATCAATCACCCCCAGATCATAGATTGGCTGATTAAAGCCACGGGAAGGGTGGGCCTCGGCGCCCGCCTTAATTGTTTCTGGGCATGGTCATGGGACCGTCGCCCGGCGAAGGCAGGATATGAGCAGCGAAGTGCGGATCGAGACGGTGGTCGCGTCGGCGATCGAGCCCATGGGCTACGATCTCGTGCGCGTGCGCCTATCGGGCGGGCACCAGCAAACGCTGCAGGTGATGGCCGAGCGGCGCGACGGACAGGCCATGTCGGTGGACGATTGCGCCGATATCAGCCGGGCTTTGTCGGCCCATCTCGACGTGGAAGACCCTATTCCGGGCGCCTATACGCTGGAAGTCAGCTCGCCCGGCATCGACCGTCCGCTTGTGCGGGCGCGGGACTATGAGCGGTTCGCCGGCCACGAGGCCAAGGTCGAACTGCGCGAGCCGGTCGAAGGACGGCGCCGTTTCCGCGGCCGGATCCTGGGGCTGGCGGGCGAACAGGTGCGCATCGCCATGCCGGAAGGCGAGATGGCGGTGCCCTTGGAATTTATTTCGGCGGCGAAGCTGGTCCTGACGGACGAGTTGATCGCGGCCGCGAACAAGAAGGAACACTGAGACCATGGCAGGCGAAGCCATCGAACAGATTCAGCGTCTTGAGCTTCTCCAGGTCGCAGACGCCGTCGCGCGCGACAAGAGCATCGACCGCGAGGAAGTGGTCGTCGCGATGGAGCAGGCCATCCAGAAGGCGGGCCGTTCCAAGTACGGCCACGAGCACGACATCCGCGCCGAGATCGACCGCAAGTCGGGCGATATCAAGCTCTATCGCTATCGGCAGGTCGTCGAGACGATCGAGAACGAAGCCACGCAACTGACCCTTGAGGCCGGCCGCAAGCTCGATCCGAAGATCGAGATCGGCGGCTTCATCGTCGATCCGCTGCCGCCCATCGATTTCGGCCGCGTCGCCGCGCAGACGGCCAAGCAGGTCATCGTGCAGAAGGTGCGCGAGGCCGAGCGCCAGCGCCAGTTCATGGAATACCGCGACCGCGTGGGCGAAATCGTTCACGGCCTGGTCAAGCGCATCGAGTTCGGCAACATCCTGGTCGACATGGGACGCGCCGAGGCCATCGTCCGCCGCGAGGAGTTGATCCCGCGCGAGACGTTCCGCCAGGGCGACCGTGTGCGCGCGTATATCGAAGACGTGCGCGAGGAACCGCGCGGCCCGCAGATCTTCCTGTCGCGCACCCATCCGCAGTTCATGGCGAAGCTGT
>CAYZFH010000291.1:0-3933 GCA_964477375.1 uncultured Rhizobiaceae bacterium | reverse complement strand
CACGGTGCCGCCGACATATCGATGCGCGGCTTTGATCCCCGCCGGTTCGGCGGCTGGGTCGACCGCAAATATGCGGTTAAGCGAATCGTCGAGGATTATTCGACCCGCCTCAGCCTTCCGTTTCCCCAGGACCAGCATTGGTCGAACCGCAACGAACGATTGTCCGGGGCGCACAGCCAGACGGCGGCGCTCGGCGCCGTGTACGAGGAGATCGCCGGCCGCGAGCGGCCGCGTTTCTATGCACCGGCCGATTGGCAGGGCCGCGAACCCAAGGGATGGCGGCGAACCGCTTCCTTCGATCTGGTGAACGCGGAGGCCCAATCGCTTCACGCGGGCGTCGGCTTGGGCGAATTCTCGCCCTTCGCGAAGTTCGAGATCAGCGGGCCCGATGCCCGGTCCATTCTCGATCGCGTCTGCGCCAACCGCATCCCGGTGAAGCCCGGCGGCACCTGCCTCACCACATACCTCAATGAGAGAGCAACGATCGAGGGGGAGGCGACGATCGCCTGCCTGGGCGAGGATCGTTTCTGGTTCGTGACGGGTGGGCCGTCGGAATTGCGCGCATGGGATTGGCTGCAGAAGAACGTCCCGAACGGCGCCAAGGTCCGGATGACCAACAGGACCATGGACACGGGCGTCTTGACCGTCGCGGGGCCAAAGTCCCGCGCGACGCTTCAGGCCTGCACCAGCGCGGATCTGTCCAACGCCGCGTTCGGCTGGCTCAAGGCCCGCGAAATCGAGGTGGCCGGTATCCCTGTCATCGCGCTGCGCCTTTCCTTCACGGGCGAGCTTGCATGGGAGCTACATGCGCCGGAAGCGAAGCTGGGTGCGTTGTGGCAGGCGCTGTGGGAGGCGGGCAAGCCGCATGGCGTCGCGCCCTTCGGATCGGCCGCGATGAACGCCCTTCGTATGGAGAAGGCCTATCGCGGCGGGCAGGAGTTGGGCGGCGATACGTCTCCGATTGGCGCCGACGTCATGCAGTTCGTGAAAATGGAGAAGGACTTCATCGGCCGCCCCGCCGTGCTGGCACGCCAGCAGAAGGGCGAGTGCTCAACCTTGGTGTATCTGGAGGTCGACGCCGCCGACCAGGATTGCCTTGGCGGAGAGATCATCATGGCCCATGGAAGAAGGGCCGGCTCCGTCACCTCCGGCGCCTTCGGGCCCATCACCAGGAAGAGCCTGGCCTTCGGCTTTGTCGGCCGGGATCACGCCGCTCCCGGCACGGAGCTTCATATTTCCATTCTTGGTGAGCTGCGGAAGGCCCGCGTCCTGGAGAAGCCCGTCCGTGATCCCGAAAACCTGCGTTTGAAGGCCTAATGCCACCCGTTGTTTATCCATAATATCGAAACCGATGCGATGACACCGCATGCTGGAAATCAGACAATGACGATCATCTGTTTTTTTTTGGGGTGTCTGCCGTGGTGAATTCCAAGGCGTCGATTGTCCGCTTCAGCGACCTGACGCCGAGGCCCTGGCCCAATGGACGCGGCGTGACTCGCGATGTCGCGAATCGAGCGGCGAGCGACGGATCGCGCGATTGGCTCATCAGCATCGCGGAGCTGGTGGAGGATGCCGAGTTCTCCCACTACGACGGATGCAACCGTATCTTCACGCTGGTTGGAAAGAATCCCGTCGATCTGAAGATCGGCGACCTGCCGCCGATCCGCTGCAATCCGCTTGTGCCGACCCACTTCCCTGGAGATCGGCCGACCTTCTGCGCGCTGGCCGGTGGTGCGTCGCGCGCTTTCAACGTCATTTTCAATCGCGCGCGCATGATGGCGGCGGTAACCAGCCTCGCCATCGCCGGCAATCACGAAGCCAAAGCATCGCAGCGTCCGGCGGCGGTTCATTGCGCGGCCGGTATGGTCATGGTGCAAGGTGAGGTGCTGAAATCCGGCGATACGCTGATGGCGCCGCAAGATCGTATATTTCGCACCGGCGAGATGCCGGCCTCGCTTCTTATCGTCGATCTTCAGGAGCCGTTTGCCTAAACGAGTAACCGCAACGAACTTGGAGCTAACTTGAGGGGGCACATATGAGAGCGTCGTTACACCGTCTTATGCTTTTGGTCTCCGGGATCGGGGTGATGATCATCTGCTCTGGCGCATATGCGCAGGGCGTCCCGGTTGTCTTTGCAAACAATCGTTCGGAAGACATTCAGCTAAACTTCACGCTGGACAATACACAGCATTCGAATGGGCCGATCACCTGGGGTGCGGGGTGTGACTCCACGGGGACCACGGCCTTTTCGAGTTATGCCACCATCAAGAAGGGGGCCGTGTGCAACGCGACGGTCGATCCAAACGCCGGGTCGTCCCGCTTCTGCGCGACCACCGGCACGACACCGACCGATTGCATGAACGGCCAAAACAATCACCTGACCCTGATCGAGACGAATTTTCAGCCGGCCAGTAATCCAGGCTGTTTTAGACAAGGAAACTGCGTTTGGTACGACATCAGTATCTTCCCATCGAATTGCACCGACGAGCTCTGGAAGAAGAACCGGTGCGAGGGAACTGGCGGAGCGTCATACAACCTGCCCGTGGCTATGGCCTGTAAGGGCAATCCGAATATGCCGGTCTACATCTGCAAAGGGCCGGTCAGCACAAAATACGGTCCGGAGAAATATCCCAGCAACTGCGGTAATCCGAACGCCAAGTGCGCCACCGGCACGCCAGGATGCAAAAACGGCGTCAGCGCCTATTTTTATCCGATGTTCGATCCGCCGGAGAGTTCGTATCAGCCCAATGCGGTCTGCTTGAAGGGCACGCTCACGACGACGTTCGTTAGCGGACCCTAGGCGTCTCGCGAAATTGGGAAATCGATAGGCGCCCAGCCGGGGTCACCTGGCTGGGCGCCTGATTTCGGGTTCGGCGACGCGTTCCGAGGCCGTGCCGCGCATTGGATATCCCGAAATCGATGGCTTACATTTGCTCTCGACAGAGCCACAGGAAAAGGCGGAGCCGCCCATGAACGCGCCCTACATCCACCCGAAGATCGGCCCGCGCACCGCTGAGTTCCTGGCCCGGGAGCACAAGCTCCTGATCGACGGGAAATGGGTGCCCGCGCGGTCAGGGAAGACGTTTGAGACCTTCGACCCCGGCACCGGGCGGGTCATCGCGAAGGTCGCCGAGGGAGACGCGGTCGACGTCGATCTCGCGGTTCAGGCCGCACGCCGGGCCTTCGAAGGCAAGGCATGGCGGATGATGACGCCGAACGAGCGCGGCAAGCTGATCTGGCGCTTGGCCGATCTCCTCGAACAGAACGCGGAAGAGTTGGGTGTCCTCGAAGCCCTGAACAACGGCAAGCCGTTCGCGACCGCGCGCGACCGCGACGTCCCCGGTTGCGCCGACCTGTTCCGCTACATGGCCGGGTGGGCGACCAAGATCACCGGCGAGACCCTCAGCATCTCAACGCCCGGACAATTTCATTCGTTTACCGTGCGCGAGCCGGTCGGCGTGGTCGGTCAGATCATTCCGTGGAACGGGCCTCTGGCCATGGCGACGTGGAAGCTTGCGCCCGCGCTCGCCACGGGTTGCACCGTTGTGTTGAAGCCGGCCGAGCAAACGCCGCTGACGGCTCTGCGTCTGGGCGAATTGATTCAGGAAGCCGGCATCCCGGACGGTGTCGTCAACATCGTCACGGGGTTTGGTGCGACGGCGGGCGCCGCGATCGCGGCCCATCCCGACATCGACAAGGTCGGTTTCACGGGCTCCAGCGAGGTCGGCCGCATCATCGTCCATGCCGCGGCTGGAAACCTGAAGAAGGTGTCGCTCGAATTGGGCGGAAAATCGCCGGTCATCGTCTTCCCGGACGCCGATATGTCCGTCGCGATTCCGGGGGCGACGCAGGCCATCTTCGCGAATTCGGGCCAGGTGTGCACCGCCGGTTCGCGGCTTTTCGCGCACAAGAAAGTGTTCGACAAGATGATCG
>CAYZFH010000290.1:0-3956 GCA_964477375.1 uncultured Rhizobiaceae bacterium | reverse complement strand
GAGACCCTCAAGAAGAAATCGCTCGGAAAGGTGAAGCGCAAGCCAGCAGCGGCGGCCATACGGCTCAACCCCGGCGCAATAGCGGGCAGCCGCCGCGCGAAACTCCCGCGCACGCTGGCGCCGCAGCTTGCGACCCTCTCGGAAGACGTGCCGGAGGGGAAGGAGTGGCTCAGCGAGATCAAGTTCGACGGCTATCGCATGCTGGCGCGGATCGAACGCGGCAAAGTGACCATCTGGAGCCGCAACGGCCTCGATTGGACGCCCAAACTGCCGCACCTCATTCCTGCGCTCGAAGGGCTGGGTCTGCATGAGGCTTATCTCGACGGAGAAGTGGTCTCACTCGATGCGCAGGGCCGCTCCAATTTCGGTCAATTGAAGAGCGACCTGTCCGACGGTCGCAGCGACCGGCTGTTCTATTACCTGTTCGACCTGCCGTATCTCGACGGGCACGATCTTCAACGCTGCCGGCTGATCGACCGCAAGGATGCGCTGAAGGCGCTGCTGCAAGGCCACGACGGCGGCGCGTTGCGCTTCAGCGACCATATCGAAGGCTCGGCCGAGCCCATGCGCGCCAAGGCCTGCGCCATGCATCTGGAAGGCATCATCTGCAAACAGGCGGATGCGCGTTACGAACAGGGCCGGAGCCGAAGCTGGCTCAAGGTGAAATGCGTGGGCCGAGAGGAGTTTGTTGTCCTCGGCTTCACCGAACCCTCAGGCAGCCGGGAAGGGCTGGGTGCTTTGCACCTTGGCTATTACGACCGCGAAGGCGCCCTGCACTATGCGGGCGGCGTGGGGACCGGATTCAACCGCAAGACACTCGCCGTGCTGCGCCGTGACCTCGAGAAGCTGGAGGTCAAGACTGGCCCGTCCATCGTTTTCCACGCGGGTGAGGTGCCGAAGGGCATCCGTTGGGTGAAGCCCAAGATGGTTG
Source organism: uncultured Rhizobiaceae bacterium (assembly GCA_964477375.1). GTDB lineage: Bacteria > Pseudomonadota > Alphaproteobacteria > CADEGL01 > CADEGL01 > CADEGL01. The sequence continues at coordinate 3,025 of CAYZFH010000290.1, read as the reverse complement.
TGGAGATTCAGTACGGAAGCTGGACGCCTGATAAGATCCTGCGACATTCCACCTTCCTTGGCCTGCGCGACGACAAGGCGGCCGAAGAGGTGGTGCGAGAAGCGCCCGAGAGCGACGCCGATCTGGGCGCGCCCGCCATTGTTCGGCGTCCGGGAGCGCGGATTCTCGTGGCCAAGAAACCTTCAAAGTGCCCGGTGCGCAGCAAGACCACGAAGACCAAACCCACGCCGACGATCATCGATGCCCGTGAAACGGATGAAGGCGAGGTGCGCCTGACACATCCCGACCGCGTCCTTTGGCCCGACGCGAAGATCACCAAGGCAGACCTCGCAGCCTATTGGCGGACCATGGCGGACGCGGCCTTGCCGCACATTGCGGGCCGGCCGCTGGCATTGGTGCGTTGCCCCGATGGTGCTGAAGGCCAGTGTTTCTTCCAGAAGCACGCTTCCCCGGGCTTCCCCAAGCCGATCAAGACCGTGCGTGTCGGTAAAGCGGATATCTTGGTCGTCGAGGACGCGGACGGACTCGTCGCCCTGGCACAGATGAGCGTTCTCGAAACGCATCTGTGGGGCTCGCACCTTAAGACAATCGAGAAGCCAGATCAGATCGTCATCGATCTCGATCCGGATGAAGGGCTGAAATTCGCCCGCGTGGTCGAGGCCGCGCACGCGGTGCGCAAGCTTCTGGGTGAACTGGGACTGGAAAGTTTCTGCAAGACCACCGGCGGGAAGGGGCTTCATGTCGTCGTGCCCCTGAAGCCGGCTGCCGCATGGCCAGAGCTGAAATCCTTCGCCAAGGCTGTCGCGGACCATCTCGAGGATAGCGACCCCGAAGCCTATGTCGCCGTCGCATCAAAGCGCGCGCGCAAGGGACGGGTATTTGTCGACTATCTGCGCAACGGTCGCGGCGCCACCGCCGTCGCACCGTTCTCGCCGCGCGCACGGCCGGAGGCCACGGTGGCGACGCCCTTGGCCTGGTCCGAGGTCACAGCCTCGCTCGATCCGCGCCGCTTCACCCTGAAGACGGTGCCCGCGCGCGTCGCGCGTCAGAAGCGCGATCCGTGGGCTGGTTTCTTCGACACCGCGCAGACCATTTCCGCGGCCGCGCGGAAGACCCTCAAGCTTCGCTAGGAGGCATCCATGGCCGAACGTCGCCCGCTTTGGCAGGGCCAGCTCAAACTCTCGCTGGTCTCGTGCGAGGTGAAGCTCTTTCCGGTTTTGACCCACCGCGAGGAGATTCATTTCAACCTGCTGAACCCGGAAACGGGCAACCGCATTCGCATGCAGCCGACGGACGCGGAGACGGGCGAGGAACTGGAGCGCGCCGATCTGGTGAAGGGATACCAATACTCCAAGGACCGCTACGTCGTGGTGACCGATGAGGAGCTGAACGAGCTGAAGATCGAGACCTCCGACGTCATGGCGATCGAGAAGTTCGTGCCGGCGGCGGACATAGCGCCGATCTTCTATGACCAGTCCTATTACGTCGTGCCCGCAGGCAAGGCCGACGACGAGGCCTTTGGCGTCATCCGCGAGGCCATGAAGAAAGCCGGCAAGGTGGCCTTGGCCCGGGTGGTGATCTCACGACGCGAGCGGATCGTGGCCATCGAGTCCCAGGGTAAGGGCATGGTCGGCCACAGCCTGCACGAGGCCGAGGACATCAGCGACATGTCCGACGTCCTGCGCGGCGCGGGCGGCAAACCCGAGGCTGATATGGTCGCCATCGCGGCCAAGCTGGTGGAGCAGAAGTCCGGCGACTTCGATCCCAAGGACTTCAAGAATCGTTACGAGGACCGTCTGCGCGAGTTGATCGACGCCAAGCTCGCCGGCGAGAAACTTCCGGAGGAACCGGAAGAGGAAGACCGCTCCAACGTGGTCGACCTGATGACCGCGTTGAAGCAGAGCCTCTCCGGCAAAGGCAAGGAAGCGGTCAGCGACAAGAAGTCGGCGACGATTCATCACTTGCCGGCGCGCAAGAAGTCCGCGCCCAAACGGAAATCGGTGGCGAAATCCCCCGCCAAGCGGCGGAAGCGCGGCTAGGCGGGTTTTGCGCGGGGCCGCCGGCGCGGCGCGCGGTCTTCGGCGGCTTCGATCTTGTCGAGTTCCTTGCGCGCCGTTTCGGCCAGGGCCTCATATTCCAGCCGGATTTCCTCCAACTCGGCGTCGCTCAGCTCTTCCAGATCGAGAAGCGCGTTCTCCGCGCCTTCCAACGCGCGAATCAGCTCATCCAACTTGATCTGGAGCGCGGCGCCGTCGCGGTTCTGGGAATTCTGGATCACGAACACCATCAAGAAGGTGATGATCGTGGTGCCGGTGTTGATGACGAGCTGCCAAGTGTCGGAATAGCCGAAGATGGGTCCGCTGGCGGCCCACACGATGATGACGCCGAAAGCAGCGGCAAAGGCCGTGGGTTTGCCCGCATTACGCGCGGTCCAGGACGCAAACCGCGTGAACGCGCCGCGCCTGTGACCGCCGCCTTTCTTCTTCCGATTCCGCTGCGAAGTCGCCATGGGCGCACCAACGGGCGATCAGCGGCGCTGTTCCGTTACAAACTATTTAGGAAAGGGGCGGCCTGCGGCTCTTACCAGTAGCGGACCCGCCCTGTGTCCACATGGACGAAGTCGGAACGCGGATAGAAGCCCACGCCGCCGGCTTGGAGCGCCATCGCCGACTGGCGCAGCACGGCCAAGCTGACACCCGGAACGCGAATGTCGATCGCCTGGCCTTGTAAATGCAGACTGCCGCGCGCGACGCCGTCGCTGGCGGCCACCAACATGCGGTTGGTTTCCGGAGAGCGGTATCCGGAAATGACCTGAAACGTCACACCCCCGCCGAACGCCACGTCCAACGCGGAAAGGAGTTCAAGAAGCTTGGGGTCCATGGGATGGCTGGCGTTGGTCCTATGGTCGCGCAGCACCCAATCGATCTCTGACAACGAATCGCGCTGATATTGGCCGTCGGCCCAATACGTGGCGCTGAGGCGTTCGCCTGTGTGCAAGCTTTCGAACGACAAGCGGCGGGTCTTT
>CAYZFH010000289.1:0-3964 GCA_964477375.1 uncultured Rhizobiaceae bacterium | reverse complement strand
GGCATCGAGCTGCCCTGGTCGGTCTACCGCAAGGTCACCTACACCGGCTATCTCGGCCGCGACCCGATGGCCGAACGGCCACCGTCGCTGAACGCCTCGCTCATCAACGAGCCGTTCCTCCTGGTCACGCCGGGCGGCGGCGGTGATGGCGGCGAGCTGATCGATTGGGTGCTCTCGGCCTACGAGGTCGACAAGAGGCTTCCCTTGCCGGCGCTGGTGGTCTTTGGCCCCTTCATGCAGCCCGAGCAGAAGGCCATGTTCCAGGCCCGGGTGGATGCCCTGCCGCGCGTGCGCGCCATCACCTTCGATGCCCAGATCGAGGATCTGCTGTCGCGCGCTGCGGGCGTCGTCGCCATGGGCGGCTACAATACGTTTTGCGAGATTCTGTCCTTCGACAAACCAGCACTGATCGTGCCCCGCACCCTGCCGCGACGCGAACAGATGATCCGCACTGCGCGCGCCCAGGACCTGGGCCTGATCAAGATGCTGGTCGACGACGGCGTGCGCGATCCGTGGCGCATGGCGACGGCCCTGCGCCATCTGCCGCAGCAGGCGCGCCCGTCCGACGTCGTCGTGCCGGGACTTCTCGACGGACTCACGAGCGTCAACCGGTTGGCCGGCCGCTGCATCGCGGCCGCTCCGCAACCGCGGGTGGTGGCGTCGCAACAAGGTCTTTGAGGCCGCGCGGGAATCATGGCCGCGCCGGTTGCGTTCATCCTCAAGGGCTATCCGCGCCTGTCCGAGACCTTCATCGCGCAAGAGATCCGCGCGCTCGAGCAACGCGGCCTCGATATCCGCATCTTCTCCATGCGGCATCCGACGGACCGAGCGGTCCATCCGGTGCATCGGGAAATCAAGGCGCCGGTCTCCTATTTGCCCGAATATCTGCATGACGCGCCGATGCGTGTCTGGCGCGCCTGGCGGGCGATGCGAAAGAAGTCGAACTACCGCGCCGCGCGCACGGCGTTCCTGGCCGACCTGAGCCGCGACCTGACGCCCAACCGCATCCGGCGCTTCGGCCCGGCGTCGGTGCTGGCCCATGTACTACCCCAGGAGATGGGCGCGCTGCATGCCCCTTTCCTGCACACGCCCGCATCGGTGGCGCGCTATGCCGCGATCCTGACCGGACTCACATGGACCTGTTCGGCCCACGCCAAAGACATCTGGACCACGCCCGAATGGGAAAAGCGCGAGAAGCTGGCCGACATGGCCTGGCTCGTGACCTGCACTGATGCGGGCCGCGCGCATCTGGCGGCATTAGCGCCCTCACCGGAAAAAGTGGCGCTGGTCTACCATGGTCTCGACCTCGCGCGGTTCGCATCGCAGCCCTCGCCGCGCGCGGCATCGAAGACGCCCGTGATCCTGTCGGTCGGGCGCGCGGTGGAAAAGAAGGGCTTCGACGATCTGTTGACCGCCCTCGCCGCGCTGCCGGCCGCGTTCGACTGGCGCTTCGTTCATGTCGGCGGCGGGCCGTTGTTGCCCGCGCTGAAACGGCAGGCTGAACAGGCCGGGATCGCGGCGCGGATCGAATGGCGCGGCGCCTTGCCGCAGGATGAGGTGTTGCGCCTCTATCGCGAGGCCGATCTGTTCGTCCTGCCCTCGCGCGTCGCGGGCAACGGCGACCGCGACGGGTTGCCCAACGTGCTGATGGAAGCGCAAAGCCAAGGTTTAGCCTGCATCTCGACGCGCGTGTCGGGAATTCCGGAGCTGATCACGGACGGCGAGACGGGCGTGCTGGTCCCGTCCGGCGATGCGGCCGCCCTCGCACACGCCATCGAAAATCTGCTGACCGATCCCGCTGCCCGCGCGCGCCTGGGTGAAGCGGGCCGCGCGCGCATCACGACGCACTTCTCCCATGCCGGCGGCATCGACATCCTGGCGGCGAAATTCGGTTTGCCATGCGCATCGCCTTCCACGCCCCGCTGAAGCCGCCCGATCATCCGGTGCCGTCGGGCGACCGGTTGGTGGCGCGCCTGTTGATGGCGGCCTTGGCGCGCGGCGGGCATGACGTCGAATTGGCCGCGCATCTGCGCACCTGGGATGGTGCGGGCGACACGGAACGCCAGACACGCATCCGAGAGATCGGCGCCCGCATGGCCGCGCGGCTTGTGCGGCGTTATCGCGCCGCGCCGCCGGAGGCGCGGCCGCGCGCGTGGTTCACCTATCACCTCTACCATAAGGCTCCGGACTGGCTTGGGCCCGAAGTTGCCGACGCGCTTGGCATTCCCTATCTGGTCGCCGAGGCCTCCGTCGCCGGCAAGCAGGCCGACGGACCATGGCGCATGGGCCACGACGCCGCGAAGCGGGCACTCGCGCGCGCCGACGCCGTCATCGCGCTCAACGAAGCCGACGAAGCCGGCGTGCGCCCGTGGGTCGCCGATCCCGCGCGATTGCACCGGCTGGCGCCCTTCCTCGATCCCGCGCCGTACATCGCAGCCCAGGCGGATCGCGCGCGCCACCGCGCGGCGCTGGCGCGGAACCACCGGCTCGATCCTGAACAGCCCTGGCTTGCCGCCGTCGCCATGATGCGCGCGGGCGACAAACTGCGCTCCTACACCATCCTTGCCGAAGCGCTGTCCCGGCTTACCGACCGGCCTTGGCAATTGATCATCGCGGGCGATGGCCCGGCGCGGGCGGAGGTGGAGCGGCATGTCTCCGCCCTCGGCCCGGAGCGCGTGCGCTTTGTCGGACGGCTGGAGGAGGCGGCGCTGCCCGGCCTCTATGCCGCCGCCGATCTTTACGTTTGGCCCGCGATCCGCGAAGCCTTCGGCATGGCATTTCTGGAAGCGCAGGCCAGCGGATGCCCCGTGGTCGCCGGAAAGGAAGGCGGTGTGCCGGGCATCGTCCGCGACGGAGAGACAGGAGTTTTGACCGCGCCCGGCGATGCGGCGGCCTTCGCGGACGCCGTCGCACGGCTGCTCGACGACAAATCACTCAGACAGCGCATGGGCGCGCGCGCCGCGCGGCGCGCCGTGGACGATCACGGCATCGACGGCGCCGCGCGTGTGCTCGATGCCATCCTCCGCCAGGTTGCGCCATGACCGCGCTGATCCTCATCCGCCACGGACCGACGGAATGGAATGAGATCGGCCGCGTTCAGGGTCATACCGACATTCCTTTATCGAAAGCCGGCCGCACGCGGGTGAAGAGCTGGCGCGTGCCCGCGCCGTTCCTCGATCATCATTGGATTGCAAGCCCGCTGGTCCGCGCGCGCGAGACGGCCGAGATCCTGTCCGGCCGCGCGCCCGCACTGGAGCCGCGCATCGCGGAGATGCATTGGGGCGAGTGGGAAGGCGAGACGCTGGAGAATCTGCGCGCCCGATATGGCGACGCCATGGTGGAGAACGAGGCCAAGGGCCTCGACTTCCGCGCCGTGGGCGGCGAAAGCCCACGCGACGTCTGTGTACGCATCGGCGCGTTCTTCGCCGAGCACACGCGTGCCGGCCAAGACACGGTCGCCGTCAGCCATAAGGGGGTCATCCGCGCGGCGCTTGCTCTCGCCACCGGCTGGAACATGCTCGGCAAGCCGCCGGCGGATCTCGATTGGTATTGCGCGCACGAATTCGCACTCGATCCCGATGGCACGATCCGCCCCGCGCGCTTCAACATCCCGCTCACGCCATGAGCAAGCGGGTCATGATCTATGTCCAGCATCTGCTCGGCAGCGGCCATCTGCGCCGCGCCGCTTCGCTGGCCCGCGCCTCGGCGGAGTCCGGCATGGAGACGTTGCTGATCTCCGGCGGACACGCCATCGGAGATCTGGACTACGGCCGGGCATCGTTCATCCAGCTTCCACCCACTGCCGCGCGCGATGCGGATTTTTCCGGCTTGATCGATGAACGCGGCGCCGATGTGGACGATACCTGGCGTGCCGCGCGGCGCGATGCATTACTAGCGTCCTTCGCGAAGTTCCGCCCTGATGCGCTGGTAATGGAGACGTATCCGTTCGGGCGGCGGCAGATGG
>CAYZFH010000288.1:0-4020 GCA_964477375.1 uncultured Rhizobiaceae bacterium | reverse complement strand
GACGGGCGGGCATGGTGGCTCAGCCGCAGATGCGAAAGGTGGTGGCGGCGGCGGAGAAATACCTGGCCGGCGGCAACGACCCGCAGGCGCTGATCCGCACGCTGGGCCGCCTGGTCATCCGCGACGACGCAACGGAGCTTCACAGCCTGGCCGGCTTCCACGACGCGGTCGAGCAGTACGAGACCACGCGCGCGCCGCACAACACGATCCACCTGGTCTCAGCCGCCAAGGCGGTGACTTGCGGCTTCGGCTTCGGTTCGGACACCTACGAAGCGGCGAAGAAGCATCTAAAAGTCTGATTTGGGGAAATCGCGCGATGGATTTCGGGCTCTATCTGCCCTGCTATTGGCCCGACACGTCGGTGCCGATGCAGCACATGTACCGGGAGGCGGTGGAGGCCGCGAAGTTCGCGGAAGAGTTGGGCTTCACCTCCTTCACGATCCCGGAGCATCACTTCACCAACGCGCTGGTGCACCCGAATCCGCTTCTGACCGCGATCAAGGTGGCGGAGCACACCAAACACGCGCCGCTAATCACCTCGACCACGGTGCTGCCGTTCCACGACATGCGCCTTCTCGCGGGCGAAATTGCGCAGGCCGATTGCCTGACCGGCGGGCGCATCCAGATCGGCGTCGGGCGCGGCGCCTACAAGTACGAGTTCGAGCGGCTGGAGATAAACCCGGATGAGGCTCCGGACCGGTTCCGCGAATCGCTCCAGATCCTGGTGAAGCTTCTGTCCGAGGAAGAGGTCTCGTGGGACGGGCAATTCTACAAGTTCCCGCCCACCACCATCACGCCGCGTCCGATCCAGAAGCCGCATCCGACCATCTGGTTCGCGGGCATGACGCCGGGCGGCATCGACTATGCCTGCTCGCTCGGCATGCCCGTGGTCACCACGCCGCTGCGCGACACGTTCGACAAGGTGAAGCTGCAGGCCGGCTCATTCCACGCCTCGGCCAAGAAGTACTGGGGCGAACAGCATCCGCTGAAGCTTAGCATGCTGATCATGCTGTTCGTGACGGAGAGCGAGGCCGACACACGCGCCAAGGTCGAGGCCGCGATGGGACGCCACCGCCGCTTCCTCAACGTCTACACGACGCACGGCACGGTCGACCGCGGCGCTATCCGGCCAGTCGAATCGGATATCTCGCTGGACGACGTTCAGCGCAACCTGGTGGTCGGCCCGCCCGAGCTTTGCATCGAGAAGCTCAAGATGTACGAGGCCGAAGGCATCCATAACATGCAGATCAACATGCATTGGGGCGTGCCGCACCGCGACGTGATGCGCTCGCTCGAGACCTTCGCGGTCAAGGTGATGCCTCACTTCAAGTGAGACGCCGTTACCACCCGAGCGCGTAGGACGGCCGGCGCGGATCGGCGCCGCCGGAGAGCAGGCCGCTCTTCAAATCTTTGGCCACCATGCACATGCCGCCCGCGCGCCAGGTGCGGTCGGGCCACCATTCGATCTGGTGACCGAGCGCGGCCAGCCGCTTGCCCACATCCGCGCCCACCGCCTGCTCCAGATTCAAGCGGCCGGGATAGTAATTGTGCGGCTCGAAGGAGTTAGGAAAGCTGAAGGTGGCGAAGCGCGGCGTTTCGACCGCGCGCTGCACATCCATGCCGAAGACCATGACGTTGAGCAGCGCCTGCAGCATGGCCTGGCTCTGCACATCGCCGCCCGGCGTGCCGAAAGGCATCACCGCGCGGCCTTCCTGCACCATCATGGCGGGGTTGGGCGTCAGGCGCGGCCGGACGCCCGGCGCCACCGCGGCCGAATGGCCTTCGACCGCCCAGGATTGGCTGCCGCGGCTCGACGGGCACAGGCCGGTGCCGGGCACGATCGGCGCGTTATAGGACGTGTCGCTGGGCGTCGCGGAGAACGCGTTGCCGTGCCGGTCGATGACCGCGACATAGGACGTATCGAGCGCGGGATGGACATCGCCCGCCTCCTCCGGCCCGTTGGGAAAGACGGATAGATTGCGTACCTTGCCGCTGGGATCGCCCGGCGGCGGCATCTCCGTCCACGCACGGTCGTGACGGATCAGCTTCCGCCGCTCCGTGGCGTAGCGTTTCGACAAAAGCGCGGCCATGGGCACGCGCGCATGGCGCGGATCGGTGTAATGCCGGTCGCGGTCGGCGAAGGCCAGCTTCAGCGCCTCGGCGATGGTGTGGATATAAGCCACCGAGTTGTGGCCGAGACCCGCCAGATCGACGTTCTCAAGCAGAGACAGCGCCTGAAGAAGGACCGGCCCCTGGCACCACGGGCCGCAGGTATAGATGTCCGCGCCATGGAAGCGCAGCTTCTCGGGCTCGCCGATCTCGACGCGATAGGCCGCCATGTCCTCCATGGTCAGCGTACCGCCGTTCTTGCGGTGATAGTCCGCGAAGGTTTTCGCGATGTCGCCGAGATAGAACGCATCGCGCGCCGCCTTCAGCGCGGCCTTGCGCCCGCGCCGCTTCGCGCGCTTCTCCTGGTCCACCATGTATTGCAGCGTACGCGCGAGATCGCGCTGGACGAACTTCTCGCCCACGCGTGGCGGGCGCCCTTGCGGCAGATAGACCGCGGCGCTGGCGGGCCAGCGGCGGAAGCCCTCGGCGAAGGTCTCGATGTTCTCCGCCATCAAGGGATGCATGGCGAAGCCGTCGCGCGCGAGGCGGATGGCGCTCTCGGCCACGTCGCCGAACGACATGGTGCCGAAGCGCGCGAGCGCCGTGATCCACGCATCGGGCGCCGCGGGCACGACCGTACGCAGAAGCCCCGCCGGGATCGCGCGGAATTCGTTGAAGTAGCGTTCGGGCTCCGTCGCCTTCGGCCAAACCCCCAAGCCGTCGATGGTGATGGGCTTCTTCATGCGCGCCATGCGGATCATGATCGGCGCCACGCCCGCGAAGCTGACCAGATCGCTTTGCACCACGCCCAGCGCGATGCCGGCCGCGACACCGGCGTCGACCGCATTGCCGCCCGCCTCCAGAATGCGGAACCCGGCCTCGGCGGCCAAATAGTGGCCGGCAGAGATCATGTGGCGATGGCCCATCACCACGGGGCGCATCGTCTGCGGCGCCTTGCCCGCGCCCGGATCGTAGCTGAGGCCCTTTTCGTACATTGCCACCTCCCCGCCGGCGCGATTGTCCGGTCTGATCCGCCCGCGCACAATAGCGGCAATGCCAACCGGAGCCGCGCCATGACCGAACTGCACGACCTGTCCCTCGCCGAAATCGGCACGCGCCTGCGTGACGGGCGGCTGAAAGCCGCGGAATTGGCTGAACACGCCATCGCGCGGCACGAGCGCTACGGCAAGCCCTTGAACGCCTACAAGCATTGGGCCCCGGCGGATGCGCGCCGTGCGGCCAATGCCGCCGACGCGGCCTTTGCCGCAGGCAGCGACCTGGGACCGCTGCAGGGCATTCCCGTGTCGGTGAAAGATCTGTTCGGCGTCGCGGGCATGCCCATCTTCGGCGGCTCGCCGCAACCGCTGCCCAAGCGTTTCGAGGACGAAGGCCCCGTCGTCGCGGGCTTGCGCCGCCAGGCGGCGGTCTTCACGGGCAAGACCCACACCGTCGAGTTCGCTTATGACGGGCTGGGCGTGAACCCGCATTGGGGCGCGCCGCGCAATCCGTGGGACGCGAAGGCGCATCGGATGCCCGGCGGCTCATCGAGCGGCGCGGGCGTAAGCCTGCTGGAAGGCTCGGCCTGGGTGGCGTTGGGTTCGGATTCCGGCGGCTCGGTGCGCATGCCCGCGTCCTGGACCGGTACGGTCGGTTTCAAGATCAGCCACGGCCGCTGGTCCATTGATGGCATCGTGCCGTTCAGCCCCACGCTCGATTCGCCAGGCCCTCTGACGCGCAGCGTCGCGGATTCGGCGGTGGCCTTCGCCGCCATCGACCCGCAGGTCGACCGCGCGCGTCTTCCGCATGTCCTCGAGCATGCAACGGCCGCCGATTTCCGCATCGGCGTTCCCGACCTGTATTTCTGGGACCATTGCGCGCCCGGTGTCGCCGAGGGCGTGAAGGGCGCCTTGG
>CAYZFH010000287.1:0-4042 GCA_964477375.1 uncultured Rhizobiaceae bacterium | reverse complement strand
GGCGAGGCCATTGCCCTGCTTCAGGGCCTGCGCGGTCTCGACGTCATTGGCGGCGATATCGTCTGCATCATCCCAACCAAGGACAACCCCAACAACATCACGTCCATGAACGGCATGGTGCTCATGTTCGAGCAGATCTGCCTGATCGCCGACTTCCTGCGCGGTCAGAAAAAATAGCGGCAGCGCGGCTTCCAGCCGCGACCCTCGCCACAGTTTTGTCACTCCGATACCGCCGACGCACCGCCTGTGGTGCGCGGAATAATCCCCCTATGGCCCCGTCTGTCCTTCATTGGAAAGCAGTCAGGGTGGATCCGGAAATATCGTCCGAATTCAAGCGCATGGACGATGCCGGCGGGGCGGCTCAGTGACATCAAAGAGGGTAATCGATGGAAGCCGTTTCGATGGACACGGGTGTTATGCCCGTACGAGAAGATGCCGTTAATGTCCTGCTGATCGACGACGATTCTCTCTACCGGGAATCCATCGTCCCCAATCTCGAGGACCATCAGCTTGCCGTCGAGCATTTCGCCGACGGCAACGAGGCGCTCAAGTGGCTCGTGGACGGGCACACCTGCGACGTGGTGCTGCTGGACTGGCACATGCCCACGATCTCGGGCGCCGAGGTGCTGAAGAAGCTGCGCCTGCTCGGCTTCAACCTGCCGGTTGTTATCCTGACGGCCTTCGCCAGCGAGAAGAACGAAGTCATCGCGCTGGACGGCGGCGCGGTCGACTTCATGGATAAGTCGCGCAGCTCGTCCGTCATCGCCCGCCGCCTGCGTGTCGTGGCCGAAGGCGCCAAGGGTACGGGCCCGAAACTGGCTAAGGACGAGGCGCTCGACCTGGGCTCCCTCCATCTGAACCTCAAGGTCGACCGCGCCCAATGGAAGGGGCAGTCGGTTCCTCTGACCGTTGTCGAGTTCAACATCGTACGCCTGCTGGCCAGCCGCGCGGGCGAGGACGTGACGTATCGGGAAATCTACGACGTGGTGCGCGGCAAGGAGTTCTTCGCCGGCGACGGCATCCTGGGCCATCGCACTAATGTCCGCTCCCTGATCAAGCGCATTCGGCAGAAATTCCGCCAGCTCGACGATTCCTTCTCGGCCATCGAGAACTATCCGGCGTTCGGCTATCGCTGGGTACCCGATGGCGCCTACGTATCTGGGGAACGGGCAGAGCAGGACACCCACGAAGCATCCGGCGCCGGTGAAGATCAGACCGGCCATGTTGCCGAAGCCCCGGCCCACGCCCTTCAAGAAGCACGTTCCACGGAAGCGCCAAACCTCGAGATGCGGGCCGCCGCTCCGGTTCCCCTTACCGCCGAGAAACCTGCGCCGAACCGGGCCGCCCAGGCGGCTTCGGTCAAGGGCAAGATCCATCCGGTGATTCTGTCCGGAGGGTCGGGCACCCGGCTCTGGCCCCTGTCCCGCCAGTCCTATCCCAAGCAGCTTCTGCCGCTGATGTCCGAGCGCACGATGCTGCAGGAAACCGCCGCACGCACCGCCGCGGACTCCGGCTTCGCCGCACCGATCGTGGTCTGCAGCGACGAGCATCGCTTCCTGATCGCCGAGCAACTGCAGGAAGCCGGGATCGAGCCGCGCCGCATCGTGCTGGAGCCCGTAGCTCGCAACACGGCGCCTGCGGTAGCCGTGGCCGCCCTTCTGGTCGTTGCCGACGATCCGGACGGCGTAATGCTGGTTCAGCCCTCGGATCACCACATCGCCGATCCGACGGCTTTCCGCAAAGCCGTCATCTCGGCTCTGGCCGGCGCCAAGCACGACCTGCTTTGCACCTTCGGCATCAAGCCGACGCGCGCCGAGACCGGCTACGGCTACATCGCGCCCGGCGAGGCTGTAGAAGATGCAGACGGCGTCCTGCGCGTCGACCGCTTTGTCGAAAAGCCGAGCGTCCAAGACGCCGAGCGTTATCTGTCCCAGGGCTCATACCACTGGAACAGCGGCATCTTTCTGATGCCAGCCGCGCTTTATCTCAGCGAATTGCGGCGCCTGCAGCCCGGAATGGTCGAGGCCTGCGAGCGCGCCGTGGCGGAAGGCCGCGACGATCTGGATTTCTTCCGTCTGGATGCAAGCGCCTTCGGCCGATCGCCAAATCTATCCATCGACCATGCGGTGATGGAGCAAACGGCGCGGGCGGCCATCGTACCGGTCGACATGGGCTGGAGCGACATCGGTTCGTGGCGTTCGCTGCGCGAGGTCAAGAAGGGCGACGAGGCCGGCAACGTGACCGAGGGCGACGTCATCCTCGATCGCGTGCGCAACAGCTATGTCCGCGCCGACGGCCACCTGGTCGCGGCCATCGGAGTCAAAGACCTGATCGTGGTGGCGACGGACGACGTCATCCTGGTCGCCGACAGCGAGCACAGCGCCGACGTCGGCAAGTTCGTCTCCCAACTGCGCAACCGGCCCGAGCGCCTGCACCACACCAAGGTCTACCGGCCTTGGGGCTTCTATCAGACCGTGGATATCGGCGAGCGCTTCCAGGTGAAGCGGATCATGGTGAAACCCGGCGCGAAGCTGAGCCTGCAGATGCACCATCATCGCGCCGAGCATTGGGTGGTGGTGTCCGGCACGGCGCTGACAACGTGCAACGAGGAAACGCGGCTTCTGCACGAGAACGAAGCGCTCTACATCCCCGCCGGCGCAACCCATCGGCTGGAGAATCCCGGCAAGGTGCCTGTGCATCTGATCGAGGTTCAGTCCGGCGCCTATCTGGGCGAGGACGACATCGTCCGCTTCGAAGACACCTACGGACGGCACTGAGCCATGCGCACAGCCGTACTCGTTACCGGCGGAGCCGGTTTCGTGGGCAGTCATGTCTGCAAGGCGTTGGCGGCCGCGGGCTTCTTGCCGGTCGCTTACGACAACCTGTCGCAAGGCCATCGCTGGGCCGTGCGCTGGGGTCCCCTGGAAATCGGCGATATCGAGGACCGCAGCCGCCTGCAGCAGGTCATGGACCGCTACCGCCCGATCGCCGTGATGCATTTCGCCGCGTTGATCGCGGCCGGCGAATCCGTGATCAAGCCCGCCAAGTACTACAAGAACAACGTCGCGCGATTCCTAGTCCTTCTCGATGCGATGCAGCGGCAGAAGATCGATCGCATCGTGTTTTCGTCCACGGCGGCCGTCTACGGGACGCCTGAGCGCACGCCCATCGACGAGAAGCATCCGCTGGAGCCCATCAATCCCTATGGGATGAGCAAGCTGATGGGCGAGCGGATTCTTCAGGATTGTGCCGCGGCCTATGGGCTGCGTTCGATCGCGTTGCGCTATTTCAACGCGGCGGGATCCGATCCGGACGGCGAGATCGGAGAGGCCCACGAACCGGAAACCCATCTGATCCCGATCGTGCTGGAAGCCGCCGCAGGCGACCGGCCGCATGTCGCCGTTTACGGCACCGACTATCCCACCGAAGACGGCACGTGCGTGCGCGATTACGTCCATGTGACCGACTTAGCGTCGGCGCACGTATTGGCGCTGGCCCGGCTCGAAAGCGCCCATGGCGCAGAGGCCTTCAATCTCGGCAACGGAAACGGCTTCTCCGTACGCGAGGTGATTGCCGCGGCCGAGCGCGTGTCGGGAAACAAAATCACGATCAAACAGGAGCCCAGGCGCGCGGGTGATCCACCCATTCTGGTGGCGGACTCGCACCGGGCCCGCACGGACCTTGGTTGGCAGCCTGCCTATTCGGATTTGGACGTGCAGATCAGCAACGCCTGGCGTTGGGCGCAGGGTTGGTCCCGCCAGCAAGCAGTGGGGAAATAGACATGCGCGCAGAGACCGCATTCGGGTTCGTTGCAAAAATTGGCTTGCGGTTGGCCGGCGCGATTCTCGTCGCCGGCGTCATGGCCTGCGGCTCCGCTCCGCCGGCCGATACGGAACAGCTCACCACCGTACCCGAGTATCACCTGGGCTCCGGCGACCGGGTGCGCGTGACGGTTTTGGATCAACCGAACCTGACCGGTGAATACCGTGTCGACGGCGCGGGCAGACTCGCTTTCCCTCTGATCGGCTCCATCGAGGCGCGC
>CAYZFH010000286.1:0-4075 GCA_964477375.1 uncultured Rhizobiaceae bacterium | reverse complement strand
CGCGGCGGCTATTCCAAGGGCAAGGGCGGCTCGATGCACATGTTCAGCCGCGAGAAGAATTTCTACGGCGGCCACGGCATCGTCGGCGCGCAGGTTCCCTTCGGCACCGGCATCGCCTTCGCCCACCGCTACCGCGAGAACGGCAATGTCTGCCTGACCTACATGGGCGACGGCGCGGTCAACCAGGGCCAGGTCTACGAGTCGTTCAACATGGCCGCGCTGTGGAAGCTGCCGGTCGTCTACATCATCGAGAACAACAAGTACGGCATGGGCACCTCGATCGAGCGCGCTTCGGCCCGCGTCGACTTCTACCACCGCGGCCAGTCGTGGGGCATTCCGGGCGCGCAGGTCGACGGCATGGACGTGATGGCCGTGCGCGAGGCGGGCGAGAAGGCCGTGGCCACCGCGCGCGGCGGCAAGGGCCCGTACATCCTCGAGATGATCACGTATCGCTATCGCGGCCACTCGATGTCCGACCCGGCCAAGTACCGGACGCGCGAGGAGGTGCAGAAGGTGCGCTCCGAGCGCGATCCCATCGATCGGTTGGCGCATCTGATCGTCGAGCAGGGTGTGGCCAGCGAAGATCAGCTCAAGGACATGGACCGCAAGGTGAAGGCCACGATCTCCGAAGCGGCCGAATACGCGCAGAATTCGCCGGAGCCCGATCCGTCGGAGCTCTACACCGACGTCTATACCGAAGCCCACGCCTAAACCGCGTTCCGCGCGAATACGAGGACTCCGAGGATGCCCGTTGAAATCCTGATGCCTGCTTTGTCGCCCACGATGACCGAGGGCAAGCTCGCGCGCTGGCTGAAGAAGGAAGGCGAGAAGGTCGCCTCCGGCGACGTGCTGGCCGAGATCGAGACCGACAAGGCAACGATGGAATTGGAATCCGTCAACGACGGCGTGCTGGGCAAGATCCTGGTGCCCGCCGGCGGCGACGCGGTCGCGGTCAACAAGCCGATCGCCTTGATCCTGGAAGAAGGAGAGGACGCCTCCGCTACATCCGCGCCGAAGCAAGGCAATGGCGCGGCGAAGGAAGAGGCCAAGCCGGTTGATAAAGCCGAAGCGCGCCCCGCAGCACCCGCACCGGCGCCCAAGGCAGCGGCACCCCAGGCCGAGCCTGAACTGGGCGAAACCAAGACCATGACCGTACGCGAAGCGCTGCGCGACGCCATGGCGGAAGAAATGCGCCGCGATCCCGACGTGTTCCTGATGGGCGAAGAGGTCGCGCAGTATCACGGCGCCTACAAGATCAGCCAGGGTCTTCTGGAAGAGTTCGGCGAGAAGCGCGTGGTCGATACGCCGATCACCGAGATGGGCTTCACCGGTCTCGGCGTCGGCGCGTCGGTCATGGGGCTCAAGCCCATCGTCGAGTTCATGACCTTCAACTTCGCCATGCAGGCGATCGACCAGATCATCAACTCGGCGGCCAAGTCGCTTTATATGTCGGGCGGGCAGATCCATTGCCCGATCGTCTTTCGCGGCCCCAACGGCGCCGCCGCGCGCGTGGCCGCCCAGCACTCGCAGGAATATTCGAGCTGGTACGCCCATATCCCGGGTCTCAAGGTTGTCGCGCCCTATTCGGCATCCGACGCCAAGGGCCTGCTGAAAAGCGCGATCCGCGATCCCAATCCGGTGATCTTCCTCGAGAACGAAATTCTCTATGGCCACAGCTTCCCGGTTTCGACCGATCCCGAGTATCTGGTGCCGATCGGCAAGGCCAAGGTGGTGCGGCCGGGCCAGCACGTCACCATCACGGCCTTTTCACGCATGGTCGAATACGCGCTGATCGCCGCGGAGACGCTGAAGGGCGAAGGGATCGAGGCCGAGGTGATCGACCTGCGCAGTCTGCGTCCTTTCGACATCGAGACGGTGGTGGCCTCGGTCAAGAAGACGAACCGCATTGTTTCCGTCGAGGAAGGCTGGCCCTTCGCGGGCATCGGCTCCGAGATCGCGGCGCTCGTGATGGAGCAGGCGTTCGACTATCTCGATGCGCCGGTGAAGCGCGTCGCTGGCGTCGACGTGCCCATGCCCTATGCCGCCAATCTGGAGAAGCTCGCGCTGCCGAACGCCGACCATGTCGTCGAGGCGGCCAAGTCTGTCCTGTACCGCAGCTAACCTGACCATCGGGATCGCGCCATGACCATCGACATCACCATGCCCGCTCTGTCGCCGACGATGACCGAGGGCGCGGTCGCCAAGTGGCATAAGAAGGAAGGCGACGCCGTCAAATCCGGCGACGTGATCGCCGAGGTCGAGACCGACAAGGCCACCGTCGAGGTCGAGGCCGCCGATGACGGCGTGATGGGCAAGATCGTCGTGCCCGAGGGCACCAAGGGCGTGAAGGTCAACGACGTCATCGCCGTGCTGCTGGAGGAAGGCGAGTCCGCCGCTTCGATCAAGGCCAAGCCCGCGCCGAAGGCCGAGCCGCCCGCCGCCGCTCCGTCCGCTCCTGCCGCCAAGCCGGCCGCACCACCGCCGCAGGCCGCGCCGCAAGCACCTGCGCCGAAACCCGCCGCACCGCCGCAGGCGAATGGCGGCGGCGATCGCATCTTTGCGAGTCCGCTCGCGCGCCGCATGGCCGAGAAGGCGGGCATTGATCTCGGCGCGCTCAAAGGTTCGGGCCCGCATGGAAGGATCGTGAAGTCCGACATTGACGCCGCGCGCGGAACGGCTCCTGCCGCCGCCGCGCCGCAAGCGCCCAAGGCCGCGCCGAGCCAGGCCGTGGCGCCCCAGGCCAAGGCGCCGGCGCCCGCGCCGACCGCGGGCCTGCCATCCTTCACCGAAGTGCCGCACACCACGATGCGCAAGGTGATCGCCCAGCGTCTGGTCCAGTCCAAGCGCGAGGCGCCGCATTTCTACCTGACCATGGATTGCCAGATCGACAAGCTGCTCGCGCTCCGCAAGGAGCTGAACGGGCGTAAGGCGGCGGAGGGCGATCACGGCTACAAGCTGTCGGTGAACGATTTCGTCATGCGCGCCATGGCGCTCGCCATGAAGAAGGTGCCGGCGGCGAATGCGTCCTGGACCGAGACGTCGGTGCGCGTCTTCCACAGCGTGGATATCTCCGTCGCCGTCGCGATTCCAAACGGCCTGATCACGCCCGTCATCCGCGGCGCGGAGGGCAAGGGCCTGGCCGAGATATCCAACGAGATGAAGGCGCTGGCCGAGAAAGCGCGCGCGGGCAAGCTGACGCCGGAGGAATACCAGGGCGGCACGGTCAGCGTGTCGAACCTGGGCATGTACGGCGTGCGCGACTTCGCCGCCGTGATCAATCCGCCGCAGGGCTGCATCCTGGCCGTGGGCGCGGGCGAACAGCGCCCGGTGGTGAAGGATGGCGCGCTCGCCATCGCCACCGTCATGTCCTGCACGCTCTCCGTCGACCACCGGGTGGTGGACGGCGCGGTGGGCGCCGAGTTCCTGGGGGCTTTCAAGCAACTCATCGAAGATCCGGTGACGATGCTCCTCTAGGGAGATCCCTATGCCGCACCTAGGTTTACCCACGCGCACCGCGCGGGCGCTGATCCTCGCCTTCGCCGTGTTCGGCATGGCGTTGCCGGTCGCCGCCCAGTCGCCGGACGAAACCGCCATCCGCCGCGCCTTCGATGATGTGCGCCAGATGGCCAAGCCCGGCATGGCCGCGGCGCCCGCGACGATGGCGTCCGACATGGCGGCTTTCTATACGCGCGTTGCGCGCCGCGCCTACGGCTCGGAAGGCATGGGCGCACCCGGGCCGACCTATGCCGAGGCCTATGGCATGTACATGCTGCGCGGCGTCGCCTTCTGCCGCTATCTCGGTCCGCAGCGTGACACGACTCAGCGCATGCTGCAGGGCGGCGATGCGATTGGCGCGCTCGACATGTTGCGCGCGGCTGACGCTGCCAAGCCCTGGGGCCAGGGCGACGAAGCGTTGGGCGCGATCCAGGTTTCGGGCGATGCGGCGACGGCCGAATACCGTTGGACCGGCACGCGTCCGCTGGGACGCGGCACGCCGTTGTCCTTCACCGACAAGGTCGAGTTCCGCCGTGCGGAAGGGCGCTGGACGTTGGCGTTCGATTCCTACGTCGCCATG
>CAYZFH010000285.1:0-4133 GCA_964477375.1 uncultured Rhizobiaceae bacterium | reverse complement strand
CACGACCCCTGCGTCGGCATCCGCGCGGTGCCGGTCGGCGAGGCCATGATGGCCTGCGTGCTGGCGGATCATTGGATGCGCCACAAGGCGCAGTGCGGCTAGAACATTTCGGAGCGGACATGCCCCAGCCCAAGCACGTGATGGCGTTGAAGGTCCCCAAGTCGCCCAAGCTCGACAAGGAGATGCAGGCCTACTTCAAGCTGTGCGAGGAGAAGCTGGGCTTCGTTCCCAACGTGCTGAAGGCCTATACGCTGCGTCCGGAAAAGCTGCGCAACTTCGTGGCCACCTACAACACGCTGATGCTGGGCGATTCGGGCTTGTCCAAGCTCGAACGCGAGATGATCGCGGTCGTCGTCTCATGCGTGAACCATTGCTATTACTGCCTGGTCGCCCACGGCCAGGCCGTGCGGCATCTGTCCGGCGATCCGGAGCTGGGCGAGATGCTGACGCGCAACTATCGCGTGGCGAAACTCTCCAAGCGCCACCGCGCCATGCTGGACTTCGCCTGGAAGCTGACCGAGACGCCGACCAAGGTCGACGAGCCGGACCGCCAGGCTCTGCGCAAGGCTGGCTTCAGCGACGAGGATATCTTCGATATCTGCGACGTGGCCGCGTTCTATAACGCGTCGAACCGCATGGCCATCGGCACCGACATGATGCCGAACCCCGAGTACCACACGCGCAGCCGCTAGGCCCCGCTCCTATCGCTTGAACAGCGCCGCCAATTCGACATGCGGGGACCAGAGGAACTGGTCCACCGGCAGGACGCGCACGAGCTTGTAGCCGCCATCGACCAGAATGCGCGCGTCGCGCGCGAAGGTGCTGGGCTCGCACGAAACCGCCAGCACCGTCGGCACACGCGACTTGGCCAAGGCCATCGACTGGGCCTGGGCGCCCGCGCGCGGCGGGTCGAACACCACGGCGTCGTAAGCGCCCAGCTCGTTCGGCGCCAAGGGCTTCGTCATCAGGTCGCGCACCTTGGTGCTGATGCGCGTCATCCGGCCGGCCTTGGCGGTCTGCTCCACGGCCTGCACCAGCCGCGCGTTGTCGTCGAACGCGGCAACCGTCGCGCCGCCATGGGCCAGCGGGAAGGTGAAGGTGCCGCTGCCCGCGAACAGATCAGCCACGCGCTTGGCGCCACCGACGCCCGCCATCACCACCTCGGTCAACGCGGTCTCGCCCGCCTTGGTGGCCTGCAGGAAGGCGCCCGGCGGCACTTCGACCGCCACGCCACCGAAGGTCACGCGCACGGGCCGGCGTTCGACCAGCGTCTCGGCGCGGGATTCGGCTGGATGGCGGCGCGAGACGCGCGCGATCTCGTGCTGCTCGGCCAGGACGCCGAAACGCTTCTTGCCGCCCTGGCCCAGGGACACCGTCGTGATCAGCAAAAGGTCGAGACCGTTGTCGGTCGCGTTGACCACCACCTCGACCTTCTCGCCCGGGCGCAACAGCGCGGTCAGGCACGCGCGCAGGGGCGCGATCAGCCCCGCGATCTCGGGCAGGACGACGTGGCATTCCTTGAGGTCGATGACCCGATGGCTGCCGCGCGCGTTGAAGCCGAACAGCATGTCCTCGTCGCGCCGGATCGCCGTGAAGTCGGCGCGGCGGCGCGTGGCGCGCGCGGCCGGGCGGATCGGCTCGATGCGCTCGACCGGCAGGTTCCGGCGCTTGAGGGCGGAACGCACCAGATCCTGCTTCCACGCCAGATACGTCTCGTCGGACAGATGCTGGAGCGCACAGCCGCCGCATTCGCCGAAATGGCGGCAGGGCGGCTGGGTACGGCCGGGGCCGGGCTCGACCAGCTTCACCAGATGCGCCGCGAAGCCGTCGCCCTGGACCTCGCCCACGCGCGCTGTGACGCGGTCGCCGGCCGCCGTGAACGGGATATAGAGACGCTTGTCGCCCACCCGGCCGACACCGTCGCCGCGCGCGGCAATCTCTTCGATCTTCACTTCGACTTCGTGACGCATCAGCCACCCTTCCGCGCGGCAACCAGGAATTCCTTGTTGCCGTCCTGTCCCTCGATCGGGCTGTCGATCACGTCCTCGACTGCCCAGCCCATCGCCGCAAGCCACGACCGGATACGCGCGCAGACCTCATTATGCAAGACCGGGTCGCGCACGATGCCGCCCTTACCCACCTGCCCCTTGCCCACCTCGAACTGGGGCTTGATCAACGCGGCGAGGCGCGCAGACGGCCCCGCGAGCGCCAGGGGCGCAGGCAGAACCACCTCGAGGCCGATGAAACTCGCATCGCAGACGATCAGTCCGACCTCATCCGGCACCTCGGCACGGGTCAAATGACGCGCGTTGGTGCGCTCCAAAACCCTGACGCGCGGATCCTGGCGCAGCTTCCAGGCCAGTTGTCCGTGCCCCACATCGACCGCATAGACAAGCGCCGCGCCGCGCGTCAGCAGCACATCCGTGAAGCCGCCGGTGGAGGCGCCGACGTCCAGGCATGTCAGGCCGGCCGGATCGATGCCGAAGTGATCGAGCGCTCGCACCAGCTTAAGCCCGCCGCGCGACACCCACGGATGATCCGGCGCCTTGAGCGTGAGCGCGGCGTCCGCGGGCAACATCTGTCCAGCCTTCTCCACCCGCTTGTCGCCTACCATCACCTTGCCCGCGATGATCAGCGCCTGGGCGCGGGCGCGGCTTTCCGCCAGGCCGCGCGCATGAACCAGCGCATCCGCCCGCGTGCGGCCCGGCCGCTCCGCTTTGCTGTCCCCGTCCGTCATCGCATCAGTCCCAAACAGAAACGGCGGCCTGCCGGCCGCCGTTCTTGTGCATCGCCGGCGTTGTGTTTGCGTTACGCCCGCGCCGATCCGCTCTGGCTGGCGCGGCCCAACGCGGTCAAAGCCGTGGCCGCGATGTTCTTGGCCGTCAGGCCCGCGATCTCGAGCTGCTTCTCCGGCTTGTCGTGCTCGAAGAAGATATCGGGGAAATGAACCGTGCGGACCTTGAGGCCTGCGTCCAGCAACCCGTCGCTGGCCAGGAAATGCAACACATGGCTGCCGAAGCCGCCGATGGAGCCTTCCTCGACCGTGACCAAAACCTCATGCTCGCGCGCCAGGCGGCGGACCAGATCGGTGTCCAGCGGCTTGGCGAAACGGGCGTCAGCCACCGTCGTCGAAAGGCCATGCGTGGCCAATTCCTCGGCGGCCTTGACGCATTCGTTGAGACGCGCGCCGAAGCTCAACAGAGCGATCGACGTGCCTTCCTTGACGATACGGCCCTTGCCAATCGGCAGCGCAACGCCCTGTTCGGGCAGCGTCACACCAAGGCCCTCGCCGCGCGGAAAACGGAACGCGCTGGGACGATCTTCGATCTGCGCCGCGGTGGCGATCATGTTGACCAATTCGGCTTCATCCGCCGCGCCCATCATCACCATGTTGGGTAGGCAGGACAGATAGGCGACATCGAAGGAGCCGAAGTGAGTCGCGCCGTCCGCGCCCACGCAACCTGCGCGGTCGATGGCGAAACGCACGGGCAGCTTCTGGATCGCCACGTCATGCACGACCTGGTCGTAGGCACGCTGCAAGAAGGTCGAATAGATCGCGGCAAAGGGCTTCATGCCCTCGCAGGCCAAGCCCGCGGCGAACGTCACCGCATGCTGCTCGGCAATACCGACGTCGAAGGTGCGCTTGGGAAAGCGCTTCTCGAAAATATTGAGGCCCGTGCCGTCCGGCATGGCGGCATGGATGGCGACGATGCGCTCGTCCTTCTCCGCCTCTTTGATCAGCGCCTCGGCGAAGACCTTGGTGTAGGTCGGTGCCTTGGCCGCCGGCTTGGCCTGGACGCCGGTGACGATGTCGAACTTCGCGACCGCATGGCCCTTGTCCGGCGCATTCTCTGCCGGGCCATAGCCCTTGCCCTTCTTGGTCACCACATGGACCAGGATCGGCCCCGGCTCCTTGGCGTCGCGCACGTTGCGCAGCACGGGCAGGAGATGATCGATGTCGTGGCCGTCGATCGGCCCGATATAGAAGAAGCCCAGCTCCTCGAACATCGTGCCGCCGGTGACGAGGCCGCGCGCATATTCCTCGGCGCGCACCGCGGCCTGCTCGATCGGGCGCGGGAACTTCTTGGCGATCTCGCGGCCCAGATGGCGCATGGAACGGTAGGGCTTGGACG
>CAYZFH010000284.1:0-4147 GCA_964477375.1 uncultured Rhizobiaceae bacterium | reverse complement strand
GCGATATGGTTGAGTTTACCGATCATTCCCTACTCCCGACCGGGCGGAGGATGGCAGCGGTCCCTTCGGCTTACAAGCGGACCAGATGCACTTCCGTAGGCGGACGCTTGCCGTGGCTGGCCTGAATCGCACGACGGACCGCAACCCGGGCGGCCTCGCGCACGGCGGCGTCGTTCGCGCGCTGGCGAGAAGGCATGGATTCGATCGCATCGCGCACCGCATCCGTCGCATCCGTGATGGCTTCTTCGATGCCGGCGCCGTCGAACAAGCCTTGAAGGGTCAGTTGCGGTTCGGCGGCAAGGCGGCCTTGCCGGTCCAGCACCACGGTCGCCACGGCGGAACCGTTCCAGATCATTTGGGTGCGCTTGCGCAAAATTTCCGTATCCAGCGGCACCAACAGAGCACCATCGAGGGCCAGCCGCCCCGCCGGCACCTCTTCCACAATCTCGGCCGGACCCGGCGCCAGACGGATCAACGTGCCATTTTGCGGCACAATCGCTTCCGGCACCTGGCACGCCTGCGCCAACGCGGCATGCGCGCGCATGTGGCGGAGCTCGCCATGCACCGGCACGGCGATTCGGGGCCTCACCCACTGATACATCTGGGCCAGTTCGTCCTGATTTGGGTGGCCGGAGACGTGCACGAAGTCATCGTCGTCCGTGACGATCTTGACGCCCAACCCGATCAGCTGGTTCTGCAAGCGTTGGATGGATTTCTCGTTGCCCGGAATCACACGGGACGAAAAGACCACGGCGTCGCCCGGTTCCAGCACGACATTGGGATGATCGTCGGCTGCAATGCGCCATAAGGCCGAGCGCTTCTCACCCTGGCTGCCGGTGCACGCCATCAACACCTTGCCGCGCGGCAGATGGGCGGCCTCCGAATCCGACAGGAAGGTGATGCCCTTGAGATAACCCGATTCCTGTGCGGCTTCGTACATGCGCCAGAGCGAACGGCCCACCAAAGCCGGGTGCCGCCCCGTTCTCTCCGCTATCTCAGCGATCGTCTCCAGCCGGGCGATATTGCTGGAGAAGCAGCCAATGGCCACCCGTTGGTCGAAGCGCCTGACCACCTCAGCCAGGCTTTCGCGCAAATCGCCTTCGGAACGCGAATGGCCAGGCTGCATCGCATTGGTCGAGTCGCACACCATGGCCAGAACGCCGTTCTGACCCAATTCACGCAGCGCCGCCTCGTCGGTGACCTCGCCCACCATCGGCTTGGGATCGATCTTCCAGTCACCGGTGTGCAGGACCGTGCCGGCCGGCGTGCGAATCGCAACGGCGTTGGGCTCGGGGATCGAGTGCGTCAGCGTGATCAGTTCGATCTCGAAAGGACCGACGGCGAATTTTCCGGACAGCGGCACTTCAGTGATAGGAATGGAATTGGGCCGGTCCATCTCAGCCAGTTTGCGGCGCAAGACCGCGGCCGTGAACGGCGTGGCATAGACCGGGCATTTCAGCCGGTTCCATAGATAGGGCACGGCGCCCAGATGGTCTTCGTGCGCATGGGTCAGCACGAGACCGGCCAGATCGTCGCGGCGCTCGACGATATAGGTGGGATCGGGCATCAGAACGTCGACGCCCGGCGTGGCGTCATCGCCGAAGGTGATGCCCAGGTCGATCATCAGCCACTTACCGCCATAGCGGTAAAGGTTGAGATTCATGCCGATTTCGCCCGAACCTCCGAGAGGCAGGAAGTACAGCCCCTCGTCGTGACGCGCCGCACGCCTACTCATGCGCGCATGTTCCGGCGGTGAATCTCGAGAAGGCCGAAGATGGTGAGATCGGGATCGACCCCATCGATGGCATCGGTCGCGTCGGCGAACAACGCGGCCAGGCCGCCCGTGCCGATCACGGTCATCGCTCCGCCGAACTCCTGCTTGATGCGGCCGACGAGCCCTTCGACAAGTCCGACATACCCCCAATAGACGCCCGACTGCATGGCGGGCACCGTGCCGGTGCCGATCACGGCGGCCGGCCGCCGGATGCCGATGCCCGGCAGCTTGGCCGCGGCCATATACAGCGCTTCGAGCGAAAGATTGACGCCGGGTGCGATGACGCCGCCGCGGTAGCTGCCATTCTTCGCCACCACGTCGAACGTGGTCGCGGTGCCGAAATCGACCACGATCTTGTCGGAACACGGATAGCGCTTATGCGCGGCCACGGCATTGACCAGCCGGTCGGCGCCCACCTCGGCCGGGTTGGGCACCTCGACCGCGATGCCGAGATCGACCCCTTCGTCGCCCACCACCATGGGCATGCAATCGAAATAGCGATGGCACAGGGTGCGCAGCGTATAGGCCGTGGCGGGCACCACATTGGCGATGACGGCGGCCTTGATATCCCGCGGGGTCAATTTCACCAGGCTCATAAGCTGGGTCAGCCAAACGGCGTATTCGTCTGCGGTGCGGTTCGGATTGGTCGAGGCACGCCATTCGCCACGCCGCGTCTCGCCATCGAAAACGGCGAAGACCGTATTGGTGTTGCCCGAATCGATGGCCAGCAGCATGCCCTGTTACCCGATCGCGAAAACTTGACCCGACGTGATGACCCGAAGGTTGCCGTCTGGCAACTCCAAGACCAGCCCTCCGGCGTCATCCAACGCGCGGAAGCGGCCTTCCAATGTTTCATCCGTCAGCCGGACCTTTATATCCCGCCCCAGACCAACGGCAAGCCCAGTCCATGCGTTCCGCACAGACGCGAACCCCTCATCCCGCCAGCGCGCACGCCAGCGCGCGAACGATTCGAGATAGGCTTCCAGCATGGCGCGCGCCGTGGTGGAAGCGCCCTCGGCACGGAGGTCTGAAGCGGGATACTCGACCGCATCCGGGTGGCTCACAATGTTCAATCCAAAGCCGGCCACCAGCCAGTCGAGCCGACCCGGCACGGAGGACTGCGATTCCAGTAGGATGCCCGCCACCTTGCGGCTGGAGACCAGAACGTCATTCGGCCATTTGACGGCGGCCATCCGGTCCGCGGGCAACACGCTGCGCACGGCTTCCGCACCCGCCAGCGAAACAACAAAGCCGAGTTGCCCAGCCATTTGGGCCGGCTCGGTCGGCCGCATCAGGATGCTGCAATAGAGATTTCCCGCGGGCGAAGTCCACGCGCGCCCTCGCCGCCCCCGCCCGCCCGTCTGCGCCTTCGCCCAAATAACGGTGCCGTCCGGTGCGGCTGCGCCCGCCTGGCGCGCAGCTTCGAGGTTGGTGCTGTCGATATCGTCGAGTTCCGTGACGCGAAATCCGTCGGGAACCCGAAGGGCCTGCGTCATCCGCCGAAGAGCGAGACCGCCGCAATAGCGGCACTCGAAAGGAGCGGTCCCGGTTTGATCACCAGGAACAGGGTGAACAGCGCCGTAGCACCGATCACGACCGTCAAGGTAGCGCCGACGGGCCGCTCGAACGCCTCGGCCGCTTCGTCGAAATACATCACCTTGACGATGCGCAAATAGTAGAACGCCGAGACCACGCTGGTCAGCACGCCGATGACGGCCAAGGTATACAGCTCGGCCTGGATGGCGGCCTTGAAGACGAAGAACTTACCGAAGAACCCGGCCAGCGGCGGAATACCGGCCATCGAGAACATGAAGATGGCCATGGCCAACGCCAGCCTCGGATTGGTGCGCGCGAGGCCGGACAAGTCCGAAATGTTCTCGACCATGCGCCCATTCCGGCGCATGCACAGGATGCATCCGAAGGTGCCGATGCCCATGACCACATAGATGGTCATGTAAATCAAAAGGCCACCAACCCCTGCCTCGTCACCCGCGGCAAGGCCGACGAGCGCATAGCCGATATGGCCGATGGAGCTGTAGGCCATCAGGCGTTTGATGTTCTTCTGGGCGATGGCGGCGAAGGCACCCAGCGCCATGGAGGCCAGCGAGACGAAGACGATGATCTGCTGCCACTGGAAGAACATCGGACCGAACGGACCGACCATCACCCGCACCAGGAGCGCCGTCGCCGCCACCTTAGGCGCGGCCGCGAAGAACGCCGTGACGGGCGTGGGCGCGCCTTCGTAGACATCCGGGGTCCACATATGGAACGGAACGGCCGAAACCTTGAACGCCAAACCGGCGGCGATGAAGACCACGCCGACCAGAACGCCTATCGGCACGCCGACCTCTGCGCTGGCGATCGCCGCTGCGC
>CAYZFH010000283.1:0-4240 GCA_964477375.1 uncultured Rhizobiaceae bacterium | reverse complement strand
CGGGATCGTAGAGCGGCAGGAGCAACACACCAGGCGCCAGCTTGATCTTCTTGGTCTGGCCCGCGACCCAGGCGGCCATCACCATGGGCGAGGCGCACACGCTGTAGGTCGAGAAATGATGCTCGGCGAACCACGCCATCTCGAAGCCGATATCCTCGGCCAGCTTGACTTGGCTCAGGCATTCCTGGAACGCGGCCTTGGGCGGCTTGGCCGGATCGCGGACCTGCATGAGATTGAAGTAGCCGAACTGCATCGGGAAACTCTCCGGATTGGGCGCGCTTCGGGCGCCGGGGCGTAAAGTCCAGCCCCGTCTACCGTATGCGGACGCCATGGGGAAGGTTAGGCGGCCGTTACGCTAGCCGAGGCAAGGGTATGTATCTAATATCATTTTTCGACAGCGTGATACTTGGTGGATATCAATGTACCTGCGACAGCTTGAGCAGTTCGTGATGCTGGCCGAAGTCCTCAATTTCCGGCGGGCGGCCGAGCGGCTCAACATGGCCCAGCCGCCTTTGTCCGTTTCGATGCGCAAACTCGAGGAGCGGCTGGGCGTCGAATTGTTCGACCGGCGCGGCCGCACTGTGACGCTGACCGAGGCCGGAAGCGAGGCGCTGGAGGAAGCGCGCAAGGTTCTGTTCCATGCCGCCGAGATGGCGCGGCGGGCACGGGCGGTGGCGCCCAGCGCGCACGGCCATGCCCGATCCGCCTTCGCGGATTTCTGGGTGCTCTGACCAGCGGCGATATCCCGTTGCCCTGGCGCGCTCCGCCTTGGGTTGCTAGCATTTTCAGTCATACGGCCTAGGGACAGGACGAGGGCGGACAATGGATACGTTTTCGGTCGATATCTTCGATCCCAAGATCTACGAGGCGCAGCGCCGCCCGTTCGCGGAGGCCGAAAGCCTGCCCGCGTGGTGCTACACCTCGGAGGCGTTCTACCGCCGCGAGGTCGATCGCATCTTCATGAGGGTCTGGAACTTCCTAGGCCGCACCGACCAGATTCCCAATCCCGGCGACTACTACGCGCTCGAATTCGCGGGCGTGCCCATCATCATCACACGCGACAAGGACAACCAGGTCCGCGCCTTCGCCAACACGTGCCGGCATCGCGGCGCGATGCTGCTGGAAGCGGGCGAGGGCAACTGCCGCGCGATCAAGTGTCCCTATCACGGCTGGGTCTACGGCCTGGACGGCGCCCTTCAGGGCGCGCCCGACATGGATGAGACCCGCGGCTTCTGCAAGGAAGACTACGGCCTCGTGCCGGTGCGCCTGGAGACCTGGGGCGGGTTCATGTACGTGAACTTCGATCCCAAAGCCGAATCGCTGATGGAATATCTGGGCGATCTGCCCGCTATCCTGAAATCGCACGACCTCGACGGCATGGTCACCGTACGGCGCCAGGAATACCTGCTGGACTGCAACTGGAAGCTGTTCGTCGAGAACGCCATGGAGGGATACCACATCCCGACCGTGCACCAGGCCTCGATCAGCAAGCACAAGGCCAAGAAGCCGGCCGTTCAAGATGTGAAGGGCGAGTTTGTCCTGCTCTACACCCAGCAGAAGGGCAGCCGCGCGCTGATGCCGGGCGACACGGGTTTCCCCGAGATCCAGACGCTCGACGAGCGCGCGCAGAACGGCTCGTTCTATCCGAACATCTATCCCAGCACGATGTTCTGCTGCACGCAGGACTGCATGTGGTATCTCGAGGTCCATCCGCTGGGCCCGAACAAGATGAAGCTGATCCACGGTGCCTGCTTCCCCACGGCAATCACCCAGCGCAACGACTTCGAAGATGTCGTGAAGCGCTATTACAAGCGTTGGGACAAGACCGCGGACGAGGACAACAGCATTTCCGAGGTGCAGCATCGCGGCATCAGTTCGCCGCTGACGCGTCCGGGCCGCCTCTCGTTCTTGGAGCCGCTGGTCTACACGATCGACAACTGGGTGCTGGACCGCGTGCTGGGCGAAAAGACGCCGGCGGGAAGCGGCATCTACTGATCATCCGCGGCGCCGACGCCGCTCGGGGGAGGGACCATGAAGCCGTTCGATAAAGCGGAATACCTCGCGCGCCTCAAGAACGCCAAGGCGCATATGGCCAAGGAGGGTATCGAAGTCCTCCTGGTCACCGATCCGGCCAATATGAACTACCTGTCCGGTTACGACGGCTGGTCGTTCTACGTTCACCAGCTTCTGATCGTCGCGGGCGAGCAGGAGGAGCCGATCTGGATCGGCCGCGCCCAGGACGCCAACGGCGCCAAGGTCACCACCTTCCTCGATCATAAGAACATCATCGGCTACCAGGACGATTACGTTCAGTCCAAGGTCAAGCACCCGATGGACTTCGTATCCGACCTTTTGAAGTCGCGCGGCTGGGACAAGCGCGCGGTCGGCATCGAGACGGACAACTACTACTTCACGGGCGCGTGTCTCGATTCGCTGCGCAAGAACCTGCCCAACACCAAGTTGAAGGATGCCACCTCGCTGGTGAACTGGGTGCGCGTGATCAAGTCGCCGCGCGAGATCGAATATATGAGCCAAGCCGCGCGCATCATGGAAAAGGTGATGCACACGGCGATCGACAAGGTTTCGCCGGGCGTGCGCCAGTGCGACGCCGTTGCCGACATCCTGAGCGCCCAGACGCGCGGCACGGCCGAATACGGCGGCGATTACGCTTCGATCGTGCCGCTGCTGCCGACCGGCATCGGCAGCTCGGCGCCACATCTGACCTGGTCGGACGAAAAATTTGCGACGGGCGCGGGCACGATCCTGGAATTGGCCGCTGTACGCCATCGCTACCATTGCCCCATGGCGCGCACCGTCTACTTGGGCAAACCGCCGCAGAAGATGGTCGACGCGGCGAAGGTCGTTGTGGAAGGGCTGACGGCTGCATTGGCCGCGGCCAAGTCCGGCACGACGGCGGAAGAGGTCGAGGGCGCCTGGCGCGCCACCATCGCCAAGAGCGGGATCAAGAAGGATTCCCGCATCGGCTATTCGACCGGTCTCAATTACCCGCCGGATTGGGGCGAGCACACGATCAGTCTGCGGCCGGGCGACAAGACCGTCCTCAAGCCGGGCATGACCATCCACTGCATCCCCGGCATCTGGCTAGACGATTGGGGCATCGAGATCAGTGAATGCTTCCAGGTGACGGACAAGGGCGGCGAGCCGTTCTGCGATTTCCCCCGGCAGTTGTTCGTCAAACCGTGAGCCGCGCGCCGGTTTGACTCCCGCGCCTTTCGGCCCCTAGGCTTTCCGGACTGCGGTACCCTGGGCTTTATTGAGACCGGGTAAGTGCTGCCCAGCGGTGCGACGTCAATGCGACGCAAACCAAGGGGAGAAGCACGATGACCAGTCGTCGACTGTTCGCGGCGCTGTCCGCGAGCGTTTTGTTCGGTCTTTTCGCATTTGCCGCCGTGCCCGCCCACGCCGTGAAGGTCGGTCCGGTGGACGATCCTTTGGGCGTGGTGAAAGTCGCCAAGGGTCAGCCGATCGTCATCGGCGGCACCTGGGTCCTGTCCGGCGCGGACACCGCGCTCGGCCTTGATTCCAAGCGCGGCGCCGAAGTGTATTTCAACCAGATCAACAGCACGATGACGGGGCATCCGATCCGCTTCATCGTGGAAGACGACGGCTGCAATGCCGAAGGCGGCCAGTTGGCCGGCACAAAGCTGGCGGCCAATCAACAAATGGTCGCGGTCCTGGGCTCCGCCTGCTCGAGTGTCTGCACCGTAACGGCGCCCATCCTGTGGAAGCAGGGCATCTCCCAGATCGGCACGGCTTGTTCCGCGCCGCGTCTCGTTGCGGCCGACCGTGGCCCGCAGTTCGACGGCTTCCTGCGCACCATTCCAAATGACGGCGATCAGCCGCCGTACGAGGTGAAGTGGTTCATCCAGAACAACAACTGGAAGAAGGTGGCCACCATTCATGACGGCAGTCCGTACGCTCAGCAGCTTGTCGCGGTATTCGAAACCGAGTTCAAGAAGCAGGGCGGCACCATTACGGCGTCGGAAGCCGTCTCGCCAACCGACGTGGACATGCGTCCGGTCCTGACGCGCATCGCGGCATCGAAACCGGACGTGGTCTATTACCCGATCTTCGTCGCCGCGGCGGGACATGTGACGCGCCAGGCGAAGGAGGTTCCGGGGCTTCCGAAAGTGTTGATCGGCGGTGGCTCGTTGATGACCAAGGACATCATGACGGCCTCCGGCGACGCCATCATCGGCTTCAAGATCACCATGCCGGA
>CAYZFH010000282.1:0-4246 GCA_964477375.1 uncultured Rhizobiaceae bacterium | reverse complement strand
CACCATTCCTGGATGACGACGATGCCGGGCGCCTCTGAATTGTTCCCTTCGGCCAGATAGCCGGTGGCCTTTGCGCCGTCCGGCCGCTCGAACGTGATGCTCTTGCCCATTTCCGCCTCCGCCCTATCCTTACCGTCGGTTACCGCCAGCTTATCCCCCGAAGTCCCGCAGTCGAAAGGATATCGCCCGATGCGCGCGCTTGCCGTCCTGGCCCACCCGGAGAAGAAATCCTTCAACAGCCAGATGAAGGACGTGGCCGTCGAGACCCTGTCGAAAGCGGGCTACACGGTCGACGTGTCCGACCTCTACGCCATGGGCTTCGATCCGGTCGAGGGGCCGCGACATTATCCGAAGCGGGTGGACGAATCGTGGTTCGATACCCAGGCCGAACAACGCGCCGCCTGGGACAGCAAGGCGCTGCCGCCCGCGGTGCAAGCCGAGATCGACAAGGTCGCGGCTGCGGACTTCATCTTCATCCAGTACCCGATGTGGTGGTTCGGTTCGCCCGCGATCCTGAAGGGCTGGATCGACCGCGTTTTCGTCTACGGCCTCTACACATCGACCAAGCGCTACAACCACGGGCCATGGAAGGGGAAGAAGGCCATGCTCTCTGTCACGACCGGCGCGCCGGAGACGACGCACGGACCGGACGGGCGCAACGCCGACGCCGACCTTCTTCTGTGGCCGATGCACTACACGCTCTATTACATCGGTCTCGACGTGCTGCCGCCGTTCGTGGCCTGCGGCGTCGAAGGCGGGCTGAAATACTCCAGCCCCGAAGCCATTACGGCGCGGCTCAACGGGCACAAGGAACGCCTGGCCACGACCCTGCGCGGCCTCGACGGCATCCAACCCTTGCGGTTCAACGCGATCGAGGAGTTCGATCAGAGCGGACGGCTGAAGCCCGAATCACCCTCGCACAGCCACTTCATCCGTCATCGCGGCTAGGCGGCGCGGTCGCCGCCCAACAGCATCGTCATGCGGATCAGCACCGACAGATTCGCGGCCTTCATCTTGTCCATGATGCTGGCGCGGTGATTGTCGACGGTGCGCGGGCTAATGCGCAGCTCGGCCGCGATCTGCTTGCTGGACAGGCCCTGCGCCACATGGCGCAGGATCTCGTGCTCGCGCGGGGTCAGCGTGTTGAACCGCGCGCGCAGCGCCTCGATCGAATCGGTGTTCTGGGGCCGGCTTTCGGCCAGGCGCACGGCTTCGGAGACCACGCCCACCAGCGTCGCCGGCTCGAACGGCTTCTCGATGAAATGCAGGGCGCCCGCGCGCATGGCCGAGACGGCCATGGGGATGTCGCCGTGTCCGCTGATCATCACCACCTGCACAGGCGCTGCCTTCTCGGTCAGCGTGCGCAAGAGATCCAATCCGCTTTTGCCGGGAAGCCGCACATCAACCAAGGCGCAGCCCGCGCGCGGCTCTTCCGCTGAGAGAAACTCTTCGGCCGAGCCGAATTGTTCCGTGCGGTAACCTTCGCCTTCCAGCAGCAAGGCCAGGGCGCCGCGCATCGAGTGATCGTCCTCGACGATGTAGACGGTTGAATCTCGGTTCATCTCATACTCCTTTTACGGCAGGCAGACGGACGATGAAGCGCGCACCGCCTCCCTCGCTCCGCTCATACCACAGCTTGCCGCCGTGGGACTCCACGATTTGACGGCTGATCGACAGGCCAAGCCCCATGCCCGTGGCTTTCGTGGTCTCGAAGGGCTCGAACAAAAGGGGTTCAAAACCCGCGGCAATACCCGGCCCGTTGTCTTCGATGGCGATTTCGACGGCGGCGCTGGTGATCAGGGCCTCGACCGAAACGCGTCGCCGCCCGGCGGGCATCTGGGCGGTCGCATCGATGGCGTTGCGCAGAAGATTTAGGAACACCTGCTCCAACTGCAGCTCATCGCCCAGCACTGGCGGAAGCGCCGCGATGCGGACGCGAACCTCGAAGGGTTGGCCGCCTTCGCTTTCCCGCGCAGTCCGCACGGCGCGTTGCAGCAGTGCTCCGATGTCGACCGGCAAGGTCTGCTGCGTGCCATGGGCGATGAAGTCGCGCAGGCGGCGCAGGATTTCGCCTGCCCGGCGCGCATCGCTCGCGATGCTGGTCAGGACTTGATCCAGGCGGCCGATATCGGGCGCGTTGCCGGCCACCATGCGTTGCGCGGCGTGGGCATAGGTGGCGACGGAGGCGATCGGCTGGCTGATCTGGTGCGCCAGCGCCGATCCCATGGCGCCCAGCGAAGTGATACGGCCGAGCCGCGACAGCTCGGCCTCGCGCGCGCGCAACGCGGCCTCCGCGCGGCCGCGCTGGGTGATCACCGTGCCGATCAACAGGCCCGTGCCGGTGAGGGCCAGCATCATGACCTGGAACGGCCGGAATTCCTGCGGCGGGTAGTCGAGCATGTCGAGCGTGAACACGAGAACAAGCTGGACGGTCACGCAGGCCGTTGCCGCGCCGCCCAGGCCCAGGCGCACCGCAGCCCAGCAGACGGGAATGAAGAGGAGATAGAAGAAGCCCGGGCTGCGCGCGTCGTCGATGCCGAAGATGATGAAAAGGGCGAACGCGACGCTGAAGGCGAAGACGGATAGATCGACCGTGCGCTGGCGCGGCGTGCCGCGCCGCCAGGCGTTGAGGGCGTCGCGCCACGTGATGAAGAAGGGCAGGAAGGCCAGGACGCCGGATGCGTCGCCGATCCAGAACGCGCCCACGATCTGGCGCACCCGGTGTTCCTTAATGATGTCGAGGACTTCCAGCGTCTCTGCACAGGCCGCCGAAATGGCCAGGCAGCCGAGCACGATGGTGGAGACCAGCCACGCCATGTCCTGGACGCGCGCATCGTCGGCGCCGATGCTGCGGAACCGCCGCATCAGGAGCGCCAAGCCCACATAGCCCACGGCGAAGATGCCGTCATAGGCCATGGTGCCGGCGAAGTTCAGCGGGAAGTCGCGCACGATCCAGTCGGACAGGAACGGGGCCGCCAGCGCGAACGGGATGTAGATGACGCCGCGCTGGATGATGAGGATCAGCGTGAGCGCGGGCTGGGGGTTCCACAGCGTGACGTCGAGGCCGCGGAACTCCTCGAAGAAGCTGAGCCAGTCGAGGCCGACATACGCCGCCAGATAGGCCGCGCCGAGCGCCGCATGCCCGGCCGCACGGCGCCAGGCCGGCGTCGTGCTCCGCCCTTCGCCCGTGGCGGAAGGGGCCGCGACCGCGTCGTTCATCGGCCGTACCGTCTCGTCATGGTCCCGGAATTAGGCCAGAAACAAACGCCCCGCAACAGGTTCGGCGGGCCGGAAAGTTTGAGCAGGAAGACAGCGCGTTTCGCTGTATTTTTCCGCCCAGAACCAGAACGCGGAGGGGAACATGGGCACGCAAGAAAAGATCGCGGTCGTCACGGGGGCGGGCACGGGCATCGGGCGGCAGGTCGCCCTGGCGCTGATGAAGGCGGGTTATGACGCGGTGCTCGCGGGGCGCCGACGCGAGGCGCTGGAAGAAACGGTTAAGATGGGCGCCGCATCGGGCCGCCGCACCCTGGTGGTGCCGACCGACGTGCGCGATCCCGCGTCGGTCAAAGCGCTGTTCGCCGAGACCAAGAAAACCTTCGGCCGGCTCGATCTCCTCTTCAACAACGCTGGCATCGGCGCGCCGCCGATCCCGCTCGAGGATCTATCCTACGAACAGTGGAAGGCCGCCGTCGACACCAACCTGACCGGGCCGTTCCTCTGCACGCAGGAGGCGTTCCGCATGATGAAGAACCAAACGCCGCGCGGCGGGCGCATCATCAACAACGGTTCGATCTCGGCCCAGGCGCCGCGGCCGAACTCGGCGCCCTATACGGCGACCAAGCACGCCATCACCGGCCTGACCAAATCGACGTCGCTGGACGGCCGCCATTTCGACATCGCCTGCGGGCAGATCGACATCGGCAATGCCGGCACGCCGATGACCGCGAAGATGAAGGACGGCGTGCCCCAGGCCAACGGCACGATCATGCCCGAGCCCACGATGGACGTGGAGAACGTGGCCAAGGCCGTCGTCTACATGGCCAGCCTGTCGCTCGACGCCAATGTCCAGTTCATGACCGTGATGGCAACGAAGATGCCGCTGATCGGACGGGGTTAGGGCCATCTCCTATGCCCCTCCGCCGGGACTACGAAGCCGCCATCGAGCGCAATTTGAACAGCCCCGAACTCAAGAACGTGATGGCGCATTTCCGCACCTTCTTCGCGTCCGAGCCGAAGATCGAGC
>CAYZFH010000281.1:0-4295 GCA_964477375.1 uncultured Rhizobiaceae bacterium | reverse complement strand
GGCGTTTCGCGCGGCGGCTGCCCGCTATTGCGCCGGGGTCGAGGCGTATGGCCGCCGCTGCTGGCTTGCGCTTCACCTTTCCGGGCGATTTCTTCTTGAGGGTCTCGATTTTTTCCTTTCGTGCATCGGCCTTCTTGGCTTTACGGCGAGGCGCATCACCACTGGCGATGGCATCCATTTCTCGACCGGTGGCGACCGAATTCATGTTTTCGCGGACGATTTTGTCGTTGCTTCCTTCCTCCGCGCGGTCGTCGTGCCGCTTGATCAGAAGCCAGTTGTTGCGCTTTTCCTTCGGGCGCCGTTTCAGCCGCGTGAGGATGAACTCGCCCTTCAGCCGGTGACCGTTGAGCCGGAAATGCAGCGTGCCTTTGTGCAGCGCCTTCAGCGGCTCTTCGTCGGGAACCCACGTGCCTTGGTCCCACAGCATGACGGTGCCACCGCCATACTCACCCTGTGGGATCGTGCCCTCGAAGTCGCCATAGTCGAGTGGATGATCCTCCACCTCGACGGCCAGACGCCGCTGCGCGGGATCGAGCGACGGACCCTTGGGGACCGCCCAGCTTTTGAGGACGCCGCCGACCTCAAGACGGAAGTCGTAGTGGAGACGGCTTGCTGCGTGCTTCTGGATTACGAACTTCAACGCGGATTTCTTGGCGCGTGCGCGGCCGCCGCGCGGTTCGGGCGTGCGGCGGAAATCGCGCTTGGCGTTGTAGGTCCGAAGTTCGGGCGTCGCCATGTGAGCCTATAGAGGAGTTCCCCTGCCTCAACGCCTTGGCCCCGCAAGGGGTTCCGCCCACCCCGGCTGCCGAAAAGAGAACCGCCGGCCTTTCGGGCCGGCGGCTTTCTTACATCTTCATTCCGGGCGACCGTGGGGGAGGTGGTGTCACCGCGGGTGCCGGCGGCGGCGTGACCATCGGCGGTGTCGGGGCCGTTTGAAGTGTTCTGATCTGCGCTTGGCCGGACAGGCCGCTGGGCGGTCCACCGCCGCCGTTGCCCAGCGAGCCATCGCTGTCGAACCATGCCGTCATCTTTTCGGACGATCCGCTGGCATCGCCCGGCACCGCATCGATCTTCACCTCGATGCCGCCATTGTCGACCTTACCCTCGTTATTGGGGTTAACCGGGGTGAGCTGACCGCCCGGACGCAACGGCGTGATGATCGCCTGGCCTTCGATCACGGCCACGCGCGTATCCCCGGCCGGGGTGACCTCTACCAGCAGGTCGGTACCACGCACGCCGATGACAGCGGAGGGGGTTTGGATCTTGTAGCCGTCCTTGTTCATCGTGCCGGTCACGAAGCGGAACATGCCCTGGCCCACGTTAAGGACCAACTCGCCCGTTTTCCTCTGCGGGTCGTAGGCGAACTTATCCAAGGTCACGACGCTGTTTCCGCCGACACGGAAATCCGTGTCGTCGCGGAAGCGGATTTGCGCCCACGCATTTTTTTGGGTCTCGACGCGCTCACTGCCGAACACATCGGTCTGGATGGACAGCGTGCGCCGCGTCTGGCCGGGCGGCGTGCCGAACGCATCCGGCTGAACGCCGCTGATCGAGCCGATCGACGCCAATTGCTGGGTTTGACCGGGTACGGCCGCCAGTGCGAACGCACCCGCGATCATGGAGATAGTCACTGCCCGTCGAAGCATGTCTGCCCCGTCTGAACTTTCTCAAGACCGGACAATCCCGGCCGGACGCCCCCGTCCTCGCTGGATGATCCTCCATCCCGGCGCAAGGCTTATCAGTGACCGGGGTCACTCTCCAAAAGCAAGACTAAATCTCTGATATGATGAGGTTCTCGCTGGTTAACCCCTCTCGAAATGCAACTGCCGCTACCATGAAACATCGATGAAATCCCCGATTCTCATATGGTTCCGGCGCGATCTGCGCCTCGGTGACAACCCCGCACTTGCGGAAGCTGTCAACGAAGGCCACCCCGTACTGCCGGTTTACGTGTTGGACTCAAAGGCAGGACGCAAACCGGGTGCGGCCAGTCTCTGGTGGTTGCATCACAGTCTAAAAAGACTCGCGGAACAGCTTCAAAAAAAAGGCGCCCCCTTTCTTTTGCGGCGCGGCGACACGGTGGACGTCCTCAGCGCTTTGGCAAAAGAGGCCGGTGTACGAACCATCCATTGGAACGAGGCCGCTGATGCCAGCCTGTCCGCCTTCGACAGCGATGTCCGCGCGGAACTGACGAAGCGCGGCTTCAGCGTGCGTGTGTTCCTCGGCAGTGCTTTGCTCCACGAGCCTGTCGGAAATCTCCATACGCGTGAAGGCAAGCCGTTCCGAGTGTTCACGCCATTTTGGCGCACGGTGTTAGATCGGATGCCACCAGGCCTGCCATTGCCTGCTCCGATGCACCTTATTCCCAGCGCGATTCAACCGGCGAGCGAACGTTTGGACGATTGGGGTCTGCTGCCCACCAAGCCCGATTGGGCCGCCGGTCTGCGGGAAAGATGGGAACCTGGCGAACGCGTTGCCGCCGAGCGGCTTTCCGCTTTCCTCGAAGATCAGCTCGCAAGTTACAGCGAGGCCAGGGACTTCCCGGCACGCGACGGCAACTCTGGTCTGTCACCGCATCTGCATTTCGGTGAAATCACGCCGCGTCAGGTCTGGCATCGTGCCGGCAACAAGAATAGCGCTGCATTCCTGCGGGAATTGGGGTGGCGTGATTTCTGTGAGAACCTGCTGCATCACTTTCCCGCCATGCGAAGCGATCCCTTGCAGCCCGGGTTCAAGCGTTTCCCGTGGCGCGAAGATGCCGATGCGCTGCGTGCATGGCAGCGCGGCCATACCGGATATCCGCTGGTGGATGCAGGCATGCGCGAGCTTTGGCATACAGGCTACATGCACAATCGCGTGCGCATGGTTGTGGGCTCGTTTCTGGTGAAGCATCTGCTTCTCCATTGGCGTCACGGCGAAGCGTGGTTCTGGGACACGCTGGTGGATGCGGACTATGGCAACAACATCGCCAACTGGCAGTGGATCGCCGGCTGCGGCGCGGACGCGGCACCCTATTTCCGGATCTTCAACCCCGTTTTGCAGGGCGAACGCTTCGATCCCATGGGCGCTTATGTGCGTCGCTGGGTGCCCGAGCTGGCGGAACTGCCGGATCGCTTCATCCACCGTCCTTGGAGCGTATCGGCGATCGAACTGGAAGCCGCAGGAATTCGGCTGGGCAAGACCTATCCATTGCCGATCGTCGAACATGCTGCTGCCCGCAAACGCGCACTGGCGGCCTTCGCACAGATCAAGGCTTCCAGTTCCGGCTGACTTTGCACGGGACTTGCGTATACTGCATGTGGTAGGTGCCCCGCGTCACCAACCCACATCTCGCGGAGGGGATGGGTCCATGCGCGAACCAAAAGTGTCCCGCGGCCAACGGTTTCAGAAGGCCGACGGAACCGGAATAGCCTTTGAAGTCATCGAGTTGGTGGAGCGCTCGGGCATGCCGCATGCGCGCTTGTCGCGCTTGGATAATCCTGGCGAAGAGCGGGTGATCGCGACGGTGGCGCTCATGGACAAGCGGCACTTCTTGCCCGCGTCCGGCGGCGAGCTGCCCGTACGGAAACACCGAACCCGATTGGCATTGGAGCCCGCGCCGGGCGACTAGAGCGGCGCAGAAACAAAAAGGCCCGCCGGTTTCCCGACGGGCCTTTTGCTCATTTCACCATTTTTATTCGGCGGCTTTGCGCTTGCTGCCGTGAATGGCCCGCCAGACGCTCTGCGGCGTCACGGGCATGTTCAAATGCTGCACGCCGTAAGGACGCAGCGCGTCGACCGCCGCGTTCACGACGGAGGGCGGTCCACCGACGCAGCCCGCCTCGCCACAACCTTTAACCCCCAACGGGTTCGCCGGGCTCGCCACTTCGTTGTAGCGGAACGAGAAGGACGGCAGGTTGTCCGCCCGCGGCATGCAGTAATCCATGAACGAGCCGGTCAAAAGCTGGCCGTCCGAGTCGTACGACACACCCTCGAGCAGCGCCTGGCCCAGCCCCTGCCCCAGGCCGCCATGGACCTGGCCTTCGACCAGCATCGGATTCACCACCCGGCCGAAATCGTCGACGATCGTATAGGCCACGATGTCGAGCTTGCCGGTGTCGGGATCGATCTCGACCTCGCTGATATGGCAGCCGTTCGGGAAGGTGAAGCTGGTCTGCTTGAAGATCGCGGTTTCGTTGAGGCCCGGCTCGACCTCGACCGGCAGGCGGCCGGCCTGGAAGGCGCGAGCACGCACGTCGTCGAACGAGACCTTCTTGTCCGTACCCGCGATGGTGAACGCGCCGTCGCCGAAGGTG
>CAYZFH010000280.1:0-4302 GCA_964477375.1 uncultured Rhizobiaceae bacterium | reverse complement strand
ACCGCACCGTCATCGAGTGGAACAAGGACGATCTGGATGCGCTCGGCATGCTCAAGATCGACATTCTGGCGCTCGGCATGCTGACCTGCCTGCGCAAGGGCCTCGCGCTGATTAAGACGCATTACGGCCGCGAGATTCAACTTGGGCAGATCACCCAGGGCACGGAATCCGGCGTCTACGAGATGCTGTCGCAGGCCGACACGGTCGGGCTGTTCCAGGTCGAAAGCCGCGCGCAGATGAGCATGCTGCCGCGCCTGAAGCCCAAGGAGTTCTACGACCTGGTCATCGAGGTGGCCATCGTGCGCCCCGGCCCGATCCAGGGCGACATGGTTCATCCCTATCTGCGCCGCCGCGAGGGCAAGGAGCCGGTCGAGATGCCCAGGCCGGAACTCTACGAAGTCCTCAAGCGCACCTGTGGCGTGCCGCTGTTCCAGGAGCAAGCCATGAAGATCGCCATGATCGCGGCTGGCTTCACCTCGGAAGAAGCCAACCAGCTTCGCAGCGCCATGGCCACGTTCCGGCATCGCGGGACGATCGGAAGTCTGGAGACACGCTTCATCGAAGGCATGGTGCGCAACGGATACGAACGCGATTTCGCCGAACGCTGCTTCCGCCAGATCGAAGGTTTTGGCGACTACGGATTCCCCGAAAGCCACGCGGCCAGTTTCGCGCTTCTCGTCTATGCCTCGGCGTGGCTCAAGTACCATTACCCGGCGGTCTTCACCTGCGCGATTCTCAACAGCCAGCCCATGGGCTTCTACCAGCCGGCCCAGCTCGTGCGCGACGCTCAGGAGCGCGGCGTCGAAGTGCGGCCGGTGGATGTGAGCCACAGCGACTGGGATTGCACGCTGGAGGCGAAGGGCGAGGGACACTTCGCGCTGCGCTTGGGGATGCGACTGCTCAAAGGGATGCGGGAGGACACGGCCAAGGCGTTGATGGAAGCGCGTATGTCCGGCGACCTCACCACCCTGCGGCGCCTCTGGTACGCTAACAAACTGGATACACGTGCGGCGGAGCTGTTGGGGCACGGCGATGCGTGGAATTCGCTGGGCCTCTCGCGGCGGGAAGCGCTTTGGGCGGCGAAAAGTCTCGGCGGGCGGCCGCTGCCCTTGTTCGCCCCGCGCGAGGAAGCCGCCGATCTGCGCCCCATGCTGCTGGGCGAAGAGGTGACCGAGGATTACGCCCATCTCGGTCTGTCCCTGAAGGGCCACCCCATGGCCCTGCTGCGGCCGGCCTTGGAGGCGCGGGGCGTCATGCGCAACACGCTGCTCAGCCAGATACCGAACGGAAGCCAGGTCACCCTGGCCGGCGTGGTCTTGATCCGTCAGCGGCCCGGCACGGCCAAAGGTGTCATTTTCGTCACCCTCGAAGACGAGACGGGCATCGCGAACCTGGTGCTCTGGCCGGATGTGATCGAACGCTTCGAGCGGGCGATCATGGACAGCCAAGTGCTGGAAGCGTCCGGACGCGTTCAGCGCGACGATAGCGGGCTGGTGATCCATGTGGTGGCGGAGCGGCTGGCCGACCGGTCCGACGACCTGGTCCAGGCCTCCCGCCACGCCACGCTGTACCGGCCGCCGAACGAGGACCGGCCAGCCAGCCGCCGCCGGCGGATGCCACGATCCCGCGATTTTCACTAGGAACAGGATGCATCCCGCCGCGTTCTGTCAGGGGCCGGTTCAGATCCTTTGAACCGGAACGGATCGCATGGGTCCGGCGAAAGGCGCCGGATGTCCGCAAAACAGGAGACACGGGAATGATCGCGTTGAAGAAATTGACAGGATTCGGCTGGATGCGCGCCGCTGCCGCCGGGTTGTTCGCGCTCATGATCGGCTTGGCGCCGCTCCAGACCAGCGCCGCGGACGATGTGGCCTCGGGCACCATCGAACTGTCGGGCGGCTCGGTCGCGGCCGGCATCGGCTATAGCTGGGGCGAGGGCACGGTCACGTATCTCGGCACGCGTCACGGCCTCAAGGTCAGCGGCATTTCCATCGTTGACGTCGGTGTCAGCAACTACAGCGCGTCGGGTACGGTCTATAACCTGAAGAAGCTGTCCGACATCGAAGGCACCTATACGGCGGTCGAGGCCGGCGCCACGGTTGCCGGCGGTGCCAGCATCGCCACGATGCAGAACGACAAGGGCGTCGTGATCAAGATGACCAGCACGCGCAGCGGTCTCCAGTTCACCCTGGCGCCCAACGGCGTGACCATCTCGCTGAAAAAGAAGAAGTAAGCTGCGCCGGCTCCGGCCGGTCCGTGACACTTTCACCGCCCGCGCCGCAAGGCGTGGGCGGTTTCGTTTGTGATTACCATCCGATGCCCGCGCATGGACACGGCGCGCCCTGGAACGCCAAATCCCCCGGCGTTCACAGGAGCCGACCATGCCCGAAGCCCGCCCGTTCCAGGACTACCCCTCCGAACAGATCATGCGGCGGATCGAGCGCGAGACGTTGCCCGCCAATATCGGCGCGCTGATCGCCGATGCGGCGCGGCGCCATGGCGACCATCCGGCCCTGGTCTTCTTCGACGACGATGAGACGATCACCTACCGCGAATTGGACGAGCGTGTCAGCCGCCTGGCCGACAGCCTGGCGCGGCTGGGCGTGGGGCACGGCAGCCACGTCGGCATCATGGTCCACACCCAGGCCTATTATCCGATCACCTGGCTGGCCGTGGCGCGCCTCGGCGCCGTCACGGTGCCCATCAACTACAACTACACGTCGCGCGAACTGCACTACATGCTGACGGATGCCGCGGCGCGGTTCCTGGTCATCGACCATGCGCTGCTGCCCACACTCGACGGCATGGAATCCCAGCCTCTGCCCAAGGACCGCATCGTGGTCGTCGGCGCCGACGTGCCCGGCTATGCCCATCGTTGGGAAACGCTGTTGGCCTCCGGCCGCGCGGACTTCGTTCCGGCCAAGCAGCCGAGCCAAGACGATCTGATGAACATCCAGTTTACCTCGGGCACCACGGGCCTGCCCAAGGGCGCCATGCTGGTCCAACGCTATTGGTTGATGGTCGGGCGCGTCGCGGCGGCGGTCAGCCACGATCAGGCCAAGGCCGTCCTGATCGCCCAGCCTTTTTATTATCTGGACGCCCAGTGGCTCCTGCTGATGTCGATCTACCAGGGCGCCACCGCCTATGTGGCGAAGAAGATGAGCGCCACGCGCTTCTTCGACTGGGTGAAGAAATACAAGATCAGCGTCTGCAACTTCCCCGAGGTGGTTTCGAAGCAGCCGGAAAGCCCCGCGGACAAGGATAACGAACTGAAGGTGATCTATAGCTGGGGCCACCGGCCCCAGAATTATGCCTGGTACGAGAAGCGCTATGGCTGCACGGCGCGCCAAGGCTTCGCCATGACCGAGACGGGCTGGGCCACCTATTGGCCGCTCGAGGCCGAACAGATGATGGGCAAGGCGTCGGTCGGCATTCCGGCGGCGTTCCGCGAGGCCATGGTGGCGGACGAAAACGGCAAGGAGGTTCCGCCGGGGCAGGAGGGCGAGCTGTGCGTCCGCGGGCCCGGCATCCTCTTGGGCTATTACAACAAGCCCGAAGCCACCGCGAAGGCCTTCCATCCCGGCGGCTGGTTCCGCACCGGCGACGCGGCGCGCAAGGACGCGGAGGGTTGGTTCTATTATCTCGGCCGGCGCAAGGACATGGTGAAGCGCGCGGGCGAGAACATCTCGGCGGTCGAGGTCGAAGGTGTCTTGCGCGGCATTCCCGACATCATGGAGGCGGCGGTGCTGCCCGTGCCCGACGAGACGCGTGGCGAAGAGGTGAAGGCCTACCTTCTGCTGCGGCCCGGCAAGACGCAAAAAGACGTGCCGCCCGAAATGGTGCTGGCCCATTGCGAGAAGAACCTCGCGCGCTTCAAGATCCCGCGCTATCTGGAATACGTCACCGAATTCCCGCGCACGCCCAGCCTCAAGATCAAGAAGTCCGCGCTGACCGCCGCCAAGCCGGACCTTCGCATCGGCGCGCACGACCGCGTCGACGGCACCTGGCGCTAAGCCCATTCCATCTTTCGGGGAGTTGACCATGCGAAAACCGACCAGCGATCTCGCGCAACTGCGCCGCGACTGCGACCTGTCCTGGACGATCTGGGTGCGCCAGACCGGCGGCATGCAGGTGATGATCCTGCGCGAGAAGGGGCTGGAGGCGCTGATCCGCTTCAAGCTGGTCATCCTGGGCCAGCACCAGGAAGGCCACTACATGGATGGGCTGAAGAAGCTCGGCATTCACAACGATCCGCCGGCGGTGGCCGCGGCCAAGTATCACTATCTGACCAACCAGATCGGC
>CAYZFH010000279.1:1493-4309 GCA_964477375.1 uncultured Rhizobiaceae bacterium | reverse complement strand
TGGGTGTCCTCCGCTGGACCTTTCGTGACCGAGTGCGAAAAGCAGGTCGCAGCGTTGGCCGGCCGTGCGCACGCGGTGGCGTCGGTGAATGGGACGACCGCTCTTCAGCTTTCCATGATCGCCGCGGGTGTTAAGCCCGGTGACCATGTGGTCGTGCCCGATTGGACCTTTGCGGCCACGGCCAACGCGGCGCACCATGCCGGTGCTATCCCCATCTTCGCCGACGTGACCGAGGAGAGCTGGTCGCTGGACCCGGCCGTGCTGGAAGCGATCCTGCGCGATCCACCCGGCAAGATCGGCGCCGTGGTCGTCGTCCATGTGCTGGGCCACCCGGCTGATGCCGATCCGCTGATTTCCCTCTGCCGCGCCGCAGGCGTTCCCTTGATCGAAGACGCCGCCGGCGCCATCGGTGCGCGCTACAAGGGACGGCCCGTGGGCGGCCTGGGCGACCTGGCTATCTTCAGTTTCAACGGCAACA
This sequence comes from uncultured Rhizobiaceae bacterium, assembly GCA_964477375.1. GTDB lineage: Bacteria > Pseudomonadota > Alphaproteobacteria > CADEGL01 > CADEGL01 > CADEGL01. The sequence continues at coordinate 3,831 of CAYZFH010000279.1, read as the reverse complement.
AAACCGTCACGGCCGGTGGCGGCGGCATGATCGTTACGAACGACGAGGTGCAGGCCAAGCGTTTGCGCGCGATCTCGGCCCAGGCCCGAAGCGGCGCCGAGTATCAATACGACGCCATCGGCTTTAACTACCGCATGACCAATCTGAACGCGGGCGTTCTATTGGCCCAGATCGAGCGGCTGGAAGAAATGCTCGCGGCCAAGAAGCGTATCGCCGCCGCTTACGACCGCGCCATAGCACCGCGCAACGATCTGCAGCCCATGCCGCGCATGCCGTGGGGCGAAAGCGCCTGCTGGCTCTACTCGGTGCGCTGCCGCGGGCAAGCCGAAGCGCGCGATCTTGTCGAACACATGGCAGAGCACGATATCGAGGCACGCACTTTCTGGCGCACGTTGTCCGATCAGGCGCCCTATGCCCACGCGCCGCGACGCCTGACCGGCGTAGCCGCGAAGCTTTCCGGCACGGTCGTTTCCCTGCCTTGCAGCTCCTCGCTGACGGATGAGCAGCAGACGCGCGTCATCGCGGCACTGGCCAAATGGCCGCGCAGGGCGAGAAGCTGATGCGCACGGCGTGCCTTCTGGTCGGCGCGGGCGGCCATGCCAAGGCCGTGGCCGAAGCGGCGGAGGCATCCATCGGCGAAATCATCGCCTATGTGGATCCGCGCCCGGCTGATTGGATGGGCGCCGCCCATTTGACAACCGACGCGGACGTGAAGGCCAACGGCATTCCCGTGATCATCGGCGTGGGCGGAGTGACGGCCGCGCAGTTGGAAACACGACTGGCGCTGCTCGATGCCTATCTCGGCCATGGGCATGCGGCTCCGCCGGTCGTCCACCCGCAAGCGCATGTCAGCCCGCACGCGCGGCTTGAAGCCGGCGCCATCGTGCTCGCCGGCGCCGTGGTGCAGCCGGGCGCCGTGATCGGACGAGGCGCCATCGTCAACACGCGCGCCGTCGTGGAACACGACAGCACGATTGGCGAAGGCAGCCATATCGCACCAGGTTCCGTCGTTCTCGGCTGCTGCCGGATCGGACGTTGCGCGATGATCGGCGCGGGTGCGGTGGTATTGCCGAACACCAGTGTCGCTGACGGCGCGCTGGTGCCGGCGTTGACCCGTCACGGCGGCAAGGCGTGACTGCACCACTGGTGATCGCCGAAGCCGGCGTGAATCACAATGGCAGCCTGGCGCGCGCGAGGAAGATGGTGCGCGTCGCGGCACAAGCCGGCGCGGATTATGTGAAGTTCCAAGCGTTCCGTGCCGAAGAATTGGTTTCGCGGCACGCCGCAACAGCGGCCTACCAAAAGAAAAACAGCGGCGCGCGCGACCAGCTTTCGCTTCTGCGCAAGCTCGAGCTTTCGCTGAAAGATTTCGCCGCATTGGCCAAGGAGTGCAGCCGCGCGCGCATCGGTTTCCTGGTGACGCCATTTGATGCGGCCATGACAGCGCCTTTGGTCGCCATGGGTATGGACCGGATCAAGATCCCCTCGGGCGAATTGACCAACGAGCCCATGCTGCGCGATCTGGCGCGCTTCCGCTTGCCAGTCATCCTGTCCACCGGCATGGCGACCAAGGCCGAAGTGGGCCGCGCACTATCCGTGTTGCGCCGCGCCGGGGCCAAGGACGTAACCCTGCTTCATTGTACCTCGCTCTATCCGGCGCCGGTCGATGCGATCAATCTCCGCGCCCTCGCAACCATGCGCGGCGCTTTCGGCGTGAAGGTGGGCTATTCCGACCACTCCCTGGGCGATCATGTTTCCATCGCCGCCGTGGCGTTGGGCGCCAGCGTGATTGAGAAGCACTTCACGCTCGACCGTGCCCTGCCCGGACCGGATCACGAGGCGTCGTTGGAGCCTGCCGAACTGAAAGCCATGATCGCGCGCTTGCGCGAGACAGCGGCTGCGCTGGGCGATGGCGTCAAGCGGCCGGCGCGCGGCGAAGCCGCCGTCGCGCGGCTGGTTCGCCGCAGCTGGCACGCGAAGCATGACCTGGCGGCAGGCACAGTTCTGTCCAAGAGCGATGTCGTGCTGAAGCGCCCCGCCGACGGATTGCCACCCGCCTCGGTGCCGTTTGGCCGCCGTTTGAAGCGTGCCCGGCGCATGGACGCCGCGATTCGCGCAGACGATCTGGCGCGATGAGAATCCTCAGCGTCTCCAGCGGCCGGGCCGATGTGGGGATTCTGGCTCCGGTATGGCGTGCGCTGGCGGCGCGCAAGGATGTCGAGTTGCACGTGATGCTCACCGGCGCGCATGTTTCCGACGATCGCGCTGTGCGCGCCGCCCTGCCGCCGGGCGCCGTCGGCCATACCGAGGGTGCCGATATCGCCGGCGGCGACGGCCC
>CAYZFH010000279.1:0-1393 GCA_964477375.1 uncultured Rhizobiaceae bacterium | reverse complement strand
ATCCGGGTGACCGGCGCGCCGGGCCTGGACTCCCTCATCGAAGCACCCGTCCTGGATCGCGCCGCGTTTGCCCGCGCGGTGGGCCTGGAATCGATCGATGGACTGCGTCTCGTCACCGTTCATCCCGAAACCAATGCTGCGGATCCGCTGGCGCCGGTCGATGCCGTGTTGGGTGCATTGGATGCAACGCCGGGCCCATCACTGATCACCGCGCCCAATGCAGATCCCGGCGGGGCCGAAGCGCGGGCGCGCATCGACGCCTTTTTGACCCGGCACAGCCGCGCCGTGTTCCGCGACACGCTGGGCGCGTCGCTGTATGCCAATGCGCTTCGGCATGCCGCCGTCATGGTGGGCAACTCTTCGAGCGGCGTGATCGAAGCGGGTTTGTTCGGTCTGCCCGTGGTCAATGTGGGTGAACGGCAGGGCGGGCGACAGCGCGGAGCGAATGTCCGCGATTGCCCCGCAGAGGTGGGCGCCGTCGAGCATCTGCTGAGCACGGTACCGGGGCGGATGGCACCATCATGCCCTTACGGAGATGGTCATGCCGCACCACGCGTGGCCGCCACCGTGACTGAACTGCACGACACGACACGCCTTCTGTTCAAGACGTTTTCCTCGGACGTTCCGCGCTTCGCCGCGCCATGGGACACCCCCTCCTCAGAAAGACGCAAGCGCGCCTGATGGTCATTCTCGGTATCGCCAGCGAACATTGTTCCGCCGCCGCCCTCATGATCGACGGACGCGTGGTGGGAATGATCCAAGAAGAACGCTTGAGCAAGCGGAAGAATCAGGTCGCGTTCCCGTTGCAAGCCATCCGCCGGCTGGTCGACCGCCATTTGGGCGGCGACGTGAAGCGTATCGACCGCGTGGTGTTCGGCGGACGAGAATCGGATCCGTACTATGCGGCGCTCGATCGCTTCTCCGACTTTTCCATCGCCGATCATGTCCGCGAGCAGCACGAGTTGTGGCAGCCCCATTTCTACGGCGGCAAACGCAACGACGGCACCTATTGGCAGAAAGAATTGATCGCGGGCCGCCATATCAACGATAGCGCGCAGTTCGATTTTTCTTGGCTGAAGGACATGACGCCCGCCGAGGCGACAAAGCGCTTCGTCGAGGTAGAGCGCCCGGCTGCGGTCAAGCGGCACCTAGGTTTTTCGGGTCTAGTCGAGGCGGTAGATCATCATACCTGCCTTGCTTATTACGCCCTACATGGCGGCCCGTTGGATCCCGCGCGTCGGGAAGAAGCGCTGGTCTTGACCGCCGACGCATGGGGCGACGGCTGCAACTGGAGCGCATCGACAGCCGGACGAGATGGCCGCCTTGCGCGAGTCGCCGCCGGCCCGGACCACCGGATCGCCCGCATCTAGAGATGGACCACGCTGATCCTCGG
>CAYZFH010000278.1:0-4343 GCA_964477375.1 uncultured Rhizobiaceae bacterium | reverse complement strand
AAAGCCAAACCCAAGATCAGAAATCGGGAAGCGCGCATCATTCGAAATCCCCTTCTCACTCGCTGCCGCCCGTAGTGGCCCAATTCCGCGGCCAAGGCCATTGAATTTTTCTCACAAGCCCCATTCCGCACGCACGTCAGGATCGGCTTCCGCCGCGCCATGCTTTGCCCGCGCGGCCGGAACGGCCTCCGGCGCCAGACGCGCCAGCGCCCACACGGCCATGGCACGCACCAGCGGTGATGCGTCAGTCAAAAGCCCGTCTATGATACCGGCGGCTTCCGGATCGCCGCTGTTGCCGAGCGCGATGGTCACGTTGCGCACGAAGCGGTCGCGTCCGATGCGCTTGATCGGCGAGCCCGCGAACGTCGCGCGGAACGATGCATCGTCGAGCCGCGCGAGATCGGCCAGGCGCGGCGCCTCCAACCCCGGCCGCGCGGCAAAGGCCGCTTCGTCTGTGGCGGAGGCAAACTTGTTCCAGGGACAGACGGCCAGGCAGTCGTCGCAGCCATAGATGCGGTTGCCCATGGGCGCGCGGAACTCGCGCGGGATATGCCCCTTATGCTCGATGGTCAGATAAGAGATGCAGCGGCGCGCATCGAGCCGGTAGGGCGCGGGAAACGCGTTGGTCGGACAGGCGTCGTGGCAGCGGCGGCATTGGCCGCAATGATCCGTCTCCGGCGCGTCGGCCGCGATCTCCAAGGTCGTCAGGACTGAGCCCAGGAACAGCCAGGAGCCATGCTCGCGCGAGACGAGATTGGTGTGCTTGCCCTGCCAGCCGACGCCTGCGCGCATGGCCAGCGGCTTCTCCATCAGGGGTGCGGTGTCGACGAACACCTTCACCGCGCCGCCGTGCCGCGCAACGATCTCGCGCGCCAGCGCCTTCAGGCGTTTCTTAATCAGATCGTGGTAGTCGCGCCCGCGCGCATAGACCGAGACATTGCCGCCCGCCTTGTCTTCCAAGCCTTCCAGCGGATTGCGCTCCGGCCCGTAATTGAGGCCGACGACGATGGCCGTGCGCGCCTCGGGCCACATCGCGCGCGGATCGGCGCGGCGGTCGGCATTGGCCGCCAGCCAGCCCATGTCGCCGTGAAAACCTTGCGTCAGATAATCGGCCAGCCCCTTTTTCGCGGCATCGGAGCTTTCCGCGCGCGCGAAGCCGACCGCATCGAAGCCCTGCGCCAGCGCCAGGTCGCGGATCGACCCGCGCGGGTCGGCGTCAGCCGCGGCCGCGATAGGGCGGGACACCCTGGTCGGGGATCCAGAGTCCCTTGGGCGCGGCGCCGCTTTGATAAAAGACATCGATGGGCATCCCTCCGCGTGGATACCAATAGCCGCCGATGCGCAACCAGCGCGGCTTCATCGCCCGCTCCAGCGCCGTGGCGATCGCCACCGTGCAATCCTCGTGGAACGCGCCGTGGTTGCGATACGACGCCAAGTAGAGCTTCAAGGACTTGCTTTCAACCAGCCGCGCGCGCGGCGCGTAGTCCAAGACCAGATGCGCGAAATCCGGCTGGCCGGTCATGGGGCACAGCGAAGTGAATTCCGGACAGACGAACCGCACGAGATACGTCGTCCCCGGATGGGGATTGGGCACCGTCTCCAACCGCGCCTTCTCGGGCGAGGCCGGGATGCGCGCGGCATGTCCGAGCTGGGTCAGCCGTATGGTCTTGGGCATGGCGGCAGAGTAATGGGGCCGCCAGGGCAATACAAATGCGGGCTATCGCTCCACGACGTCGATCTGCACCGACCATTTGCAGGCTTCCAAACACACGATCAGCCAGCGTGGCCGGTCATCGACCACGTAGAAGAACAGGCTGAAGATGGTCCCGTTCCAGGTGCTTTGCGCGTCGAGCTGGTAGACCCGATCGATTTTCGGACGAGGTGATTCTTCGAACCCCGTGTCCCACATCTTGAGCGTCTTCTCGAGCGCCTCACCGGTCCGTTCGCCGCCCGAAAATTTGGCGAAGCGCAGATCGTAGGCCGTCAGGTTTGGCGGAGCAGGACGCGCGGCAGGCCATGCTGGAAGCAAGAACGGCTTCCCGCCCGGGCGCGCGAGCCAGAGCGTGGGCTTTCCACCGTGTTCCACAAAGGGCCCGAGCGCTTGCCCCGTTGGCGTGCAAAGCACCGTGACCCATTTGGAAAAAGCTTCGGGCAGACGTGCGACGCTGTTGGCCGGCGCCTTCGCACACAGCAAGTCATCGATCGGCGGCGACGCGCTTTGCGCTTCCGCAGGGCGGGCCTGCACCGCCCACAGAGCCGACGCCACCAGGATTCCGACCATCGCCGCACGCATTGTCTTCCCCGCGATCAGACCGGCTCGATATCGCCCTGCGCCTGCTCGGCCGCGAAGCGAACCATGAAGGCGTCGTACTCGTTTGCCTCGATGGATGCGCGGATCGCGCGCATCAGGTCCTGATAATAGTGAATGTTGTGCCAGCTCATCAGCATGAGGCCGAGGATCTCCTCGGCCCGTACGAGGTGGTGGATATAGGCCCGGCTGTAGGTGCGGCACGCGGGGCACGCGCAATCCGGATCGATCGGCCGCGGATCTTCGGCGTGGCGCGCGTTGCGGATGTTGATCGGCCCGCGCCGCGTGAAGGCCTGGCCCGTGCGGCCCGAGCGGGTTGGAATCACACAATCGAACATGTCGATGCCGAGCGCGACCGAGGCCACGATGTCCTCCGGCCGGCCGATGCCCATGAAGTAGCGCGGCCGTTCCGCGGGCAGCAACGAAGCCGTCTGCCGGACGGTCGCCAGCATATGCTCGCGCCCCTCGCCCACCGCCAGCCCGCCGATGGCGTAGCCGTCGAAGCCGATCTTCACCAGCGCCTCAGCCGATTCCGCGCGCAGCTCCGGATAGACGCTGCCCTGCACGATGCCGAACAACCCATAGCCCGGCCGCTTCACGAACGCGGCTTTGCAGCGTTCGGCCCAGCGCATGGAGCGGCGCATGGATTCGGCGGCCGGCCCCGCCTCGATGGGCCAGGAGGTGCATTCGTCCAGCACCATCGTGACGTCGGCATCCAGCCGCCGCTGGATGTCCATCGCGCGTTCGGGCGTCAGTTCCTCCTTCGCACCGTCGATGTGGGACTGAAAGCGCACGCCGCGTTCGTCGATGTCGCGAAGCTGCGCCAGCGACATGACCTGGAAGCCACCCGAGTCGGTCAGGATCGGGCCCGACCAGTCCATGAACTTGTGCAGGCCGCCGAGACGCTCCACCCGCTCGGCACCTGGCCGCAGCATCAGATGATAAGTATTGCCAAGCACGATCTCGGCGCCGGTCGACCGCACGGCATCCGCCGTCATGGCCTTCACCGTGGCCGCCGTGCCAACAGGCATGAAGGCCGGCGTCTCGGCCGTGCCGTGCGCCGTCGAGAGCCGCCCCCGCCGCGCGGCGCCGCTTTTGGCCAGAAGCTCGAAACCGAGGCCGGTCATGCCGCCACCTCGGGCTCGATCAGGCAGGCGTCGCCATAAGAGAAGAATCGATACCCGGCCCGAATCGCATGCGCATAGGCCGCGTGCATTCGCGCTAGGCCGCCAAAAGCCGCCACGAGCACGAACAGAGTCGAACGCGGCAGGTGGAAATTCGTCATCAGCACATCCACGGACTTGAACCGGTAACCCGGCGTGATGAACAAAGACGTGTCGTCGTCGAACGCGCGCAGGATGCCATCGTCTCCCGCCGCGCTTTCCAGTGTGCGCAGCGCCGTCGAACCAACCGCGACGATCCGGCCGCCCGCGGCACGCGCCGCGTTGATGGCGCTTGCGGCCTCGTCCGTCAATGTCGCGCGTTCGGCGTGCATGCGGTGGGCACGGATATCGTCGGTCTTGATCGGCAGGAACGTGCCCGGCCCGACATGCAGCGTGACGGCGGCGCGGGCAATACCGGCCGCCTGCAGCGCATCGAGAAGCGCGGGCGTGAAGTGCAGCCCCGCCGTTGGCGCGGCCACCGCCCCTTCTGCGCGGGCAAACATGGTTTGATAGTCGGCGCGATCCTGGCCGTCGGCGCCCTGCTCGCGGGGGATATAAGGTGGCAGCGGCACAGCCCCGTGGCGCGCCAGCGCTTCGCGCATGGCGGCATCGTCGAGGCCGAACGATAGGGTGACTTCACCCTCGTTCCGCGCGATCACCTCTGCGGACAGTGATCCACCGAATTCGACACGGTCGCCGGGCTTCAACCGCTTGGCCGGCCGTGCCAGACCGCGCCAAACGCCCGCGCCCTCCTGCCGGTGCAGGGTAATCTCGACCTTGGCCGCGCCACGCTTGCCCACGAGATGGGCGGGTATGACCTTGGTGTCGTTCACCACCAGGATATCGCCGCGGCGAAGCAGCTGGGGCAGGTC
>CAYZFH010000277.1:0-4364 GCA_964477375.1 uncultured Rhizobiaceae bacterium | reverse complement strand
GCCACCTGCGGCGAATGGGTGACGACCAGCACCTGCATCTCCTTGCCCAGGCGCGACAGGCGTTCGCCCACCGCGGCGGCCACCGCGCCGCCGATGCCGCTGTCGACCTCGTCGAACACGAGCGTCGGCGCACCGGCCTCTTGGGTCAGCGCCACGCGCAGCGCCAGCATCAGGCGCGACAATTCGCCGCCCGAGGCGATGCGGCCGATCGGGCCGAACGGCGCGCCGGGGTTGGTCGCGATCTCGAAGGCGATCCGCTCGGTGCCGTGGGGGCCATGGGATTCGGCGGGCAGCGGTTCGAAGCGCGTGTGAAACTTGGCGCTGTCGAGCTTGAGCGGCGCCAACTCGCCCATGACCGCCTTGTCCAGGCGCCCGGCCGCTTCCTTGCGGCGCTCGGCGAGCGTGCGTGCCGCGGCGTCGTAAGCCGCGCGTGTGTCCTTGGCGTGCGCCGCCAGCCGCTTGCCTTCGCCGTCGCGGTCGTCGATGCGTGCCAGCGCGGTCTCGATCTCGGCTTGCTTGCGCGGCAGGTCGTCGACCGTGACGCGGTTCTTCCGCGCCAGGTCGCGTAGGGCGTAGAGCCGATCTTCCAATTTTTCGAGCGAAGCCGAATCGTGTTCGATGGACGTGCCGAACGATTCGACTTGGCCGATCGCGTCGGCCACTCCGTCGGCGGCGCGGTCGATGGCGGCGATGGCGGGATCCAGCCGGCCGCTCGCCTTGTCGGCGATGCGCGTCAGCTCGCGCCGCGCGCTGGCCAGCGCCGCTTCCACGGGCCGCGCGCCGGCCAGGGCCTCATGGGCGGCCTTCAACGCGTCGGACAGCTTTTCCCGGTTCTTCATCACGACGCGCAATTCGTCGAGCTTCTTCTCTTCGTCGGGCTTGGGGTCCAGGCGGCGCATTTCTTCGAGCGCGTGGCGCAGATCTTCGGACTCGGCGGCCGCGCGCGCCGCGTCGACGCGGAAGGCGGCCAGTTCCTCGTCGGCCTTGCGCCATGCCTGATACAGCAGCGCCAGCGCCGCCGCGTCCTCGGTCAGCCCGCCGAAGGCGTCCAGCGCCGCGCGGTGCGTGGCCGTGCTGAGCAACCCGTGCTGTTCGCTTTGCCCCTGCAATTCGACCAGCACTTCGCCCAGCGCGCGCAGCAAGCCGACGCTGACGGGCTGGTCGTTGGCGAAGGCCCGGCTGCGACCGTCGGCGGATACGACCCGCCGCAGGACCAGCGCGTCCGAACCTTCGTCGTCGATGCCATGTTCGTCGAGTACGGCGCGTGCGGGATGCCGGCGCGGCAGCTCGAAGGTGGCCGCCACGCTGGCTTGCGCCGCGCCGTGGCGCACCAGGCCGCTGTCGCCGCGCCCGCCGAGAGCAAGCCCCAAAGCATCCAGCAGGATGGATTTGCCCGCGCCGGTCTCGCCCGTCAGGACGGACAGGCCGGGGCCGAAGGAAAGCTCCAGCCGCTCGATAAGCACGACGTCGCGGATCGAGAGGCCAGCCAGCATGGGGAGGGAATCAGAACCAGTTCCAGAAGGACGATTTCTTGCCCTCGGCGGTCTCGACCGAGATGCCTTCGACCAGCGCGTAGCTGTCGGTGTACCACTGGCTGCCGGGGAAGTTGTAGCCCAGCACGGCCGCCGTGCGCTTCGCTTCCTCCGTCATGCCCATGGCCATATAGCATTCGACCAAGCGGTGCAGCGCCTCGGGCACTTGGGTGCTGGTCTGGTATTGCACCACCACCGCACGGAAGCGGTTCATGGCCGCCAGATATTGTTCGCGCTTCAGGTAATAGCGGCCGACTTCCATCTCCTTGCCGGCCAGATGGTCCTCGGTCAGTTCGATCTTTTCCTTGGCGTCGCGCGCATAGCGGCTTTCGGGATAGCGGCGCACGACTTCCTTGAAACCGTCCAGCGCGCGCTCGGTGTTCTTCTGGTCGCGCTTCACGTCGGCGATCTGCTCGTAATAGCAGAGCGCGCGCAGATACATGGCGTAGGCGGCGTCGCGGTTGCCGGGGTGAAGCTGGATAAAACGGTCGAGCGTGTTCAGCGAATCGTCGTATTGCCGGTTGCGATAATAGGCATAGCCGGCCATGAGCTGGGCCTTGGTCGCCCAGATCGAATACGGATGCTGGCGCTCCACTTCGTTGAAATAGACCGCGGCCTCCTTGAAGTTCTCTTCCTGGAGGTAGTCCATTCCCGTGTTGTAGAGGGTCTCGACCGAGCCTTCGATGTAGGACGTTTCTTCCTTCTTCTCATCGCCCGAGCAGGCGGACAGAAGGAGGGCGGAAGAGAGCAGGACGACGGTCGCGACGCGCGCGAAGGTTGCCTGGATGTGCTTCATTCCGAAGATAGATGCCTAGCCGATCCTGGGCGCGCCGCCGACCTTCGGCAGGCGCAAGCCGCCTGTCTTTTAATATAGCACGGCGGGTTAATGAAAGGCAGCGCTCCGGCGGGACCGGGGCGTTGATTCTACAGGGAAATTCGGGGGTGGGGCGTTAGTCGCCGGCGGCGAGCTGCAGGACCGGGGCCGGGGCCGTCTTGGCGCGGGCCGTGCTGGTCGTGTAGCGCCAGGCCGTGGGGTCGGCGAACAGGGTCTCCAACACGCGCAGGTTGAGCGCGTGGCCCGAGCGGTAGCCGCGGAAATGGCCCAGGATCGGCGCGCCGGCCAGATACAGGTCGCCGACGCAGTCCAGGATCTTGTGGCGGACGAACTCGTCCTCGTAGCGCAAACCATCCTCGTTGAGGATGCCGTCGCGGCCGATGACGATGGCGTTCTCCAGCGAGCCGCCCAGCGCCAGGCCGGCCTTGCGCAGGGCCTCGACTTCGCTTTCGAAACCGAAAGTGCGCGCGCGGCTGATCTTGGACTTGAAGGCGCCGTTCATCAGCGTGACCGTCGCGGCCTGCCGCTGGATCGTCGCGTGATCGAAGTCGATCTCGCAGCTGACCTTGAACGAATCCGCCGGGCTCAGCGAAGCGTGCGCGGATTTGTCCGCCACCGTAACGGGCTTCAGAATTTCGATCATGCGGCGGCGCACGCCCTGGCGCGCCAAGCCGGCCTTTTCGATCATCTCGACGAACGGCGCGGCGCTGCCGTCCATGGCGGGCACTTCCGGCCCGTCGATCTCGATGCGTGCATTGTCGACGCCGCAGCCCGCAAGCGCGGCCATCAGATGTTCGATCGTGCCGATGCGCGCGCCGTTATCGACGCCGACCACGCTGCACAGGCGCGTGTCGACCACATGGCGCCACGTGGCGGGAACGATCGTCCCGCCCATGTCCGTGCGCTGGAAAACGATGCCGGTGTTGGGCGCAGCGGGCGACAGCGTCATCGACACCGTCTTGCCGCAATGCAGGCCCGTACCGCTGCAGGCAGCGGAGGTCTTCAGCGTGTTCTGAAACGTAGTGCCGTCGCGACGAACCGACATTTTCTTGCGACCCCTTCGTTCCCGCCCGTTCATCCGAGGCTCGAACGTCCTTATTCTGAATTCCGGACGCTCGGCCTCACCCCCCTTGGGGCGGGGATTCGAGCGCTTCGGAGGTGTAACCCGCACCCCCGAAGCACTCAAATCACTAATTGTTACAGAATGTTGCGCCCTTTCCGTCAGTTGGCCTGACGGCGGAGGAACGCGGGAATGTCGAGCAGATCGTCATCCCCTTCCGACACCTTGACCCGATCCTTCGGATCCATCCCGCCCAGGGTCGGCTGAGCCGGGGCCGGGGCCGCCTTCGCGGTCTCGGCCGGGGCCGCCGGGGCCTTCCGGGGGGCGGAGCCGCCCGTGACCCTACCGAACAGGGACCCGATTCGGCCACGGCTCGGCTTGGCAGGGGCCTGCCCGGCATTCACCAGGTCGGCGGTCGTGAACGGATTGGCAACAGGCTCCACCGTCCGCTTGCCGCTCGGTTCGACCGGGCGGGGCGGAATGAAGGCGCCTTCGGGCTTCTTCGCAGCCGGGGCGGCGACCGGGGCGGCCGCGGGAGCGGCGGCCATCGGGGCCAGGACCGGTTCGGCCACCAGCGGAGCCGGGGCTTCGGCCATCGGCGCCGGGGCGGGAGCCAGAGTGGGCTCCTGCACCTGGGCGCTCATGACCGGAGCGGCCGGAGCAGAGGCGGCGGGACGCGACGGCACCATGGCCGGCGCGGCCGGGGCGGCGACGCGCGGCTCGACCACCGGCGCGGCCATGACGGCCGGGGCGGGGGCGGGCTGCACGACGGGCGCCGTCGGCATGAAGGCTTCCGCAGCGGGTTGGATGGCCGCGGCGACCGGTGCCGTGACCGCTTCCGCGGCGGGAGCGCCGGCCGGAGCCGAACCGCGATTCACGCGGCGGCCGCCTTCGACGACCATCAGCGGCTGGCCGGGCTTGGGCATCGCCATCTGGT
>CAYZFH010000276.1:0-4384 GCA_964477375.1 uncultured Rhizobiaceae bacterium | reverse complement strand
GCCTTCCGCAGCGCTTCGAGCGATATAGGTTCCTGGCCTTCCACTGTCAACGAAGCCCCGCCTGTGCGGCCAATGGCTTGGGCAGGCACGCCTGCGGCCTTGGCGGCGGCCAGAACGGCGTCCGGTGACTTGGTCGTCAGCAAATAGCGCGCCTGATCCTCGCCAAATAGCCAGCCGTGCAGCACGGCACCCGCCGGCGCTTTCACGGTCGCACCGCGCTTGCCCGCCAAGGCCATCTCCGTCAGGGCAACCAAAAGGCCGCCGTCGGACAGGTCATGGCAGGCCGAGACATGGCCACCCAAAATCTCGCCTCGCACGAAATCGCCGTTCCGGCGTTCGGCCGCCAGATCGACCGGCGGCGGCGCGCCATCCTCGCGACCGCAGAGAACGGAGAGGTAGACTGAGGAACCCAGCCACCCAGTGGTCTCGCCGATCAGGATGATCGTTTCGCCGTCGCTCTTGAGAGCGATGGTCGCGGCCTTGTCCACGTCCTGGAACAGGCCGATCGCGCCGATCACGGGCGTGGGCAGGATGCCCTTGCCGTTGGTCTCGTTGTAGAGCGAGACGTTGCCGGACACGACGGGGAAGTCCAACGCCTTGCAGGCATCGACCATGCCTTCGATGCAGCCGACGAACTGGCCCATGATCTCGGGCCGCTCGGGATTGCCGAAATTCATATTGTCGGTGACGGCCAGCGGCTTGGCGCCCGTCGCGGTCAGGTTGCGCCAGCATTCGGCCACGGCCTGTGCGCCGCCGCGCTTGGGATCGGCCACGCAGTAGCGTGGGGTGCAGTCGGTCTTGACCGCCAGGCCCTTCTTCGTATCCGGCGCCAGGCGCACCACGGCGGCATCGCCACCTGGGCGGATCACCGTGTTGCCCATGACCAGATGGTCGTACTGGTGCCAGATCCAGGCCTTGCTGGCGATGTTGGGGCTACCCATCAACGTGGTCAGCGCCGTGCCCGGTGCGTGCGCAGGCACGTCCTTGGCCGCCAGTTCCGGGCGCGCGGGCGTGGGCACCCAGGGGCGGTCATAGAGCGGCGCCTGGTCGACCAGCGGCTGCACGGGGATTTCGGCGACCGTGCGGCTGCCTTCTTTGAGGATCAGCTTGCCGGTCTCGGTCACGCTGCCGATGACGGCGAAGTCCAGTTCCCATTTCTCGAAGATCGCGCGTGCCATGTCCTCGCGGCCGGGCTTGAGCACGATCAGCATGCGCTCCTGGCTTTCGGACAGCATGATCTCGTACGGCGTCATGCCGGTTTCGCGGCGTGGAACCTTGTCCATGTCCAGCTCGACGCCGAGGCCGCCGCGCGAGGCCATCTCGACGGAAGAGGAGGTGAGGCCCGCGGCGCCCATATCCTGGATCGCGACGATGGCGTCGGTCGCCATCAACTCGAGGCAGGCTTCCAGCAGGAGCTTTTCGGTGAACGGGTCACCCACCTGGACGGTCGGACGCTTGGCGTCGGACGCGTCGTCGAATTCGGCAGACGCCATGGTCGCGCCGTGGATACCGTCGCGGCCTGTCTTGGAACCCACGTAGACGATTGGATTCCCGGGGCCGGAGGAGCGCGCATAGAAAATGCGGTCCGCGCGCGCCAGACCTACGGTCATGGCGTTGACCAGGATGTTGCCGTTGTAGCTCGGGTGGAATTCGCACTCACCCGCGACGGTCGGGATGCCCATGCAGTTGCCGTAGCCGCCGATGCCGGACACGACGCCGCCCACAAGATGGCGCGTCAGCGGATGGTCGGGGCTGCCGAAGCGGAGCGCGTTGAGATTTGCGATGGGCCGCGCGCCCATGGTGAAGACGTCGCGCAGGATGCCGCCCACGCCCGTCGCCGCCCCCTGGTACGGTTCGATGAAGGACGGATGGTTGTGGCTCTCGATCTTGAATACGGCGGCTTGCCCGTCGCCGATATCGACCACGCCGGCATTCTCGCCCGGACCCTGGATTACCCAAGGCGCCTTGGTCGGCAGCGTCTTCAGCCAGCGCCGTGAGGATTTGTAGGAGCAATGCTCGCTCCACATGACGGAGAAGATGCCCAGTTCCGTCAGGTTGGGCGTGCGCCCCATGATCTTGAGGATGCGGCCGTACTCTTCCTCGGTCAGCCCGTGTTCGCGGGCGAGGGCGGCATCGACTTTGGGCTCGGCGGCCGGCTTGTTCATCGGTCGGTTCCTAGGGTCGGTTCCGCGAGCCACCGCGGGGAATGCGCGAGCGGCCGCGTTTGGTCAAAAGGGAATGCTTCGGTTTGCGTTGAGTAGGAATGGACGACTTGACCATCACGGGCTTTGCCGGCGGCGACGCCTCTTCGGCGAAGACAGGTTCCGGGATGCGGTCGAACAGCAGCACGCCGCGCCTGCGGAACGGCAAGATCAGAATCATGCCCGCGACGAAGCCACCGATATGCGCCCACCAGGCGGTGCTGTCGGTACCGTCGTCCACCGCCGCGCTGACCGACTGGGTCAGAATCCAAAGGCCCAGCACCGCATAGGTCGGCAGACGCGCGGTGAAGCGCGCAAAGATTGCGACCAGAACATGCGTGCGCGGATGAAGGACAAAGTAGGCGCCCAAGACGCCTGAAATCGCGCCGCTGGCGCCGACCATCGGAATATTGGAGTGCGGTGTCACCGCGGCCTGCGTCAATGCGGCCGCGACCCCACACAGAAGATAGAACACGAAGAAGCGCCCGTGTCCCATCGAGTCTTCGATATTGTCGCCGAAGACCCACAGATAAAGCATGTTGCCCAGGATGTGCAGGAATCCGCCATGCAGGAACATGCTGGTGAAAATGGTCATCACGGGCGTCACCTCGACGCCCATCGGCTGCAGGTTCCAGAACTCCCACAGCAGCGACGGCACCAGCCCATAGATGAAAAATCCGGACTCCATGTCGGGCCAGGTCTGCTCCCACAGATAGGCCGCGACATTGATCGCGATCAGCAGGATGGTGACGGCCTGGAAGCGGATATGCTCCCGCGGGTTGTAGTCCTTGAGCGGAAACAGGACCACGCGGCGCTTCCCCCGACCCGGCTAAGGTCACGAGAGCGATTTGGCCAGCCCCGCGAAGAAACCTTTGCCGTCGGTTCCGCCGTGCAGCGGGTCGACCGCATTCTCCGGATGAGGCATCAGGCCCAGGACGGTCTTGGTTTCGTTGAAGACGCCGGCGATGCGGCGGGCGGAGCCGTTGGGATTGCCGTCGTTCTGGGCGGATAGCCCGTCGCCGGCGACATAGCGGAAAGCGACCTGACCGTTGCCCTCGATGCGGTCCAACGTCTCTTTGTCGGCGAAGTAATTGCCGTCATTGTGCGCGACCGGTACGCGGATGACTTGGCCTTCCTCATACCCTGCGGTGAAGATCGACTGCGACGTCTCGACGCGCAGATGAACGTCACCGCACAGGAACTTGAGGCCCGCGTTGCGCATCAGGACGCCGGGCAGAAGCCCAGCCTCGGTCAGGATTTGGAAACCGTTGCAGATACCGACGACCGGCGTGCCGGCTTTTGCGCGTTCGACGATGGCGCGCAGGATGGGCGAATGCGCGGCCATGGCGCCGGTGCGCAGATAGTCGCCGTAGGAGAAGCCGCCAGGCACCACGATCAGATCGACGACAGGCAGCTCGCTCTCGCGATGCCAGATCATCAGTGGCTTCTTGCCGGTCGCCGCGCGCAGCGCCTCGGCCGCGTCGTTCTCACGGTTGGTTCCGGGAAAGACGACGATGGCGGACTTCATGGTGCGGCGTATCCGATAGCGGTATGCGGCAGGCTTGGCCTCACTGACCGACCTCGATCGCGTAATTCTCGATCACGGTGTTGGCCAGGAGTTTCTTGCACATCTCGTCGAGCTGAGCGCGGGCGCGGGCGGCGTCCGTCTCCTTCAGGTCGATCTCGATGTATTTGCCTTGGCGCACGTCGTCGACGCCATTGAAGCCGAAGCCGGCGAGCGCGTGCTGGATGGCTTTTCCCTGCGGATCGAGGACGCCGGGCTTGAGAGTGATATGGATGCGGGCCTTCACGGTCTCTTCGCCTCGCTCACTGCATGGTGGCCGGACCCTTGAGGTCGCGCGGCCCGGCCTCGGGCAAGATGCCCAGGCGGCGCGCCACCTCTTGGTACGCCTCGACCACGTTACCCAGGTCTCGGCGGAACCGGTCCTTGTCCATTTTCTCGCTGGTCTTCAAATCCCACAGGCGCGCGCTGTCGGGTGAAATCTCGTCCGCCAGCACGATGCGCATCTCGTCGTTATTCCACAAACGGCCAAACTCCAGCTTGAAGTCCACCAGCCGGATGCCGACGCCGAAGAACAGGCCCGAAAGGAAATCGTTAATGCGCAGCGCCAGGTTCACCATGTCGTCCAGGTCCTGGGGCGCCGCCCAGCCGAACGCCGTGA
>CAYZFH010000275.1:0-4401 GCA_964477375.1 uncultured Rhizobiaceae bacterium | reverse complement strand
GCGGAAATGCTTGAACGCGCGCTCGTAGTCGCTTGCATGGTCGGCCGCGTTGCCCAGCGCGAAATGCAGGTTCGCCTGCTGATGGTCGTCCAAGTTTCCGGTCTCGAGCAATTGCTCCATTTCGGCAGTGCCGGTGCGTTCCTTCGTCGCGCGGCCGCTCAGCGTCATGTGGTAATGGGCTTCCGACAGGGTCGGATCCAAGGCCAGCGCCTTGCGCTGCCATTCCACGGCTTCGTCGAACTTGCCCTGTTGCTCCACCAGGACGCCCATCATGTAGTGCGCTTCAGCGAAGTCGGGTTTGGCATCCAGCGCACGGCGCGCGCTGACGATGGCGTCGTCGATCCGGCCGATCAGGGACAAGGTACTGGCGATCTGGTTATGTGCCTCGGCATGTTTCGGATCGATGCGCAAAGCTTCGTTCAATGCGCCGAGCGCATCGTCGAAACGGCGCAGGTCGACCAAGGCGCCGCCCAGGTTGGTGTGCGCCTCGATGTAATCGGGCTTTAGCGAAATCGCCTTGAGGAAGGACTCTGCCGCGGAGGAAGGGTCGTTGCGCTTCTGCTGCGCGAGTCCCAGCGCGTTGTGCGCTTCGGCGAAACTTGGCCGCAGGCTCAGCGCGCGTTGAAAGCTGGCGACGGCTTCGTCGGTCTTGTGCTGGGCGAACAGCGCGTTGCCCAGATTGTAGTGGCCTTCGGGCACCTGCTCGTCGCGGGCCAGCACGCCGCGGAATAGCGCGACGGCCTCGTCGTGGCGTTTGGCGCCGATCAGGACGGTGCCTAGATTGATGTAAGCGGGCAGATAGGACGGATCGGCCTTGATCGCGCGGCGATAGCATTCGCCGGCCTCGTCACGCGACTTCTGGTCCATCAGCGCGTTGCCGAGATTGCTCCACGCCTCGGGATCGTCCGGGATCAGTTCAACCGCGCGGCGATAGGAGGCAATGGATTCGTCGATCCGCTTCTGCTCGTACAACGCATTGCCGAGCGCGTAATGGGCGTCGGCCATTTGCGGGTCGATCGCCAGGGCTTGGCGATAGCTGGCGATGGACTGCTCGAACTTGCCCAGGGCCCGGTAGGCCTCGCCCAGATTGTAGGCGTAGTCCGCGTTGCCGCGATCGGCCGCGACCGCACGGCTGATGAGCGATACGGCCAGATCGTTCTGGCCCACCTGGTGCGCCAGAAGGCCGAGATAGTGGAGCGACGGAGCGTGGTCGGGCCGGGCCTGCAGCGCCGCGCGATAGCCGGTCTGGGCTTCGCGCAGGCGTCCGGCCTGATGATGCTCTAGCGCGGCCGAGAAGATCGCGTCGGCGTCCGTTCCGGTCGCGTTTGGGGTGGTGTTCAAGGTGTGTCCGTCCTCCGCGGGCCGCAGCCTAACATGGTGCGCGCGGAGTTAATTGCGAGGGGCCAGGGCGGTCAACAACTGGCTGGCCAACGGATGACCCGGCGCGGCTTCGAGCGCCTTGCGGTACCAATCGGCGGCCGCCTCGCGGCGGCCCTCGGCCTCTTCGCAGCGCCCGATGCCGACCAGCGCGTTGGCCAGGGAAGGCCGGCGTGCGAGCGCGGCCTCATATGCGGTGCGCGCTTCCGCGATCTCGCCCGTTTCCACCAGAAGATTGCCAAGGTTGCAGCGTGCTTCAACCAGATCGGGACGCAGCGCAACCAACTTGCGGTAGTGAGCCGCCGCCTCCGCCGCGCGGCCGCTCCTTCGCAGCGCGTCGGACAGGAAGAACAGCGCGTCCGCGTCGTTCGGCAGAGCCGCGTGCGCCTTTTCCAGAACGGCGATCGCGTCGTCGGTCTTGCCGAGCCGCGCCAGGATGGCGCCGAGCGCGGTCTGCGTGTCGGCCGCGGCGGGATCTGCCGCCAGCGCCGCGCGGTAATGGCTGGCGGCTTCCTCAAGTCGCCCCTGTAAGGCCAGCGCGCCCGCCAAATTGTGGTGCGCCTCGCCATACCCGGCGCGGATGGACAGGGCACGCCGGTAATGACCGATAGCCTGCTCGGTCCGGCCCAGGCGCATATACGCGTTGGCGACGCCATTATGCGCCTCGGCATAGTTCGGAACGATCGCGAGCGCGCGTTGGTAGGCGCTGACCGCCTCGTCGGTGCGCCCGGCGGCGTCCAGCGCGCAAGCCAGGTTGAATTGCGTGCCGGGACTGGTGCGGTCGAGTGCTGCCGCGCGCCGTCCGTGCCGCACGGCGTCTTCGATGTTGCCCGTCGCGCGATAGGCCAGCCCGATATTGTCGTGATAGGCGGCGTTGCCGTCGTCCGCGCGCAGCGCCTTTGCGATCAGTTCGATGGCTTGCTCCGGGCGGCCGCTCTGATACGCGATCAACCCCAGCAGATGGAGCGCCTCGGCGTGATCCGGCGCCTCGCGGAGAATGTCCTTATAAATGGCCTCCGCCTCGCGCAGCCGCCCCTCGTGGTGGTGGCGGGTGGCAGTGACCAGAGCGCTGGTTAGATTCTGGGAGTGTGTTTCGGCCATGGGGGAATATGGGGCGGCTCAGGCGGGACTGGGAATTTAGGAATAAATATCCTATAACGGCCGCCCGCGTCGGCGCGGCGGATCATGCAGGAAAGCCCACTGGGTTCCAAGTTTTCGCTATGGAATCAAGGAGTCCCACTAGGTCTTGTGTTGCTTAAACGACTCACACCTAATTTTAGGTTTTGTCCTGTCTCTCTAATCCGGTGAAAATCCTGTAGAATGCGAATCCGGCGGGCTTCCGCCCCGGCGGAGTTCTGTGTGGCGAATGCGCCACAGGCATCCAAAGAATGTTACAATCGCCATATTCCGGCCTTGCTGTTTGGCCGCCGATGGCTCAAAAAAGCCCCAATCTCGGTACCAAAACAAAGGCCGAGTGCCGTCGAGACGCTTCGATTGCTAACCGTGTCAGGGACTTCGATGCGTTCTTGGAGAGGAGGTTCGATGATCAACACCACTTTTAAGACCGCACTGCTGGGTTCCGGCGCGGCAGTTGCTCTGCTTGCTGGCCCCGCGCTCGCGGATGACTCTCAGGACCTGAAGGCGCAGATTGACGCCCTTCAGAATCGCCTGAATCAGCTCGAGACTCAGTCGACCACGAAGGCCACGAAGGAGCAGGTTGCTCCCGCGCAGGCCGTCACGGGCGGTGAGTTCCCGGGCTCGTGGAAGCTTCCCGGTTCGGACACGTCGATCAGCTTCAGCGGTTACGTGAAGGCCGACTCGTTCTTCACGATGAACGCGCCGAGCACCGCGATTGGCGACTCGTTCGCTGTTACGGCCATCCCGCTGACTGGCAGCGCGGCCAACAGCCAGGGCGGCGACTTCCGCATGCATTCCCGTCAGTCGCGTATCCGCTTCGACTCGCGGACCCCGACGGACTGGGGTTCCTTGCGGACCCGCATTGAAGGCGACTTCTTCGGTCCCGCTGGTAACCAGCGCGTTTCGAACTCGGACAGCTTCCGTGTTCGTCATGCGTATGGTCAGTTGGGCCCGGTTCTCGCCGGTCAGACTTGGTCGACGTTCATGGACCAGGACACGTTCTTTGACACGGTGGACTTCTACGGCGCCGCCGGTCAGGAATTCGTCCGTCAGACGCAGATCCGCTATACGGCTTCCGTCATGGACAGCCTGTCGGCCGATTTCGCGATCGAGAATCCGGAGCAGAACAACGCTGTTACGGCCGGTGCGAACGCCGCGCTGACCCAGAACGTCAACGGCATCGATCGGATGCCGGACTACGTTGTGGCTCTGCGCTACCGTCCGTCTTGGGGTGCGGTCAACGTCTCTGGCGTTGCGCGTAACTTCAACTACAACAGCGGTAACAACTTCGACGACACGACCTGGGGTGGCGGTGGCCACGCCGGTGTCACGGTCAAGACGTGGGGCAAGGACACCATTGGTGCCGTTGTCAACTACGGTAAGGGCCTTGGTCGTTACCTGAACGGTTCGACGGAAGACTACTACGTCAGCAATTGCAGCCTCGCTGGTGCTGCTCCGACGAACACGTGCAACAAGATCA
This sequence comes from uncultured Rhizobiaceae bacterium, assembly GCA_964477375.1. Taxonomy (GTDB): domain Bacteria; phylum Pseudomonadota; class Alphaproteobacteria; order CADEGL01; family CADEGL01; genus CADEGL01. The sequence goes on along the minus strand of CAYZFH010000275.1, from coordinate 407 downwards.
ATACCGTCTCGGCCCTCGGCGGCTGGGCGTCCTACACGCACTACTGGGCCGACAATCTGCGTTCCAACATCATCGGTGGCGCGCAGCAGATGGACATCCCGGTGGCGCAGTTGGGCGCGGCGGCGAATGGTCAGACCGACCAGATCGTCACCGGCCACATCAACCTGATCTGGAACCCGGTTTCCAAGGTCTCGATCGGCCTGGAATACATGATGGGCTGGCGTCAGGTTGCTGCGTCGAAGAACACGCCGAACGGCGCCGGCAACGCGCTGGCTCCTGGCGGCAACACGTCGGGCAATGCCCAGCGTCTGCAGCTCGGCATGCAGTACAACTTCTAAGAAACAGACCACCGTTTCTTGTGAGACTGAACCGGCCCTCCGAAAGGAGGGCCGGTTTTTCTTTGTGCC
>CAYZFH010000274.1:0-4411 GCA_964477375.1 uncultured Rhizobiaceae bacterium | reverse complement strand
GCGCAGAGCACGGCGCCGCATGCGGCCAGCGCATCGATCTCGGCGTTCGTATATCCGGCGTCGGCCAGGATTTCGCGCGTGTGTTCGCCCAGGCGCGGCGCGCCCCGGCGGATGGTGGGCGGCGTGGCCGACAACTTGACCGGCGGCCCCAGCGTCTTCACCGGGCCGAGCTTGCTGTGCACGGCCTCGGTCACCATGCCGCGCGCCTGCACTTGCGGGTCGGCATGCATCTGCAGCACGTCGAGGATAGGCCCTGCCGGCAGGCCCGCCGCATCGAACGTGGCCAGCCATTCGGCGGAGCTGCGCGTCTTGAAATAAGGCGTCAGCGCCTCCTCCAGCGCCAGGCGGTTCACCATGCGGGTCGGATTGTCCACGAAGCGAGGATCGTCCTTGAGGTGCGGCGCGCCGAGAAGCTCAACCAGCCGCAGCCAGTTCTTCTGGTTGGCCGCGCCAATCGTAACCCAGCCGTCGGATGTGGCGAACGCTTGATAGGGCGCGGACAACGGATGGGCCGAGCCCATCGGCCCCGGCGCCACGCCGGTCGCGAGTGCTATGGCCGACTGCCAATAGGTGTGGATGATGCCGGCCTCGAACAGCGAGGAGTCCACCATCTGCCCTTCGCCCGTGCGCAGGCGATGAATGTAAGCCGCCAGCACGCCCATCGCGGACAGGATGCCCGCCGTGATGTCGGTCATGGGCGCGCCCACCTTCACCGGCGGACGCCCCGGCCCTTCGCCCGTGATGCTCATCAGGCCACTCATGCCCTGGGCCACCAGATCGAAGCCGCCGCGCTCGGCATAGGGACCGGTGCGGCCATAGCCGCTGACGGCGCAATAGATCAGACCGGGATTCTCGCGCCGAAGCTCTTCGTAGCCGAGCCCCCAGCGCTCCATGGCGCCCTTGCGCTGGTTCTCGATCACCACGTCGGCGCGCGTCATCAGCCGCTTCAACGCCGTCTTGCCGCCGTCGGTCTTCAAATCCACGGCGATGCCGCGCTTGTTGCGGTTCATCATCAGGAAAGCGGCGGACTCGTCGCCGATCTTGGGCGGCGCGAAGCGGCGCGTGTCGTCGCCGTTGGGCAGGCGTTCGACCTTCACCACGTCCGCACCCATGTCGGCCAGCATAAGGCCGCAGGTGGGGCCGGCCATGATGTGGCTCAGCTCGACGACCTTTATTCCTTGCAGCGCGCCTACCATGGTCAGCGCCCCCTGAAGCGGGGTTTCTCCTTGGCGAGAAACGCGCGCACCCCTTCGCGGAAATCCTCGGTGCCGAAGGTGGCGAAGCCTTCGGCCTGCTCCGCGGCGGACAGGGGCGCGCCCTCGCCCAGGCGGCGCGCGAATTTCTTGTGCCAACGATTCACGAGCGGCGCGCCGTCAGCGATGCGCCGCGCGGCCGCCTGCCCCTCCGCCGCGACCTGGTCGTCGGCGACCACCCGATTGACGAGCCCCTTCTGCAGCGCCTCGTCCGCGCCGAAGACGCGGCCTTCGAACAGAATCTCCAACGCCGCCGCGCGCCCGACCAAGCCGATCAGCGCCTCCATCTCCGGATAGGCCATGACGACACCAATGCGGTTGATCGGCACACCGAAGCGGCTGGACACGCCGCAGATGCGCAGGTCGCACATCGCGGCCAATTCCAACCCGCCGCCGACGCAGATGCCGTGGATCACCGCCAGGGTCGGATGTGGACAATCGCCGATGGCGCCCATGGCGCCATGCATCAGCCCGCCATAGGTGGTGGCCTGGGCCACGTCGGCACGTTCGGTGCTGAACTCCGCGATATCCGCGCCAGGACTGAATGCCTTGCCCCCCGCGCTCGTCAGCACGACGCAGCGCACGGCTTCGTCGCGGCCGAGGTCACGAAAGGCCGCGCCCACGCCCTGCCACATGGCTTTGTTGAGCGCGTTCAGCTTGTCGGGCCGGTTGAGGGTGACGGTCGCGATACCGTCCGCCTGCCCGACCTGTACCAAATCCGTCATACGCCGCCTCCCCGCCTCACGCGACGTTACCAAGCGGTTACACCGCGTGCATCTGCCGCGATTTCGGCTGGCATACCGCCGCCGGACCACCTACCTAGAATGGGTGCATCGCTCGCCCCTTTCCCCGGTCCGCCTGACAGCCCTGGCCACAGCCTCGCCGCCCCATGTCTTGCGGCAGACGGACGTGGCGCGGTTCGCCCGCACGCTGTTCGGCGACAAACGCGGGGCGGAGATCGAGCGTCTTTTGCCCGCCTTCGCGAACGCCGGGATCGAACAGCGCCACTCCTGCGTGCCGCTGGAGTGGTATGCCGAGCCGCACGGCTGGGCCGACAAGAACCGCCTCTACATCGAACACGCGGCCAAGCTGGCCGAGGAAGCGGTGGAGAAATGCCTGGCCCATACAGGCATGGGCGTGGACGATATCGACGCGATCGTAACGGTTTCGAGCTCCGGCATCGCCACGCCCAGCCTGGATGCGTTGCTGGCCGAGCGCATGGGCTTTCGCCGCGACGTGCAGCGCCTGCCGATCTTCGGCCTGGGCTGCGCCGGCGGCGTGCTGGGGCTTTCGCGCGGCGCGGCGATGGCGCATGCGCTTCCCGGCGCGAACGTGATGGTCGTGGTGGTCGAGCTGTGCGGTCTGACCTTCCGCAGCGCGGACGACGACAAGAGCAATATCATCGCCACCGCCCTGTTCGGCGACGGCGCGGCGGCCGCGCTGCTGACTCATCGGAACGAGGGGCTGCGCCTGGCCGCCTGGGGCGAGCATACCTGGCCCGATTCGCTCGACGTCATGGGGTGGCGCATCGAGGATGACGGGTTCGGCGTTCTGTTCTCGCGCGACATCCCGAACCTGGTCCGCACCGATCTGCGCGCGGCGGCGGAACAGTTCCTCAGCCGTGAGGGGCTGACTCTCGACGATCTGGCAGGAACGGTCTGCCATCCCGGCGGCGCCAAGGTGCTGGATGCGCTGGAAGCGACCTTCGGCGCGGCGCCCGGCAGCATGAAAGATGCGCGGGCGGTGCTGCGCGAACACGGCAACATGTCCGCCGCGACAGTGCTGTTCGTGTTGAAACGGATGCTGTCCAGGGAGATGCGCGGGCGGCATCTGATGTCGGCACTGGGCCCGGGCTTCACCGCCGCGTTCCTTCTGCTCGACGACACATGAGCCCGGTCGAGATCGCGGTCGCGCTGGTCGCCGCGGAGCGGCTGGCCGAATTGGCGGTCGCCCGGCGCAACACGCGGCGGCTTCTGGAAGCGGGCGCGGTGGAGCACGGCGCGCGGCATTATCCATTGCTGGTCGGCCTGCACGCCGCGTGGCTGGCGACGCTTCTGGTCTGGGTGCCGGACGACGCGCCCATCCGCTGGCTGTTTCTTGCACCGTTCATCGCGCTGCAATTCGCGCGCGGGTGGGTGATCTGGAGCCTGGGCGCCTATTGGACCACGCGCATCATCGTGCCGCCCGGCGCACCCGCGATCCGGCGCGGCCCCTATCGCTGGCTGCGGCATCCCAACTACGTCATCGTCACGGCCGAGATCGCGCTGCTGCCGCTGGCCTTCGATGCCTGGGACGTGGCCTTGCTCTTTTCCTTGGCCAACGGGCTGCTGCTGTCGTATCGCATCGCCAGCGAGGAGGCCGCACGCGGACAATGACCGAGTTCCTGTCACACTTGCGCGATGCGCTGGCCGGACTGGCGGCCGAGCAACGGACGGCGACCTATAAAGAGTTGGCCGAACGCGTCCGCGTGCCACCGCCCCACACCATCCACAAACTGACCTTGGCGCTGGAAGACCTGATCCGCGAAGACTCCGCCGCGGGCCGCCCTTTGCTCGCAGCCCTAGCCATCAGCCGCGGGCCGGCCGGATTGCCCGGACGGGGCTTTTTCCTGCTGGCGGCCGAGCTGGGTCTTTATGCGGGAAGCGAGGACGGGCCCGACGCGCGCGCCTTCCATGCGGCCGAATTGGCCCGTATCTTCGGGGCCACGCACCATCGGACCTGACGTGTCGCCATGGGGGAACCGAAGCCATGATCCGCAAGCCCACGCCTTTGACGCGCCGCCGCTTTCTGGCCGGAAGCGCCGGCCTTGCCGCCGCATCGTTTCTTCCCGCAGCGGCCTTCGCCCAGAAGAAGGGCGGCAAGCTGAACATCTACAGCTTCGACACCTATGTCGGCGACAACACGATCGACGACTTCACCGCGGCGACCGGGATCACCGTCCGCTATGACACCTACGCCAACAACGAAGAGTTGTTCGCCAAGCTGAAGACGCGCAATCCGGGGTACGACATCATCGTCCCCAGCGATTACATGATCCAAAAAATGATCGCGGCGAAGAAGCTCTTGCCGATCGACAAGAGCAAGATCCCCAACCTGGCCAACATCGACCCGACCTTCCTCGACCCAAAATACGATCCGGGTTCGAAATTCTCGATTCC
>CAYZFH010000273.1:0-4411 GCA_964477375.1 uncultured Rhizobiaceae bacterium | reverse complement strand
TGCATGCGCTCGGCATCCCGACGTCGCGCAGCCTGGCCGTGGTGACGACGGGCGAACAGGTCCATCGCGAGCAATTCCTCGCGGGCGCGGTCTTGACTCGCGTCGCCGCGAGTCATTTGCGCGTGGGTACGTTCGAATACGCATCCGCGCGCCGTGATCCCGATGGATTGGCCGCGTTGGTCAATTATGCGATCGACCGCCATTACCCGGCGTTGAAGGGGAGCGACACGCCAGCCCTGTCGTTGCTGGAAGCGGTGATGGATCGCCAGGCCAATCTGATCGTGAATTGGATGCGGGTTGGCTTCATCCACGGCGTCATGAACACCGACAATATGACGATCTCGGGTGAGACCATTGATTACGGCCCGTGCGCCTTCATGGACATCTACGATCCCGCGACGACGTTCAGTTCGATTGATCAAGGGCGCCGCTATGCGTTCGGTAACCAGCCGGGCATCGCGCGCTGGAATCTGACGCGACTGGCCGAAGCCTTGTTGCCGCTGATCCATCCCGATCAGGACAAGGCTGTGGCTTTGGCGGAAGAAAAGCTCGAGGCGTTCGGCGCTCTCTATGTCGTGCGCTGGACCGCTATGATGCGCCGGAAGCTCGGTCTATCCGTCGAAGATTCGGGCGATGCCGCGCTGATCAAGGACTTGCTGTCCTGGATGCAGCGTCGCCGAGCCGATTACACCAACACATTCCGGCTGCTGATGGCTGATCGCGACGGTGATGAGATCGATGCCGATGAGGCGTTCCTGAACTGGCGGGAGCGCTGGCGCGCGCGCCGGGGCGATGCGGACGACGCTCGCGCGGTCATGGCGGCGGAAAACCCGGTCTATATTCCGCGCAATCACCAAGTCGAAGCGGCGCTTAATGCCGCCGGAAAAGGCGACCTTGGGCCGCTGCACGCTCTGCTGAACGTGTTGGCGCAACCTTATGTCGAGCGCGCCAGCCTCGCCGCCTATACCGAACCCAATCCCGAAGACAATTACCGGACCTTCTGCGGGACGTAAGCCTAGGTCGCGTCCGGCGTTACTTCTTCGCCGCGACGAGAACGATCTCGACCTGGTCCTTGCCGGCGAGGCCGACCTGGATGCAGGCGCGCTGCGGCCAATGATCGGGATTGGGGCCGATCCATTTGCACCATTCCACTTCCATCTCGTCTTTCTTCTTGATGTCGGTCACATAGACGGTGGCCTGGATGATGCGCGTCTTGTCGGAACCCAATTCGGCCAATCTCTTGTCCAATGAGGCTACGGTGTTTCGCGTCTGCTCGGCCATGGTCGCCGCTGAGGAAGAATCGACCGCAACCACGGTCACCAGATCCTTGAACGCACTAGCGACGCTGCGGCCGACGGCGCCGCCTTGTACACGCTTGATATCCATGGGGCTGCTCCCGCGACAATGATCAAGAAGATGGTGGGCGCGGCTGGGATTGAACCAGCGACCCCTCGCATGTGAAACGAGTGCTCTACCGCTGAGCTACGCGCCCGGTCTCGATGGGAAGGCGCATTAATGAGGCGGGCCCCGGCCCCTGTCAAGAAACCGCGCCCGTCAGGCGCTTGAGGGCCGCAGGAAGGTCCGCGAAGCGGTCGATCAAGAGATCGGCGCCCCAATCCTCGATCCTGCCGTGGGTGTAACCGTAGGTGACGCAGATGCAGGGCAGATTCAGGCCATGCGCCGTGCGCACGTCGTTGACGCTGTCACCAACCATGATCGCAGGTGCTCCCGACGCCACCTTCATGGCGTCCAGCGTGGCCCGCAGATGGGCCGGATCGGGCTTCCGGTGCGTCACTTTGTCGGGCCCGACAGCCGCATCGAAATGGCGGGCCAGGCCGGTCCCTTCCAGTACGGCGGTGATGAGAGTATCGGGCTTGTTGGTGCAGACGCCCAGACGATGGCCGGCCCGTTTCAGTTGCGACAGCACGTTGTCTACATCGGGATACGGTGTGGTCAACGTGGCCGGCGCCGCGTGGTAGTGCGCCATGAAGCGCGTTAGAAGTGCGTCCAAATCGTGCTCTTGGGGCGCCGGGCCGGTTGCGGCGAACGCGCGCCGCACAAGCTGCGCCGCGCCGTCGCCGACAAAGGAAATGACGGTCGCGGGGTCAAGGATGGGTCTTTCGTCCTCGCGCAGCACCTTATTGATGGCCGCGCCGATATCGGGGGCGCTGTCTACCAAGGTGCCGTCCAGATCGAAGACCAGCGCCGGGGGCGTTGTCGCTGCGGCACGCGTCATGCAAACATCCGTAACAATATGTGACTGGCTTGGAAAGGAGGGCCGTGGCAATTTCCGTCCCGATTCAATGGATTAGGACTCGGTTCTAGGCAAAGCTCCGCGATGGCACAACGCAAAACAGCTGCTGTAATCCTGGCTGCCGGCAAGGGCACGCGTATGAAGTCGGCTCTGCCGAAGGTCATGCACCCCTTAGCCGGGCGTCCCATGATCAAGCATCTCTTGGCGGCGGTCGATGCCGCGAAGCTGGAGCGTGCGGTCATCGTGATTGGGCCCGAGATGGATAGCGTGGCCAAAGCGGTGGCGCCCGTCCCGTCGGCCGTGCAGAACGACCGGTTGGGTACAGGCCATGCGGTGCTCTGCGCCAAGGACGCGCTCGCAGGGTTTGCGGGTGATGTGCTGGTGCTCTATGGCGACACGCCGCTGCTGACGCCGGAGACTTTGGGCCGCGTCATGCAGGCGCGTAGTGACGGCGCCGCGGTCGTGGTGCTGGGCTTCGAGCCCATCGATCCCGCCGCTTATGGACGTCTCGTGCTCGACTCCCAAGGCGGGCTGGACGCTATCGTGGAATACAAGGATGCCACGCCGCAGCAACGCGCCATCCGCCTGTGCAACTCGGGCGTCATGGCGGCGGATGCGGAACTGTTGTTCGATCTTCTCTCCAAGGTGCGCAACGACAACGCGAAGGGCGAGTATTACCTGACCGACGTGGTCGCGCTGGCGCGCGGGAAGGGTCTGCCGTGCGCCGTTGTGCGCGCGCCGGAAGAAGAGTTGCTCGGCGTTAATTCGCGTGGCGAGCAGGCGGTGGCGGAGGCGGTGATCCAAACGCGCCTGCGCAACCGGGCGATGGAGAACGGGGCGACATTGATCGACCCGTCCTCGGTCTTCTTTTCGGTCGATACGCAATTGGGCCAGGATGTGACCGTCGGTCCCAATGTGGTATTCGGTCCGGGTGTGACGGTGGCTGACGGAGTTGAGATTCGCGCCTTCTGCCACATCGAAGGCGCCAAGATTGGCAAGGATTCCATCGTGGGCCCCTTCGCGCGTCTCCGGCCCGGCGCCGTGCTGCAGGACGATGTCCATATCGGCAACTTCGTCGAGGTGAAGGCGACCGTCGTCGAGACCGGCGCTAAAGCCAACCATCTCACTTATCTGGGCGATGCGCGGGTGGGGGCGGGCGCCAACGTGGGCGCGGGCACCATCACCTGCAACTATGACGGGTTCCTGAAATCGCACACGGATATCGGCGCAGGTGCTTTCATCGGTTCCAACTCCGCGCTGGTGGCGCCGGTCAAGATCGGCGACGGCGCCATCATCGGCGCGGGCAGCGTGATCACCAAGGACGTGCCGGCGGACGCGCTCGCAGCCGCCCGCGGCGACATGCGCGTGGTGCCGGGTTGGGCCAAACCGTATCGGGAACGCAAGAAGGCCGAAAAGGCCGCGCGTAAAAAGGGGAGCTAGAAACGCATGTGCGGAATTATCGGCATCATCGGCAAGTCCCAGGCGGCGCCGTTGCTCGTGGACGGGCTGAAGCGTCTGGAGTACCGGGGCTACGATTCGGCTGGCGTCGCCACGCTGGTCAACGGTCACATCGAACGCCGCCGCGCCGAAGGGAAGTTAAAGAATCTGGCGGCCCTGCTCGAGAAAGACCCTCTGCCGGGTACAACGGGCATCGGCCACACGCGTTGGGCGACCCATGGGATTCCGGCCGAGCGCAATGCGCACCCTATCTCCACCGATAAGGTCGCCGTCGTTCATAACGGCATCATCGAGAATTTTCAGGAGTTGCGCCGTGAGTTGATGGCCGCGGGCTGCACCTTCAGCAGCGACACGGACACCGAGGCCATCGCGCACCTGATCACCCAGCTTCTCAAGACCGAGACGACGCCCCAGGCCGCTGTCGCCAAGGCGTTGAAGCGCCTGACTGGTGCGTTCGCCCTCGCCATCATCTTTTCAGGCAACAACAACCTGATGGTCGGCGCGCGGCGCGGTAGCCCGCTGGCCATCGGCTATGGTGAAGGCGAAATGTACTTGGGTTCGGATGCGCTAGCTTTGGCGCCGCTGACCCAGCGCATCAGCTACATGGAAGAGGGTGACTGGGTCGAGCTGACGCCGACGGGCGCGCGGGTCCACGATTCCGAAGACAAAGTCGTTGAGCGCGAGATCAAGCTGACAGCG
>CAYZFH010000272.1:0-4413 GCA_964477375.1 uncultured Rhizobiaceae bacterium | reverse complement strand
CTTTGTTCCTTTTCCTCGGCCGGGTCTGGCTATTCGCCCAGCGCGGCCTGTTGCACGACGATCCCGTGGCCTTCGCGCTGAAGGACAAGGCCAGCCTGTGCCTCGGACTTCTGACGGCGGCTTGCCTCGCTGCGGCCTTCCTAGGCCTGGGCGGATGACGGGCTACGCTTTGCGTTCCGACGCGATGCCGTGGGGGCGCGTCGTGCGCACACCCCAGCATGTGGCTTCGCCACGGTTCCGCGACGCACTTCCCGCCCTCGTGGCTGCGCGGCCCGGAACCGTTCTGCCGGTCGGCTGCCGGCGCTCCTATGGCGACAGCGCGCTGAACTCCGCGGGCGGTGTCATCGCCATGACGGCGCTCGACCGTTTCATCACCCTCGATGCCAAGGCGGGCACGTTGCGCGCCGAGGCCGGCATCACCCTGGCCGAGATCGCCCGCCGCGTGGTGCCGCTTGGCTTCTTCGTGCCCGTCATGCCCGGCACGGGCGTCGTCACGCTCGGCGGCGCCATCGCCAACGACGTCCATGGCAAGAATCATCACCGGGCCGGCACGTTCGGCCGCCATGTGCGCCGGCTGGGCCTGCTGCGCGGCGATGGCGCGCGCATCGAATTGGGGCCGGACATCAACGCCGATCTGTTCGCCGCCACCGTTGGCGGGCTGGGGCTGACGGGCGTCATCGAATGGGCCGAGATCGCTCTTCTGCCCGTTCCGGGCGGCTGGCTGGATGTCGAGCGCGTGCCGTTCGATACGCTCGATGCGTTTTGGCCGCTGGCCGAAACGTCGGTTGCCAGCCACGAGAACACGGTCGCGTGGATCGACGCCACGGCGAATGCGGGCCGTTCGGGACGCGGCATCTTCATCCGCGCGAACTGGCGCGGTGATGCGGAACCTGTTCTCGAAGGCGGTGCGCGAAGTGTGCCGTGCGAAGCGCCGGCCTGGCTGATCAACGGCGCCGTCACGGGCGCGTTCAATCGTCTCTATGACGTCGTCCAAAGACGAAAGGCCGGCCCGCGACGCGAATCCTATGTTTCGTTCTTCAATCCGTTGGACGGGATCGCGCATTGGAACCGGCTCTATGGAAACCGCGGCCTGTGGCAATACCAATGCGTCGTGCCGCCCGCGGCGATGAAGGACGCCGTGACCGCAATGCTGGCGGACATCGTGCGCGGCGGGCTGAGTTCGCCATTGGCCGTGCTGAAGACCTTCGGCGGCGCGGCCTCACCGGGGCTTCTGTCCTTTCCAATGGAAGGCGCGACACTTACGCTCGATTTCCCGAACCGCGGCGAGGATGTATTGCGCCTGTTCGCGCGCTTCGACGCGATCGTGCGCGAGGCAGGCGGGCGTCTCTACGCCGCCAAGGATGGGCGCATGCCGAAGGAAATGTGGACGGCGGGCTATCCCGCGCTCGCCCGCTTCACTCCGCATATCGACCCGGCGTTCGCGTCGGATTTCTGGAGGCGTGTCGCGCCGTGACGATGGTTTCCAATCCGCGGGTCATCATTCTCGGCGCGCTGTCGGCGATCGCCGAAGCCACCGCGCGGGAATGGGCGCGGCAAGGCGCCGAGCTTCTGCTCGTGGGGCGCGATGCGGCGCGGCTCGAAGCAATCGCGGCGGATTTGCGCGCGCGAGGTGGCGCGGCCCAAACCGCGGTCGCGGACCTGGCAGATGGGGAGATCGAACAGACCTTCGCGGCCCTGGCAGCGCGGTTGGGCGAAGTGGATATCGTCCTTATCGCCTATGGCGCTCTCGGCGAGCAGGCGCGCGCAGAAAAGGATGCGCTGGAGGCGCAGCGGCTTCTGGCCGTCAATTTCACCAGCGCCGCGCGCTGGTGCCTGGCGGCGGCCGATCTGTTCGAGGCCAAGGGGCACGGCACGCTGATCGTGCTGGGTTCGGTCGCGGGCGACCGGGGCCGCGGCTCGAACTACATCTACGGCGCGGCGAAGGGCGGCTTGGGCATCCTTGTCCAGGGCATCGCCCATCGTCTTGCGCGTGGGGGCGCCCGCACGGTTCTGGTCAAGCCGGGTTTCGTCGACACGCCGATGACCGCTTCGATCGAAAAGAAAGGGCCGCTGTGGGCCCAGCCGGCGGCCATCGCGCGAATCATCGTCAAGGCAGGGGAAGGCAAGACGGGCCCGGTCGTGTATGCGCCGTGGTTTTGGCGCTGGATCATGTTGGTCGTCCGTTTTATGCCCGCGCGGGTCTTCTATCGCACGCGGCTTTGAGCAGAAATAAGGCCCCAGGCTTGACGGGTTTCGGGCAATGGACGATGGATAGTGGTTATTGCCTAGACCGGTATTTCCGGCGCGGGAAACTTGGGGGATTGCCTATGAATCGGTTGCTCGTCCGCAGGATGCGGCCGCTTTTCGCGGCGCCGTTGGCTGCCGCGCTCCTGCTGTTGACTGCGTCCCTCTTCGCGCCCGATCCGGCCGCGGCCAAGTCTGCCTTTCCCGGCGTGCCGGAAAAATCCGAGACGGCCCCGGAGGCCGCGGCCGAGAAGGCCGATTCCCCGGGCGGCCTGACGGGCGATCTCAGCGCCGATATCGACGCGGCCGAGCAAAGCTTTGCCGAAATGATCCAAGATTTGCGCGCGGGCTTGCGCGCGGCAGCGGCCAGCAGCCGCAACCTCAAGCCGACGATCGAACTCGCCGTTACGACCAGCGGCGAGGAAGGCAATCCCGACTGGGTTTTGCCGGCCGTTGAAGTGGGCGCAACGGGCGTCCTGGCTGGTTGGGCCGTGGCGCTCCTATTTCGCTGGTGGGCGCGGCGGCACTTCCTCCAGGAAGTGCCGGACGATCCGTCCGACCGTTACGCCAAGATCGCCCATCAGTTAGGCGGCGGCCTCATCGCATTCGCGGCCATCATCCTGTTCGCGATCGTGGGATGGGCGGTCAGCGAATATCTCCAGGGCGATCAAGACATCGCCCACCGGACGGCCATGATCATGGTGGGAACCGCGGCCATCACTCAATTGCTGCTCACCGTGATCTATGCGCTGCTTTCCCCCCTCAACGGTGCGCAGCGTGTGATCGCGATGAGCGACAGCAATGCGCGCGGTTTGGCTTTTGGCCTGACGTTGGCCGCTATTCTCGGCGCGTTGTTGTTCGGCCTTAATGCCTGGTTCAAAGCGATCGAGTTGGACGACCCGACCCACGATCTGTTTTCGATCCTCACCACAGGCGTCGCGGTCGTCCTCCTGAGCATCGTTTGCACCATCTACAAACGGTCGATCGGCGACGCGATCATGCCGCCGTCACCCGAGACGCCGCGCTGGGCGCGCTGGGTCGCACGCCGTTGGTACGTGGTGGCCCTCACATATTTTGTCGTAGCATGGACCGTGCGGGCTCTGCGCGTGCTGCTGAACCAGCCGAATTCCGAAGGGCTGGTCGGCGTGCCGCTGATTGCGTTGTTCGTAGGCATGGCCGCCTACGGCATCACCCTCCTGGTCATCGCGCGGTTGATGAAGGGCAGTGTGGAGCTGCATGTGGGCGGGCCGAAAGGACGCCGCCTTTCGAGCCATCGCGACTTGGTCGAGCGCGGTGCTGCGATCGCCTATTTCGTGATCGGATTGGCGGCGGTCTTCAATGTCTGGGGCGTGAACCTCATTGGCGGCGCATGGGGCGGCCGGGTGTTCGACGCGTTGGCGGTGATCTTCTTCGGCTGGCTGGTCTATGACGCCGCCAAACTGACGATCGACCGCAAGATCGCTTCGGAAGATCCCGTGGATAGCTCGTCCGGACAAGAGGCGGACGGCGACACCTCCATGCCGGCGGCCAAAACGCGTTTGGCCACGCTTCTGCCCCTTGTGCGAGTGTTGGTGCTCTCCACCATCTCGGTCACCATCGTCATGATGGTTCTGACCGAGCTCGGCGTGAACATCACGCCCCTGTTCGCCGGGGCCGGCGTGGTCGGTCTCGCCATCGGGTTCGGTTCTCGCCAGCTTGTCGAAGACATCATCTCCGGCGCCTTCTATTTGGCCGACGATGCGTTTCGCGTGGGCGAATACATCGACATCGGCAAGGTGAAGGGCACTGTCGAGCGCATCTCGGTGCGCTCGTTCCAGCTCCGTCACCAGAACGGCCCGCTCAATACAATCCGCTTCGGCGAGGTCTCGCACGTCACCAATTTCTCGCGCGACTGGGCGATCATGAAGCTGCCCATCCGCGTGCCGCTGGATTCCGACAGCGAGAAGATCCGCAAGATCATCAAGAAGGTCGGACAGGATCTGCAGGATGATCCGGAGTTGGGGCCGAAGTTCCTGCAGCCGCTCAAGTCGCAGGGCGTCTACCAAATGGACGATTCGGCGCTGATCATCCGGGTCAAGTTCATGACCCGGCCGAACGACCAGTTTATCCTGCGCCGCGTCGTCTATCACCGCATCCAAGAAGCCTTTCATAAGGCCGGCATCCACTTCG
>CAYZFH010000271.1:0-4437 GCA_964477375.1 uncultured Rhizobiaceae bacterium | reverse complement strand
TCGGCCAAGAGCACGTTCATGTGGCCGGGCATGCGGCCCGCGACCGGATGGATCGCGTAGCGCACCTTGACGCCCTGTTCCTTCAGCATGTCGGCCATCTCGCGCAGCGCGTGCTGGGCCTGGGCCACGGCGAAACCGTAACCCGGCACGATGATGACCGAGCCCGCGTTCTTGAGGATGAAAGCCGCGTCTTCCGCGCTGCCCGACTTGGCCGAGCGATCGCCGCCAGGGCCGCCCGCCGCGGGGCCCGCCGTCTCGCCGCCGAAACCGCCCAGGATGACGCTGAAGAACGAGCGGTTCATCCCCTTGCACATGATGTAGGAGAGGATGGCGCCCGAAGAACCCACGAGCGCGCCCGTGATGATCAGCATGTTGTTCGAGAGAGTGAAGCCGATGCCGCAGGCCGCCCAGCCCGAGTAGGAGTTCAGCATCGAGATCACGACCGGCATGTCCGCGCCGCCGATGGGCACGATGACCAGGATGCCGATGGCCAAAGACAGGCCGACGATGATCCAGAAGATCATGGGCGACTGGTCGAAGCAGAAATAGCCGATCGCCGCGATCAGGAGCGCGAGCAGCAACGCGTTCAGCAGATGCTGGCCCGGGAACACCAACGGGTTCGAGGTGATCAGCCCCTGCAGCTTGCCGAAGGCGATGATCGAGCCGGTGAAGGTGATGGCGCCGATGGCGGTGCCGAGGCCCATCTCGATCAGGCTTTCGACATGGATGGCGCCCGCCTGGCCGATGCCATAGGCCTCGGGCGCGTAGAACGCGGCAGCGGCCACGAAGACGGCGGCCAGGCCGACCAGGCTGTGGAACGCGGCCACGAGCTGGGGCAGCGCGGTCATCTGGATGCGCAGCGCGATGAAGGTGCCGATGGCGCCGCCGATGACGACGCCGGCCGCGATCCACTCGTAGCTGATCACATGCGGCGAGGCCAAGGTGGTCGCAATGGCGATCACCATGCCGGCGATGGCCAGGAAATTGCCGCGCCGCGCGGTCACGGGCGAGGACAGCCCGCGCAGCGCCATGATGAAGAAGACGCCCGCGATCAGATAGGCGATTGCCGTTTGGTTCTCGGTCATCGCTACTTCTTCTTCCGGAACATCTGGAGCATCCGGCGCGTGACGATGAAACCGCCGAAGATGTTGATGGCGGCCAGGGTCACGGCGATAAAACCGAACACCTTGGACAGGTTCAGATCCATGGGGCCGGCGGCGATCAGCGCGCCGACGATGATCACGCTGGAAATCGCGTTGGTCACGCTCATCAGCGGCGAATGGAGCGCGGGCGTCACGTTCCAGACGACGTAATAGCCGACGAAGACGGCCAGCACGAAGACGGTGAAGCCGATGACGAACGGATCGAGGCCGACATGCTCCATGTCTACTTCCCTCCCCCGCCCAGTGTCGGATGGACCACGATGCCGTCACGGGCGATCAGCATGCCCTTCACGATCTCGTCCTCCCAATCGATCTTGAGCGCCTTTTCCTTGGCGTCGATCAGGAGCGACAGGAAGCTCCACAGGTTGCGCGCATAGAGCGCGCTGGCGTCGGTGGCAATGCGGCTCGGGACATTGGCGTGGCCGACGATGGTGACGCCGTGCTTCACCACGATCTTGCCGAACTCCGATAGCTCGCAATTGCCGCCCGCTTCGACGGCCAGGTCGACGATGACGGCGCCCGGCTTCATCTCGGCAACCATGGAGGCGTCGATCAAGCGCGGCGCGGGCTTGCCCGGGATCAGCGCCGTGGTGATGACGACGTCCTGCTTCTTCAGATGGTCGCGCAGCACCTGGGCCTGCTTGCGCTTGTAATCCTCGCTCATTTCCTTGGCGTAGCCGCCCGAAGTCTCGGCGGCCTTGGCGTCCTCGGCGGAGACCTCGACAAAGCTGGCGCCCAGGCTCTCGACCTGCTCCTTGGCCGCGGCGCGCACGTCGAAGGCCGAGACCACGGCGCCCAAGCGGCGCGCGGTGGCGATGGCCTGCAAGCCCGCGACGCCCGCGCCCAGGATCACGGCGCGCGCGGGCGCGATGGTGCCCGCCGCCGTCATCATCATGGGGAAGGCGCGGCCGAACTCGGCCGCTGCGTCGATCACGGCCTTGTAACCCGCCAGATTGGATTGGGACGACAAGGCGTCCATGGCCTGGGCGCGCGTGATGCGCGGAGTGAATTCCATCGAGAAGGCCACGATGCCGGCCCGGGCATAGGCGTCAAGCAGCGCGCGATCGGCGTGCGGCGACAACAAGCCGACCAGGATCGCGCCTTTCTTCAAGAGCGCCACCTCGTCCGGCCCGCCTTCGGCGGCGGTCAGCGGACGCTGGACCTTGAGGACGATATCGGCGTCGCGCAAAGCCGCGGCTTCGTCCGGCGCGATCTTGGCGCCGGCTGCAACAAAAGCGTCATCGGGGATGTTGGAACCCGCGCCGGCGCCGGTCTCGACCAGCATCTCGGCGCCCATTCCCACCAGCCGTTTCACGCTGTCGGGCGTGGCGGCGACGCGGCGCTCGTGCGGACGCCGTTCCTTCGGTACTCCGATCTTCATTGTCCTGCTGGAGTCCCCTGAAGCCGGGCGTGAGGAAAACTACGCTACGCGGCCACCCTAGCGCGCGCGGCGGCCCTCACAATGCCGGGTCGGAATCCCTTTGCCAAGGGCTGCAGCACGGTGTGCGGGAACATGACGATGCCCCTCTCCGCCGTCTGCGGGGGAGAGGGAGGGGCCCAATCGCATGAGCGATTGGGAGGGTGAGGGGGCGGACACCCACCTCACCCGCTCGCTTCGCTCGCACCCTCTCCCCCCAATGGGCGGAGAGGGTTTCGTCACCGCTTCGCCGGCTCGGACGTAAGGCCGGCCTGCTTCAGCGCCTTGGCCTGGCGTTTGGCGAGCGTGGCGCGGTCGAAGTCGCCGATCAGGTCGTGGAACAGGCGGTACCAGTTGATCTCGGCCTTGAGCCGCAGGAAGACCGAACCCAGCCCGACGGCGGCGCGATCCATCAGCACGAACTCGCGCGGCGGTTCGACCCCGCCGACGCGGCGCAGCTCCGCATGCACCTTGGCCGCGACCTCGGCGCCGTAAAGGCCGCCGTCCTTGTCCTGGATGCGGCGCGTCTTGTCCTCCAGGAGCGGCGCGTAGACGAACCGCGCCCAGATGTTCAGCACGTCGATCATCTCGCGCCGCAAATCCTTGAAGCCCCAGATGCGGTAAGCCTCAAGCGCCTGCTCCTCGTCGCCGTCGCGCAGCGCCTTGTAGAGGTCGATCACGCCCTTCACGAAGCTGGGCGGAAAGACGCGGATGCAGCCGAAGTCGAGCAGGTTGATCGCGCCGTCCGGGCGCACGCTGTAATTGCCGAGATGCGGATCGCCGTGGATGACGCCGTATTCGTAGAACGGCACATACCAGGCGCGGAACAGATTGTGGGCGACGCGGTTGCGCTTCTGCGCCGGCGCCTTCTCCAACTCCGCCAGCGGCTGGCCCTCCAGCCAGGTCATGGTCAGAAGCCGGTCGGTCGACAGCGCATCGATGGAATCGGGCACATGCACGCCCTCCTCCTTCGCCAGCATCAGGCGGTAGAGCGCCATGTGCTTGGCTTCGCGCCGGTAGTCCAATTCCTCGCGCAGCCGCTCGGACAATTCGGCATGGATCTGCTTCGTCGAGACGGCGCGGTCATAGCGCTCGAACAAGCCCAGCACGATACGAAGCTGCGCCAGATCGGCTTCGACGACCGAGCGCATGTCGGGATACTGCAGCTTGCAGGCCAGCGAGGCGCCGTCGCGCGCCACCGCGCGGTGCACCTGGCCGAGCGATGCGGCCTTGGCCGCCTCGTGCTCGAACGACTTGAAGCGCTTCTCCCAATCGTCGCCCAGCTCGGCCGCCATGCGGCGGCGCACGAAGTTCCAGCCCATGCTGGGCGCGTTGGATTGCAACTGCGCCAGCTCGCGCGCGTAGGATTCGGGCAGCGCATCGGGAATGGTGGACAGAAGCTGGGCCACCTTCATCAGCGGCCCCTTCAGGCCGCCCAGCGCATTCTTGAGATCGACGGCGTGGCGTTCCTTGTCGATGCCGACGCCGAGATAGCGCGCGCCCGCGAGCCGCGCGGCCAGCCCGCCGACCGCGCCCGTCACCTGGGCATAGCGGCGGACCCGCTTGCCGACGCGGTTGCGGTCGTCGGAAGAAGCCTTCCTGCGCTTCGGTGCGCTCACGTCATCGTCTCGAGCTCGTCCACGAACTTCGAGATCACGGACAGGCCCCGCCCCCAGAACTTCGGATCGGTGGCGTCGAGGCCGAAGGGCGCCAGAAGCTCCTTATGCCCCTTGGTGCCGCCCGCGCGCAGCATGTCGAGATACTTGGCCGCGAAACCCGGATGGCCGGACTCGAACACCGAGTAGAGCGAGTTCACCAGGCAATCGCCGAAGGCGTAGGCATAGACGTAGAACGGCG
>CAYZFH010000270.1:1999-4443 GCA_964477375.1 uncultured Rhizobiaceae bacterium | reverse complement strand
CATGCGGCGGCCTTGGCCTGCAGCGCGTCCAGGTCGAATTTGCCGTCGGGCGCGTAGCAGATCGTGCCGTTGGGCGCGCCCAGGTCGCGGATGCGGCGCGTCAGCGCGCGCGTGTCGATACCCGCGACGCCGGCCAGGTTGAAGGAGTTGAGCCAGGCGTCCAGATGGCGCGTGGCGCGGAAGTTGGACGGCTCGGTGATGTCGGCGCGCAGGATCAGGCCGCGCGCGGCGGGCGTGATGGTCTCGATATCCTCTTCGTTCGCGCCCACGTTGCCGATATGGGGGAAGGTGAAGGTGATGATCTGCCCGGCATAGGACGGGTCGGTCAGGATTTCCTGATAGCCGGTGAGGGAGGTGTTGAAGCAGACCTCGCCCACGGACGATCCCGCGGCGCCCAACCCCTTGCCCCAGAAAACCGTGCCGTCCGACAGGACCAGCGCCCCCGTGGTGCCGGGCGGAAGCGCTGCGCGCGCCTGGGGCGTGCGCTTCTGTTGGGTTGTCTTGCCGGGCATGGCCAACTCGCGAGGGGTCGCTTGCGCGCATCCTGCCGCTTGGCGCCTGATTTCGGCATTTGGGTGCCAAAACCTACGCGCGGACGTTCAAACGCCAAGGGACAAGCGATGCGAGCGCTTTGTAAGCAAATCCCATGCCGCCGTCAAGTCGCAGGAATGATGTTTTCCTAAATAAATTCAATAGGTTAGTTTAATTTGGACGATTGCGTTACGGAGCCCTTTCAGCTAACGTCCGGCCTTCCTGAGCCCTGTTGGGCAACGATTTTCCATTCATGCTCCGCGATCAGTTCAACGAACGCCTCAAAGAATCCCTGAAGGCCAAGGAGCAGCGCGCCACGTCGACGCTGCGCCTGATCCTGGCTGCGCTCAAGGACCGCGATATCGCGGCGCGTGGGCGCGGCAAGACCGACGGGATCGGCGAGGACGAGGTCCTGCAGATGCTGCAGACCATGGTGAAGCAGCGCCGGGAATCGATCGGCATGTACGAGAAGGGCAACCGCCCCGACCTCGTGCAGCAGGAGAAAGAGGAAATCGCCGTCATCGAGGGTTTCCTGCCCAAGCAGCTCGGCGAGGCCGAGGTCGATCAGGCTGTGAAGGGGCTGATCGGAGAATTGGGCGCCTCGGGGATCAAGGACATGGGGCGCGTCATGGGCGTGCTCAAGGAGCGCTTTGCCGGGCAGATCGATTTCGCCAAGGCCAGCGCGGTTGTGAAGAAACATCTCGGCTGAATTCGCGGTGCGCGGATGTCCGCGCGCCGGAGAGACGTGAGCGAGCGGCGCGAACAGTGGCGTTTCCGGTCCAGTTCCTCGACGAATTGCGCGCCCGTGTCGGCTTGGCCGATACGGTGGGCCGCCGCGTGCGCCTGCAGAAGCGCGGCCGCGAGCATGTCGGGCTGTGCCCGTTCCACAACGAGAAATCGCCGTCCTTCACCCTTAACGAGGACAAGGGCTTCTTCCATTGCTTCGGCTGCGGTGCGCACGGCGACGTCATCGGCTTCGTCATGCGGACCGAGGGCCTGTCCTTTCCCGAGGCTGTCGAGCGGCTGGCCGAGCAGGCCGGCATCCCCGTGCCGCGCATGGCGCCGCAGGACCGCGAGCGGGCCGAGCAGGAGCAGTCGCTTTACACCGTGGTCGAAGCGGCCTGTGCCTGGTTCGAGGAGCAGTTGCGTGCCCCCGCCGGCCGCGCGGCCTTGGCCTATCTCAAAGACCGCGGCCTGACCGACGAGACGATCGCCCGCTTCCGCCTGGGCTTCGCGCCCGACAATCGCGGCGGGCTCAAGCGCGTGCTGGCGGCCAAGAATAACGAAGAGGCCCGCGCGCTCGAGGTCGGGTTGCTGCGCCGGCCGGAAGGCGGCGGCGACTCCTACGATTATTTTCGTGGCCGCATCCTGTTTCCGATTATGGACGGGCGCGGGCGCGTGATCGCCTTCGGCGGCCGCGTGATGGGCGACGGCCAGCCGAAATACCTCAACTCGCCGGAAAACCCGCTCTTCCATAAAGGCCGGGTGCTGTTCGGCCTGTCGCACGCCCGCAACGCCGCGCGCGAGAAGCGCGATGCGGTGGTGGTCGAAGGCTACATGGACGTGATCGCGCTCCATCAGGCCGGGTTCGACCATGCGGTGGCGCCGCTCGGCACCGCGCTGACGGAAGGGCAGATCCAGCTTCTGTGGAAATTCGCGCCCGAGCCCGTCCTGTGCTTTGACGGCGACGGGGCCGGCCAGCGCGCGATGTTCCGCGCCGCCGAGCGCGCACTGCCGATCCTGGAGCCCGGCCGCTCGCTCCGCTTCGCGACCCTGCCGCAGGGCGAAGACCCGGACACGCTGGTCCGCTTCGGCGGGCCGCAGGCCATGGCGACCGTGCTCGGCCGCGTGCGCCCGCTGACCGACATCCTGTGGCAGATGGAAACGGCCGGCCGCGCCACCGATACGCCCGA
>CAYZFH010000270.1:170-1899 GCA_964477375.1 uncultured Rhizobiaceae bacterium | reverse complement strand
AGGGAACGCGGGTTTGGCGACGTGATGGAACGGGTTTTGAGCCGCGAGGTTTATGAAGCGGCGCCCTTCGCCAACCCCGTCAAGGCCTTGGAAGACCGGCGGAAGGAATGGCTGGAGGCTTGGGAACAGCCCCATCGGCGCGAGATTTGCACGGAAATCCTCGAGGATTCCAGGGCGCTGGGCGCCGACATGACGCCGGAGCGTTGGGCACCCGTGTCGGCCAAGAAGGCACAGTTCGAAACTCTCAAGGCGGGCGACCTGGCCGACGAGGACGCGGGCGTCAGCAGCCTAGAGAACAGGCATTAACCGACATCACGAACCGGCCGAGGGGCGCTCGGCCGAACTTCAGGAGTTGTGACGAGAATGGCGAGCAAACCGGCGGTCGAAGACGAAGCTGAAATGCGCGAGGGTGCCGAAGGCCCCCTCATGGATACGATGCAGGCGGCGGTCAAGAAGATGATCGCGCGCGGCCGCGACCGCGGTTTCATCACCTATGACGAGCTCAACTCGGTCCTGCCTCCGGAGAAGTTCAACTCCGAGCAGATCGAAGACACGCTCGCGATGCTCAACGAGATGGGCATCAACGTCGTCGAGAACGAGGAATCCGAAGAGGGCGACGCGGCCCCCGCGCCCGCCAAGGACGCCGCCGCCAACGATGACGACGACGAAAAAGAAAAGGACAAGGAAGAAGAAGAGCCCGAAGCCAAGCGCGGCAATGTCGGCGAAGACGAGCTGACCCGCACCGACGACCCCGTGCGCATGTATCTGCGCGAGATGGGCAGCGTCGAGCTTCTGTCACGCGAAGGCGAAATCGCCATCGCCAAGCGCATCGAGGCCGGCCGCGAGAAGATGATCGGCGCGGTCTGCGAAAGCCCGATGACCTTCGAGGCGCTGGTGCGCTGGCGCCAGGCGCTGCTCGACCAGACCATGCTTCTGCGCGACGTGATCGACCTGGACGCCACCATGGGCGGCCCGGTCGTCGATATGTCGGCCAAGGGCGCGCACGATTCGCCGATGAGCGAGCAGGCCGGCAAACCCGGTAAACCCGGCATGCCGAGGCCCGCCGCCCCCGCTCCCGTCAAGGCGGCGGTGCCGCAGCTGCGCGTGGTGGCCAAGCCGGCCGCGAAGCCCGACGGCGAGGCGCGCGCCGAAGGCGAAGCGCCCGAGCCGACCGAGGAAGACGACGACGAGATCAATCTCTCGCTCGCCACCATCGAAGCTAACCTTCTGCCCGATGTCTTGAAGGCGCTCGACAAAGTGGCCCGCGCCCACAAGAACTTCGTCAAGCTGCAGGAAGACCGTGTCGAGGCCGTCCGCAAGGGCAAGGACCTCGAAGGCGCCGAGCTGAAGAAGTACCAGCGCGCGCGCAAGGAGCTGATGGAGAAGGTCTCCAAGGTCCGCCTCAGCAACAACCGCATCGAGGAGCTGGTCGACCAGCTTTACGGCCTGAGCAAGCGCTTGCTGACGCTGGAAAGCCAGATGCTGCGCTTTGCCGAGCGTTGCGGCGTGAAGCGCGAGGATTTCCTCGTGCAGTACATGACCCACGAATCCGATCCCAACTGGATGCGCCGCGTGGGCCGCCTGTCGACCAAGGGCTGGAAGTCGTTCGGCGTGAAGTACAAGGACGAGATCAAGGAGCTGCGCCGCCAGGTCCTCGAAGTCGCTGAGATCACCGGCATGCCGATCTCGGACTACCGCCGCATGGTCACGACCGTGCAGCAGGGCGACC
>CAYZFH010000270.1:0-160 GCA_964477375.1 uncultured Rhizobiaceae bacterium | reverse complement strand
CGAAGAAAGAGATGATCGAGGCCAACCTGCGCCTCGTGATCTCGATCGCCAAGAAGTACACGAACCGCGGCCTGCAGTTCCTGGACCTGATCCAGGAAGGCAATATCGGCCTGATGAAGGCGGTCGATAAGTTCGAATACCGCCGCGGCTACAAGTTCTC
>CAYZFH010000269.1:0-4459 GCA_964477375.1 uncultured Rhizobiaceae bacterium | reverse complement strand
GCCGACCTCCATCTCGCGCCGGCGAACCAGCTCCATGTCGTCGAAATTATAGGTTTCGAGCTTGTCGTCCAGATCGCCAAGCTGCGCCTTCAGCGGCGCGGCGTTCTCGTCGAAATTGATGAACATGAAGCGCCCCCACTTCTCCAACCGGATGGGGAACAGGCCATAGTCGGCTTTGTCGAAACCCTTCGAGTGCTCCATTTGTGGCGCGCCGGTCAGGCGGCCGTCCAGGTTGTAGACCCAGCCGTGATAGCCGCACTTGAACGCGCGCGCGTTGCCCGTCCCGCTGATGACACGGCAACCGCGATGACGGCAGGTGTTGGCGAAAGCGCGGATCTCACCCGCGCGGTCACGCGCCACAATGACCGGCACGCCCACCAGGTCGAACGCCATATAATCGCCGGGCTTCGCTACCTGGCCGTCATGGCCGATGAAGTTCCAGCGCTTCATGAAGATGTGCTTCACCTCGCGGTCGTAGAACTCGCGGCTGGTGTAGCACTCAGGCGGCAGCATCTCCGCTTCGAGGGCGGGCTTGCGCACATTCTGGAAGATATCGGCCTGTAGCATTTCCGGTCCCTTGCTCCTTAAGGCGCGGACTCGACGCCGCCATCAACGGCAATGACCTCGCCCGTCACATACCCATTGGTCATAAGATACATGCCCGCCTGAGCGCAATCGTCCGCCTGCCCCACCCGCTTGACCGGCACCTTGCTGGCATAGGCGCCAAACAGCTGTTCCTTCACGTCGGGCGGGATGCGCTCGACATAAGCGGTCTCGATGATGCCGGGCGAAATGCAGTTCACGCGGATGCCGCGCGGCGCCAGTTCGTGCGCGAGCGAACGCGTGGCCGCGTCCAGCGCCCCATCGATCACCGCGCCGATGACATAGCCCGGCACCGGACGGCGGTTGGCGAGGCCGGAATAGAACACCATGCTGCCGCCCCGGCGGATGTGATCCCGCGCGTCATAGGCTGTCCAAAACGGCCCCCAGAACTTGGCGTGGACCGAGCCCTTGGCCTTATCCTCTTCCATATCGGCGAAGGGCGTGCGGTAGACGGTCGCGCCCGGCAGGATCAGATGATCGAACGGAGCCTGCCGCTTCAAATAGGCCGCGACCGCCGCACGGTCGCGCATGTCGAGCGCTTCGTAAGACAGCGCACCGCCTTCCTTAGCCAATGTCTCTGCCGCGCGCTGCAACCTTTCCAATCCGCGGGCGGAAATCGCCACCTCGGCGCCCGCGCGCAAGGCATGCGCGGCGGTCGCCAGACCGATGCCGGCCGAAGCGCCGATGACGATGACCTTCTTGCCCGAGAGCGCACCCATCAGGCGCCCCGGCGCAGGCTTTTGGCGGCTTCCCGGTAGAGCCCCAGCGCGTGGTCAAAGGCTGCAAGCCCCTCCGGATCAAACTCTTTGGTCGGTACGGGCTCGGACTCAAAGTTGCCGTGATCCCTGCCCCGCACCAGCGTAGCGCTCGTGCGCGGAATGGACGTCTCCTTGAAGTTCGCACCGACATACTGAATCGAGAAGCCAATGCGCGGGCGGCCCGACGTGTTGGGGCTTGAACCATGCACGATGCGCTCGTGATGCAGGATCATCTCACCGGGCTTCAGCTTGGTGTCGACCGCGCGTGCCTCATCCACGCCGCCCTGCACTTCAAGGCTCGTGGTCAGCAGGTTGTTAGCCTTGTTCGTCCACTCGTGTGAGTTGATGTTCTTGTTGTGCGAGCCGGGGATGTAGCGGACGCTGCCGTTATCGGTTGCAGCGTCAGTGAAGGCGAGCCACACGGTCACCGCATCCTTGGGCTGCCAACTCCAATACCAGGTATCCTGGTGCCAGGAGACGAAGGCCGGGTCCTTGGCGCGCTTCACGAAGACGCCGCCGCCCCAGCACATGATATCCGGGCCCAGAATGTCTTCAACGGCGTCAACAATCTCCTTCCGGCGCACCAGCTCCGCGAGCCACGGCATCAAGAGGTGAGCCTTGGTGCGCAAGCGTACGCTGGCCTTTTCGCCCGTGTTTTTCTCGAACGCGTCGATCTTGCGCACACAGTCGGCCGCTTCGGCCTCCGAGATGCCGCGCACGGGAAAGACGAACCCGTCCCGCTTGAATGAATCGACCTGATTTTGGGTCAATGCCTTTGGCATCTGGTCCTCCGTTGTCCTTCACCCAACCTAGCGACCGCAGAAGCGCGCCCCAAGCACAACGTTTTAGATAGCAATTGGTCGTATCACTTTCCGATGGCGAAGCCCGCGTAGAACCGCTATCCCGATTGACGGGCAATCACAATGCGGGTGTCGGCATGGGCGCGCTGGACGGGAAGAAGGTCGTCGTGATCGGCGGCTCGGGCGGTATCGGCTACGCCACCGCCGAAATGGCGCACAAGGAAGGCGCCCATGTCGTTCTGACGTCGCGCGACAAAGGTCGCGCCGAAGCGGCGGCCGCGAAGATCGCGGGCAAGTCGGACCGCATTACACCGGGCGTGGCGGAAGTCGGCGACCGCGCCGCGACCGCGGCGTTCCTCAAGAGCCACGGCAAGTTCGACCATTTGGTCTTGAGCGGCTCGACCGTGCATCGTCTCGTCTTCGACGCGTTGCCGGAAAAAGAATCGTACGAATCTTTCGACAGCAAGTTCTGGGGGCCGTTCTGGGCCGCCTATGACGGACGCCATCACATGAACAAGGGCGGCAGCATCATCTTTTATTCGGGCTCGGCTTCTCGCCGGCCGTTGCGCGGCTATGTCGTCGGCGCGGCCATCGACGGCGCGATCGACGCGGCCACCCGCTCCCTTGCGTGGGAGTTAGGCTCGGAGGGCCTGCGCGTGAATTGCATTTCGCCCGGCGTGATCCTGACCGACCTGATCCGCAAGGGGCGCACGCAGGCCGAATTCGACAAGCGCATGGAGGAACACTCCAAGCGCGTGCCGTTGGGACGCATCGGCGAGCCCGAGGAATGCGCCAACGCCGCCCTCTTCCTAATGACGTGCGGGTTCGTCACCGGCGAAGTGCTGGCCGTGGACGGCGGAACGGAATCCGCGCCCTAGAGCTTCTTAAATTTGTTTAAGGCCTGGGCGAAGGTCAGGCCCTTCTTGATCTCGCGAATGGCCTGCTTGTCGTCGGCGTCGAAGGACTTGGCCATCTTGGCCACTTTCTCAGCCACTTCGGCCGGTACGCAGACGACGCCGGTCGCATCGGCGCAGATGATGTCGCCCGGCCGCACCAGAACGCCGTCCATCTTCACCGGCACGTTGATCGCCAAAACCTTCACCCGCCCCTTGGCAGAGGTGGGCGTGATGTGGCGCGAGAAGACAGGGAATTTAAACTGCACCATCTCGTCGGCGTCGCGCACGCCACCATCAACGAGAAGACCCGCCACGCCCTTGTGTTTGGCCGCATAAGAGGCGATGCCGCCCCAGGTTGAAACCTGGTGACCCGCATTGTCGATCACCACGACATCGCCCTTGCTGGCGTTGTCGATGATGGCGCCCAGCTTGAAATCCGCGCCAGTGTAACTGCCGTGCACACCGGTCACTTCTTTCGCAGTGAAGGCCGGCCCGACATATTTCGAGCCGGGCCAGACGGGGCGCAGGTTCGGCATGACGCCGTAGATACCCAGATCGTCCAGCGCGTTGCCGATGGTGCTGGTGCCGATGTTCTTGAGCGCGGCGATGATCGCTTTCGGCGGCCGTTTGATCGTGCCGATTTCCATGACGTCTCTCTCGCGAAGAATTTAGGGACTGTTGCCAATGACCTGGTTGAGCCAATGCTGGCGGATCGTGTGGATTTTATCTTCCACATGGCAGACGGGGCCCGCCACGGCCAGGCTGTTCTCGGCACCCTTCTGCTGTTTGGGCAACATCTCGGCGTCCTCACCCATCACCATGTTCCAGCGCTTGAAGTAGCGCTGCGAGACCTCCTCGAAGTCGGGCCGATTCACACTGCTTTCCGGGAAACAGCCCACCTGCACAACTTTCGTGCGGTTGTGGGAGATCGGATAGATCTCCAGGAACCACATGCAGTCCTGATGGCAGCTCATCATGCCGGCCGGCAGGATGCAGCCCGACGTGGTGCCGTTGGCGATACGGCCTTGCAAATGGTCCATCAGTGGGAATCCCGTGTCGCCCGCGAGAAGCGCGCGCGTGCCTTCGTGCGGCATGAAGAAGAAGACGTAGTCGCCCGTCCCCTCTTCCACCGGCAGGCGGATCATCGGCGCGCCCTGCTGGCCAAGGAAGTTCACCGGCTTCTGGTAGACCGAGCGGAGATGCAGGAACGGCGTGTGGTAGTACTCTAGGAAATTCTCGACCATGAATTTCCAGTTACAGGCGAGGTCGTATTCGCGGCGGAATCTCGGACGCACGTCCTCGAAGCGGTATCCACCGATCTTATCCGGTAGATCGCCAACAACCGCCGACAGACGCTACGCATCAGCAACGAAACAAAAAAACAAGAAGCCCACCCACGTCT
>CAYZFH010000268.1:0-4462 GCA_964477375.1 uncultured Rhizobiaceae bacterium | reverse complement strand
GGCCCGAGCGGAATAATAGCTGAGGGCGACCTTAGACGCGGCATCGTAAACATCAACGCGGTTTACAATCATCTCTGACACATACGCGACCAAGATCAAGGCTTCAGTAATCAAACAATAGCGTCATTTTAATTCCGGAAGGGTCGGCAGGATCTTGTCCCGATCGGAAACGATGGCATTGGCCGCATCGGGCCAAGAGATTGCCAACACAGGGTCATCCCATCGAACGCCTTTCGCCGCAGATGGCTCATAGAAAGCCGACATCTCGTAAAAGATCTCACTTTCGCCGCTGAGCGTCTGATATCCGTGGGCAAAGCCGCAGGGGACATACATGATTTTGTTGTTATCTTCGCTAAGCACCCGTCCTTCCCATCGGCCGGAGGTCGCCGACGCGTGACGCAGGTCGACCACGACGTCGTAGATCGCGCCCCTGGTGCACCGGACCAGCTTAGCCTCCTCGAAAGGCGCGGACTGATAGTGCAGGCCGCGCACGATGCCGCGGCGCCCATTGAACGACACGTTCGACTGCACGACCTGCATGTCAATCCCGCGCGCGGAAAACTCCCGGACGCAGTAGCTGCGCGCGAACCAGCCCCGCTCGTCACTCCGGGGCTCCATCGTGATCAGATAGGCACCAGACAGCGAAAGCGGCTCGAAAATCATCGCGCGCGCTCGGCTGCACACGCCGAGGATGCTAGCAATTCTTGAAACTTATCCATCTAAGGTCATAATCCCGTTTGATCGTCGCACTATAGCGTCGACGCTCGCGGAGCTGTGGGACCAAATCAAGAGAAGGCCGCCCGGCAAAGCGGTACAGCAAACACCGCGAGCGCGTCTGACAAGGGGGCCCCCTGGTGAAAGTCGTTATACTGGCTGGCGGGCATGGAACTCGTCTGGCCGAGGAGACCGTAGCCATTCCCAAGCCGATGGTCGAGATCGGCGGGCGTCCGCTCCTTTGGCACATCATGAAGCACTTCGCGACATTTCGCGTCACGGAGTTCGTGATCGCGCTGGGCTATAAAGCCGACGTCATCAAGCGCTTCTTCGCCGAGTATAATTTCCTTTCCAGCGACTTCACGATCCAACTGAAGAACGGACGTGTGGACATACGCCGTCCGCATCAGGACGACTGGACCGTGCACCTCATCGATACGGGCGAACAGACACTGACAGGCGGACGCCTCAAAAGGCTAGAGCCGCTTCTGTCCGACGGTCCATTCATGCTGACTTACGGCGATGGGCTGAGCAATGTCCCGATCGATGACCTGCTGTCGTTTCATCGGTCGCAAGGACGCCTGGCAACGGTGACGGCGATCCGGCCACCTTCCCGATTCGGTGGCATCGCCTTCGAGGGCGATCGCGTCGCGGCGTTTTCCGAAAAGCCGGAGCACGGCGAGCGCTGGATCAACGGCGGCTTCATGGTGATGGAGCCCAAGGTCCTGTCGTACCTGCGCGGGGATGCGGACGTCTTGGAAACAGACCTCCTGGAACACCTGGCGCGAGACGGCCAACTGGCCGCCTTCAAGCATCGTGGTTTCTGGCAATGCTGCGACACAATGCGCGACAAGCAGCACCTGGACCAGCTTTGGAGCAGCGGTAAAGCCGACTGGGTAACTTGGTGATGGCGCCAGCGCATCTTGGAACAGTTGGATTTTGGCGTGACCGTCGCGTACTGGTCACGGGCGCGACCGGCCTTTTGGGCACCGCCGTGGTCCGCGGGCTTCTCGACATGGAAGCCGAAGTCGTATGCCTGGTGCGCGATTGGGTCCCCAACAGCGAACTGGTGCGCAGCAACGCATTCGCCCAGGCAACTGTCGTGCGCGGTGATGTCCGGGACCGGGACATCATCGAACGCGCGCTCGGCGAATACGAGATCGAAACCGTTTTCCATCTCGCCGCGCAAACGACCGTCGGCGTGGCCAATCGGAACTCGCTCAGCACCTTCGAAACCAATATCGGCGGAACATGGTCCGTTCTCGAAGCCGCGCGGCGAAGCCCTAAGGTCAAACAGCTCATCGTGGCCTCTTCCGATAAGGCTTACGGAGATTCGGAGGCGTTGCCGTATCGCGAGGACCATCCGCTTCGGGGCCGCCACCCCTATGACGCCAGCAAAGCGTGCGCCGACCTCATCACGCAATCCTATGCGGGGACCTATGGCGTTCCGGCCGCCATCACGCGATGCGGCAATTTCTTCGGGGGCGGCGATCTGAATTGGAACCGACTGGTACCGGGCACCATCCGCTCCATCCTGCGCGGCGATCCCCCCGTCATCCGCTCGGACGGGAACTATATCCGAGACTATATCTACGTAACCGACGGCGCGGCCGCGAACATCCTCCTTGCGGAAAGGCTGGCGGCCGATCCCAGTCTTTGCGGACAAGCATTCAATTTCTCCAACGAAGTGCAACTGACCGTGCATGCGCTTGTCGACTGCATTCTCACCCTCATGGGATCTTCTCTGAAACCTGTCGTGTTGAACGAAGCGGCCCACGAGATCCGCGCGCAGCATCTGAGCACGGAGAAGGCGCGGCGCGTGTTGGGTTGGGAACCTCGCTATGCTCTCGACGACGGGTTGCGGCAAACGATCGACTGGTATCGGGCATATTTCGGAGCGAAGAAATGAGCGTCAGCTCCGCAAAATGCCGATCTTGCGGTGCCCTCTCCCTCGCTTCCGTCATCTCGTTGGGGCATATGCCCCTGGCGAATCGCCTTCTCTCTGGAAAAGACCTCGGCCAGTCGGAGCCCCGATATCCGCTTGAGGTTTCGTTCTGCCGGGAATGCTCGCTCGTTCAAATCACCGAGAACGTGCCACCCGAGGCGATGTTCAGCGATTACGCCTACTTTTCGTCCACCTCGCGCACGATGGTGAATCACTTCGGGCGGCTTGCCGCGCGACTCGTGAGCGAACGCAACCTCGGCCCGCAATCTCAAGTTCTGGAGATCGCCAGCAACGACGGTTGCCTACTTCAGTTCTATAAGCGCGCCGACGTTCGCGTCCTGGGCGTGGAGCCGGCTCGCAACGTCGCCGAGGTCGCCGAGCGAGAACGCGGTATCCCGACACTCGTCGCGTTCTTCAACGAAGAGTTGGGCCGGCATCTTCGCACGGAAGGCCGGCAAGCGGACGTCATCCATGCCCACAATGTTCTCGCCCACGTACCGGACCCCAACCAGATCATCGGCGGCATCGCAGCGGCCCTGAAGCGAGACGGCGTCGCGGTGATTGAAGCGCCCTATGTGCGCGATCTGATCGAGAAGGCCGAGTTCGATACGATTTACCATGAGCACTACAGCTACTTCTCCCTGCACGCAATCGACAGGCTGGTCCGGCGGCACCGGTTAGTCGTTCAAGACGTCGAGCGTATTCCGGTTCATGGTGGATCCCTGCGACTGCTCATCGGACACGAGCATGTCTCCGTGTCGAACCGGGTCGCCGCCCTTCTCGACGAGGAGCGCTCGATCGGACTGCTGGAACATGCCTACTACGCAACTTTCGCTGCGCGCGTCGCGCGCCTTTGCGAAGGCATCAAGGGCGAAGTACGACGCGCGCGTAGCACGGGCGGACGCGTCGCCGCGTATGGTGCCTCCGCGAAAGGGACGATCCTCCTCAATGCGCTTGAGTTGACCGGCAACGAGATCGAATTCGTGGCCGATCTGAGCCCATACAAGCAAGGGCGCTTCGTGCCCGGCGCGCATGTGCCGATCGTGGCGCCGGACGAACTCGTTCGGCGCCGCCCGGACTACACGCTGTTGCTGGTCTGGAACATCCTGGACGAGGTCCTAGCGCAACAGAGCGAATATCGGCGGCTGGGGGGCCGGTTCATCGTGCCGATACCTGAGCTTCGCATTGTCTGACGGCGGTGGCCCGCGCGTTGCAGCGGTCGAGCCATGACGCGCGTTCTGGTGACCGGGGCGAGCGGCTTCATTGGCAGGCACTGCCTGCCACTATTACGCACTAAAGGCTTTGAACTCCACGCTACCGCGCGGCACAAGCCGGCGGACGCACCGGCGGACGTCGCGTGGCATACGTGCGATCTTCTGGAAGCCGGTGCCTCCCGGCAATTGATCCGAACCGTGCAGCCGACCCATATTCTGCATCTGGCCTGGATCGCCACACCCGGCGTGTTCTGGTCCAGTGCGGAAAATCACGCGTGGCGCACAGCGACCGTGTCCCTGTTTCGGGAGTTTTCCGATCATCGCGGGCATCGCTTCGTCGGCGTGGGCAGTTGCGCGGAATACAGCTCCACCATGCGCCCATGCCGCGAAGACGATGCCACCCAGCCCACCACGTTATACGGCCAGTGCAAACTCGCGGCTTACCGCGATTTAGCCGCCCAGGCTTCGGCGCGACGGGTGAGCATGGCTTGGGCGCGGGTTTTCTATCCCTACGGCGCGGGAGAGAATGAAGGTAAGCTGATCCCTTCCGCCATTGGCGCGTTGGCCTCGGGTCGCCCTTTCAATTGCA
>CAYZFH010000267.1:0-4476 GCA_964477375.1 uncultured Rhizobiaceae bacterium | reverse complement strand
GATGCAGCGCATCGCGCGCGATCCGAACGCGGCGCCCGAAATGCGCATGGAGATCGCCCGCCTCCTGCTGGACGGCGGACGGTGGAGCGCGGCCCCGGCGGACGGCGCCGATGCCGGCGGGAAAGGCGCGAAGAAGGAGCCCAAGGTGATCGTGGTGCACAGCCCGATCCCGCGCCGGCCGTGGCTGGAGCAGAAGAACCCGCCGGATGCCGCGCGCGCCGGCGACGCGCACGAAGCGAAACCTGTCGCGCCGCCGGTTGTCCCGCCGGCATCGCCTGCGCCGCCCGAGCCACCCGCGCCGGTTCTGCACGGGGCCGGCATGTGGGCCGGCATTCTGGAACGCGAGGCCGAGGAGCGGCGCGCGCGTTACGGATTGCCGGAGGACGATTGATGGGTGTGCGGAGTCTCCGCCGGGCGATTCGCTCCCGCGTCTCCTGACAAGGCTCGTCATCCCGGACTTGATCCGGGGTGACGAATGTTGGACGCGCGCGGCGGCGTCCTTGCGGGCGCATCCGAAGGGGCATACCGTTTCGCTTCTGGCGCGGGCATGGGGATGGCTCGGATGACGGATCTGGCGAGGAGCGAAAAGGTGAACACCGGCGGCTGGGCGCCGCCGGAAGGGGTGGTCTCGCCGCCCGTGTTCGTATGGCCGCCCAGGCCGTTGGCGTTCTTGAAGTGGTTCTTCGGCGTGCCGGGTTATCTGTTTCCCTGGAACGTCTTCTACGCGGGCATCTCACTGCTCGCGTGGCTCTTCCTCTTCCCCGACATGGCGGCGATGAAGACGCTGGAAGCCGGCTGGATCGCGCGCCTCTTCGCGATCAACGCGGCCTTCGTGTTCGTCTTCGCGGGCGCCTGGCATCTCCGGCTCTATATCCAGCGCGCGCAGGGCACCGCGTTCAAGTTTGACGAGAGTTGGCCCAAGCCGAGCACGACCTTCCTGTTCGGCGACCAGCATGTCGACAACGTGATCTGGACGATGCTGAGCGGGGTGCCGGTGATGACGGCCTATCTGGCGCTCACGCTATGGGCGATGGCGAACGGCGTCATTCCTTCTGTCGAATGGGCCGACCATCCGGTCTATCTGGCGCTCGTGATGCTGGGCGTGCAGTGGTTTCGCGACGTGCATTTCTACTGCATCCACCGGCTCATCCACTGGCCGCCGCTCTACCGCTGGGTCCATGGGCTTCACCACAAGAACGCGAATCCCGGGCCCTGGTCGGGGCTGGCCATGCATCCGGTGGAACATGTGCTGTATTTCTCCAGCGTGCTGATCCACTGGATCGTGCCGTCGAATCCGTTCCTGGTTTTCTACCATCTGGTGGCCGCCGCCTTGGGGCCGGCGCGCGACCATTGCGGCTTCTCGACCGTGACCGTGGGCGGCAAGCCGCGCATTCCCGCGGCCGCCTACATGCACTATCTGCATCACCGCTATTTCGAGGTGAACTACGGCGACGGCATGACGCCGATCGACTGGTGGTTCGGCACGGCGCATGACGGCTCGCGGCAGGCGCACGAGGCCATGAAGCGCCGTTTGCGGAAAGCGCGGACGGCCTAGACGGACGGGACGGAGGTCAGCGCTCGGACGGTTTGGGCGGCAGGCGCGGCGGACCGTGGATCTTGCAGCGCTCATCCAGCTCCGCGACGACGGCCAACCGCTCCTCGTCCGTCATCTCGATCCAGTCGCGCACTTCGTCCACCGTGCGGAAGCAGCCGGAGCACATCTGCGTGCCGGGAAACAGCATGCAGGTGCCGATGCAGGGCGATTTCACGGTGGAAATCCGCCGCTTGCGCGGCTGGTAGGTGGGCGCTGCCGAGCTTTGCGGCCGCGCCGACAGATCCGTGCGGCAATGCTGGCACTTGCCCTGTTTCGGCAGGGTCAGCTTGGCGCAAGACGGACAACGGACGACATCGTAAGCGGCCATCGGCTTATTTCGGATAGCAGCCGGCGACCTGGGCGCGCTGGCGCGCCAGCGCGAAGATCGTGTCGCAATAAGGCGTCTTCACGCCGACCAATTGGCCTAACTCGATCACGGCAGTGAGCAACGCGTCCAGCTCGACCGGCCGCCCGCGCTCCAGATCCTGCAGCATCGAGGTCTTGTGCGCGCCGACCGCGTTGGCGCCGTCGATGCGCTTCTCGATCTCGATCGCGAATTTCACGCCCAGCTTCTCGCCGATCTCCTTGCCCTCGGTCATCATCGCGCGCACCAGCGCCCGCGTGCCCGGATCGCTGGTCACCACGTCGAGCGTCGCATAGGTCAGGATGCTCAGCGGGTTGAACGTCATGTTCCCCCACAGCTTGACCCAGATGTCGTCGCGGATGCGCGGGCGGATCGGCGCCTTCATCTTGGCCTTGATCAGCGCCTCGGACAGCTTCTGGATGCGCTCGGTCTTCGCACCGTCTGGCTCGCCGAGCGCGAAACGGTCACCGTCGAAATGCTGGATCACGCCGGGCTCGGGCACTTCGCAAGCCGGATAGACGACGCAGCCGATGGCGCGCTCGGGCCCGATGCCGTTCCACTGCTTGTCGCCGGGGTCGACGCTCTTGAGGCGGTGATTCTCCCAGGGGCCCGGCAGCTTGTAGAAGTACCACCAGGGCACGCCGTTCACGGCGGGCACCACGGCGGTGTCGGGGCCCAGCAGGGGCTTCATCGCGTCCACGACCGGCGGCACCGAATGGGCCTTCAGCGTGATGACGACGTAATCCTGCACGCCCAGTTCGGATGGGTTGTCGCTGGCCTTGATCTTGGCCGTGCGCGTCTCGCCGTCCTTGATGAGGGTCAGGCCCTTTTCCTTGATCGCGGCCAGGTGCGGTCCGCGCGCGACCAGCGAGACGTCATAGCCCGCGAAGGCCAGCTCAGCGGCCATGTAGCCGCCGATGGCGCCCGCGCCGTAGATGCAGATCTTCACGCGCCGAGCCCCAGTTTCTCCGCCAGTCCGATGCGCTGCGCCTTGCCCGTGGCGCCTTTCGGGATCTCGGCCAGGAACACGACCTTGCGCGGCACCTTGAAGTCGGCCAGTCGCGTTGCGACGAAGCTGCGGATGTCGCTCTCGGTCGCGCTCGCGCCCTCCTTCAGCACCAGCGCCGCCGCCACTTCCTCGCCCAGCTTGGCGTGCGGCATGGCGAAGGTGATGGCCTGCGCCACGGCCGGATGGTCGAGCAGAACCTCGTCCACCTCGCGCGGCGAGATCTTCTCGCCGCCGCGGTTGATGATCTCTTTCAGACGGCCGGTGATGCTGAGATAGCCTTCGGCATCGAAGCTGCCCTGGTCGCCGGTGCGGAACCAGCCGTTGGTGAAGGCGCCTTCGTTGGCTTTCGGATTGTTCTCGTATCCGGCGGTGACGTTGGCGCCCTTGATGACGATCTCGCCCACGCCGCCCTGCGGCAGCAGCGTGCCGGCGTCGTCCATGATGGCGACTTCGGGGCCGGCGGCAATGCCGACGCTGCCCGGCTTGCGCGCCTTAGGCGGCAGCGGGTTCGACGCCATCTGATGCGACGCCTCGGTCATGCCGTAGGATTCGATCACCGGCGCGTTGAAGACCTTCTCCAACTCCGCCATCACCTGCGGCGGCAGCGACGAGGAGGAGGAGCGGATGAAGCGCAGCTTCGCGCGCTTGACCGATTCCGGATTACGCTCGGCGCGCGCAACGATGGCCTGATGCATGGTCGGCACCGCCGTGTACCAGCTCGGCTTGGCCTCATCGAGCCACGAGAAGACCTTGAGCGCGTTGAAACCGGGCGAGCAATAGACCGATGCGCCCGCGCCCATGCTGGACAGGGTCGCGGCCATCAGCCCGTGGATGTGGAACAGCGGCATGATGTTGAGGCAGCGGTCTTCCGCCGTCAGCGCCAGCGTCTTCGCGATGTTGCCGGCCGAGGCCGTCACGTTGCGCTGGGCCAGGGGCACGATCTTCGGGCGCGAGGTGGTGCCCGAGGTGTGCAGCACGAGGGCGATGTCGTCCGCTTCCGCGAAGCCGCCCTTGGCGGGCTTGGCACCCGCGGGGCCGTCCAGCGTGAACAGGCCGGCGGGGCCTTTCGGGTCGGCCTTCAGGCGGATCACCGGCACGTTCAGCTTCTTGGCCACGGCGAGGGCGGGCGATTCTGCACCGTCCTCGATGACCAGCGCCTTGGCGTTGAGGTCGGACAAATAAAACTCGAACTCTTCCGCGCGGTAGGCGGGGTTGAGCGGCGCGGTCGTCGCGCCCGCGCCGATGGCCAGGAAGGCGGATGCCATCTCGGGGCCGTTGGCCAAGACGATGGCCACGCGGTCGTTGCGCCCGATGCCGAGCGCATTCAGCCGCTCGACGGTCGCGGCCACATGGCGGCGCAAGCCGGCATAGTCGAGGGACGGGCGTTCGGGGGCGGAGAGGGCGGGCGCGTCGTCGCGGCCGGCCTTCAAAAGCTCGTGGATGGTCTGGGCCATGGGGCGGTTCCGTCGATGGGGAAAAGCGGCCGAACATTAGCCATTGGAGGCGGGC
>CAYZFH010000266.1:0-4508 GCA_964477375.1 uncultured Rhizobiaceae bacterium | reverse complement strand
GGCCGGTGGGTCGCCGCCATTCCCGCGCCGCTGGCGAACGCGATGCTGGCGGGCGTGCTGTTCGGCCTGTGCATCGCGCCGGTGCGTGCGGTGGGGCAGATGCCGCTTCTGGGCCTCGCCATCATCGTTGCGTGGGCCGTGGTCGGACGTATCAACCGGCTTTATGCCGTGCCGGCCGCGGTGCTGGTCGCCGCCGTTCTCATCGTCGCGACCACGGATATCTCGGCATCGTCTTTGGGCTCGCTGTGGCCGCATCCGGTCCTGGTCGCGCCGTCGTTTTCCTTCGCGGCGGTGATCGGCATCGCCCTGCCGCTGTTCATCGTCACCATGGCGTCGCAGAACATCCCCGGCATCGCCGTGCTGAACGTGAACGGCTACCGGCCCGATCCCAGCCCGTTGTTCCGCACCACGGGCATCTTCAGTCTTTTCTCCGCGCCGTTCGGCGGCCATGCGGTGAACCTGGCCGCGATCACCGCCGCGCTTTGCGCGGGCGAGGACGCGCATCCCGATCCCAAGCGGCGCTACTGGGCCGCCGTCGTCGCGGGACTTCTCTATATCGTCTTCGGTTTGCTGGCGGGCGCGGCCACGGCCTTCATCAGCGCGTCGCCGCCGATCCTGATCGAGGCGGTCGCGGGGTTGGCGTTGCTGGGCGCGTTCGGTTCGGCCCTCATGGGCGCGGTGTCGGCGCCGGAGGGGCGCGAGGCCGCCGTCGTCACCTTCGTGGTGACGGCATCGGGCCTGGCCTTCCTCGGCATCAGCGGCGCCTTCTGGGGCCTGGTCGCGGGCGGCGCCATGCTGGCGCTCCAGCGCTGGCGCAAGGCCCCCAAGCCTGCCGTTTAGTCCGCCTTGTCGCCCGGCTGATCCGGGATCCACCAATCCTCGCCGCGCGCCGTGCTCACGTATTCCGGCCAGCGGAAGTAGGACGGCGGCTTGGTGTTCTTGGGCAACAGCGGTGCGAGCCACTTCTTGCCGCCGATGCCGCCACCTGTGCGCTGGCGGAACTCGGCCTTCGCGTTCGCCAGCGTCTTCGGCTTGGCCAGCAGTTCGACCAGGCTGGCGCCGACGGTGCGCGCGGCGCTTCTAATCATGGGATCGATGCAAGCCGGCACACCGCCGAGCGCATGGAAGGTCCATTCCGGATACATGTGGCCAGGGTGAGCAGGGCGCATCACCGGCCGCGCGATATAGAGGCGCGCGGTCGGACAGTGCCAGGTGTATTCGACATAGTCGTCGACGCCGAAATGGGTCTGCCATTCTGGCGTCAGCTTGCGCACCCGCGCTTCCGATTCGCGGGGCGGGCACAGCTCGGTCAGCTCGGCCAGGAACGGATCGCGCATGGGCTTGATGCGCAGGTTCTTCTGGATCGCGCGGCCGAATTCGCGCGCCTCCTCGTTCACCGCGGGCGGTCCCGCCAGGACTAGGTTGTCGTAGACCAGCTCCGCCATCGCATGGTTGGCCAGGGCCGGGCGCGTCTTGGCAACCCAGGTTCCCGTCACCTTGCAGTGGGTCAGCTTGGCGATCTCCCGCGCGTTGCGCTCGATCACACTCCAGATGCGTTCCTGCATGTCGAGCGAGGGCGCGCGCGCCGCGAACTGGATCTGCCCCACATGGGCGGGCAGGTTGTCGGCGGTGGCCTGGCCCGCGACCAGGATCGCTTCGTTCAAGCACCAGTTGCCCGTGAAGGGCGCCATGGATTCGCGGAAATACTTGGTCGCCGTGTGCATCAGGCACACCGCGTCCACCGCACCCGGCGCGCGCGCCATGAAGGTGGCGTGGGTGTGGGTGGGGCTGGCCACGGCGCCCACGCTGTTCCAGGTGTGCGCCTCGGTGCATTCGAACGTGTAGATACGGCTCCAATACGAGCCGCCATGCGTGTCCCATACGACCGTGTTGTTCAACTCGGCGATATAGGTGGGGTGGAAACTGACGGCCGCATCCAGATCGTCGTAATAGCCGCGCAGGGCATGGATGTCCTTGGAGCCGCAGACCTTCTCCGCCGGCTCGCCGAATAGTTTCAACGTGCCCTTCAGGTTGTGCCGGACCATGGCCTCCTTGGCCGCCAGGATGCCGCCCAACGCGCCGATGCCCAGCGCCGAATGCGGATCGGTGTGGCCGGGCGCGAAGCGGCTCGCGCCGTCGCGTGGCGCCTCATAGGGCGCGGCCTTCTGCGAACAGCCGGGGATGGCGTCGTATTCGGCGTAGCTGGCCAGCGTTGACCCGCGCCCGTTGCGGAAGGTGGCGACGAAGGCCGTGGGCATGCCCGCGCTGCCTTCCTCGACTTCGAAGCCTTCGCGCCGCAGCAAATCGACATAGAAGGCGGCGGAGCGGTATTCGCGCCAGGCCGATTCGGCGTAGTGCCAGATCGTCTGGTTCCACGCCGACAGGCGCGGCAGGTTTTCGTCCACCCAGGCAAAGGCGGTGCGCTTGGCCGGCGTCAGGCCCGGCGTCTTTTTCGCGTGACGGCGTTTGGTCGGCATTCGGTGTCCTCCCCCGAGGGCGGCTCTTTGCACGGCCGCGCGGGCCGATTGTATGATCGAAACGCCCCGCGTTGCCACGCCGCCGCGGGTGCCAGGGAGGCGCCACATGCCCGTGATGGGATTGAGCCACTACGCGATCCGCCTGTCGGCGGAATCGGTCGAGGAAACGGCGTCGTTCTACGCGGATGTGCTGGAGCTGAAGCGC
The DNA here is from genome assembly GCA_964477375.1 of uncultured Rhizobiaceae bacterium. Taxonomy (GTDB): domain Bacteria; phylum Pseudomonadota; class Alphaproteobacteria; order CADEGL01; family CADEGL01; genus CADEGL01. The sequence continues at coordinate 1,826 of CAYZFH010000266.1, read as the reverse complement.
GGCTACCGGCCGCCGTTCAAGTTTCCCGGCGCGTGGATGTATGCCGGCGATTCGGCGATTGTGCACCTGATCGGCGGGCCGGATGCGGACGATCCGCCGGATACCGGCCGTTTCGACCATATCGCGTTCGACGCCAAGGGCATCGTTGCGATGCGCGCGCATCTGAAGGCCAAGGGTGTGGAGTTCGAGGAACGCCAGGTGCCCAACTCGGACCTGCGCCAGATCTTCGTGCAAGACCCGAACGGCATCCGCATCGAGCTCAATTACCGCGGCGAATAGACGCGACTTTCCACAGGGAGGGGACCATGGACGACAAGGCCTATGTGCGCGCGCTGAAAAGCGAGCCGATTCCCTCCGAACTGTCCTTTCCGAAGGCGGAATACGACGCGCGGCTGAAGCGGCTTCACGCCGAGATGGACGCGCGCGGGCTGGATGCGCTGCTGCTCAGCGATCCCGGCAACATGTTCTACGTCTCCGGCTACTACACGTTCGAAACGTCGCTGCACGCGTGCGTGCTGCTGCCACGCAAAGGCGAGGCCGCGATCCAGGTGGCATCGCTGGAGGTCGGCGTCGCGGTCCTGAAGACGTGGATCGACGAGGTGATCGGTTACGACTGGTCGAAATCCGGCGACATCGTCGATCAGCTCAAGCGGCTTTTGCGCGACCGGGGGGTGGCCGGCAAGCGCATCGGCATCGAGGCGCTCACGACCGGCTTCCGGATCCAGCATCTGCGCGACCTGGAGGCGGCGCTGGAAGGCACGTCGTTCGTGGACGCCAGCGACATCCTTTACAAATCGCGCGTGGTGAAATCCGCGGCCGAACTTGAGTGCCACCGCCAGGCGGCCGCCATCACCTGGGCCGGTATCCAGGCAGGCCTGGCGGCGATCGCGCCGCACAAGACCGACGGCGAGGTTGCCGGCGTGGCCTACGAGGCCATGGCGCGGGCAGGCAGCGAATTCATGAGCATCCAGCCCATCGTCAGCTCCGGCCACCGGCACGGTTGGGCGCACACCCATTTCCTGCGCGTGCCGCTGAAAGTGGGTGACACGGTGTTCCTCGAGTTCGGCGGCGTCTACAAGCGCTACTGCTCGCCCATGATGCGCACGGCGTTTATCGGCAAGCCCGGCGAGCAGGTGTTGCGGGTGAATGAAGCGTTGAAGGATTGCGTCTCACGCATCATCGCGGCGGCAAAGCCGGGGCGCACCTGCCACGACGTCGCGGTCGAAGCGCGCAAAGGTTTGGCACCCGTCGCGAACGAAGCGTTTCATTCCGGCGTCTATGGCTACACCGTCGGCGCGCAGTTCCCGCCATCCTGGGTCGAGGGATCGGCCTTCTTCGCCGAGGGCGACGAGACCGTGCTCACGCCCGGCATGGTCTTCCATACGCCGACTTGCTTCCGCGTGCCGAACCGGTTCGGCATCGGTCTGAGCGAGACGTTGCTGATCACGGACAAGGGCTGTGAGCCGATGACACAGAAGACGCGCGACCTGCACATCGTTCCCGCTTAAGGGCCGGCGGCGTGCGCGCGGGCTTGCCGGTGGTGCAGCACCTGGTTGCCGACGATGGCCGCGATGACCAGCGCGGTTCCCGATAGCTGAAGCGGCGAAAGCATTTCGCCCAGCAGGATCGCCGCAAACAGGATCGACCAGACGGGCGAGCCGTTGTCGATCATGCTGGTCCGCAAGGGGCCGATCATGCCGATCGCCATGAACAATGTGGTGATGGCGAGGGCGAGGAAGATCGCCGCACCCGCGACGGTGAGCCAACCGGCGAAATCGGATGGCCAGGTCACCTCGCTGCCCGCGAGCGCCATGAGGATCAGGACG
>CAYZFH010000265.1:0-4540 GCA_964477375.1 uncultured Rhizobiaceae bacterium | reverse complement strand
TGACGCGCCGGCCCGAGATCGTCGCGGCGCGGGTCAATCAGACCGCGCGGCGTCTCACCGTCCAATGGCGGGGCGATGCCGCCGCGGCCAACGGGATCGCATCCGCGGTCGAAGCGCTGGGCTTTCCCGTGCATCCTTTCGATGCCGCGCGTGCCGAGGCCGTCGCCAACACGGCGGAGAAAGAGCTTCTTCGCTGCTTGGGCGTCGCCGGTTTCGGCTTCGCGAACGTCATGCTCCTGTCCGTCTCGGTATGGATGGGCGGCGAGATGGGGCCGGCGACCCATGCGCTGTTGCAATGGTTTTCAGCCGCTATCGGCTTGCCGGTCATCCTGTTCGCGGGCATGCCGTTCTTCCGCTCGGCCGCGGGCGCCCTGGCCCATCGCCGGGCCAACATGGACGTCCCGATCTCCATCGGCGTCGTACTCACCGCCGCCATCAGTCTGTTCGAGACGGTGCGGAACGGCCCCCACATCTACTTCGATTCGGCGCTGGCTCTCTTGTTCTTCCTTCTCGTGGGACGCTATCTCGAGCGCCGCGCGCGGGGCCACGCCTATGCGGCGGCGGAGCGGCTGCTGGCGCTCGGCGGCGGCAGCGTTACGGTTCTCGATGGCGACGGACGTCCGACGGTGCTCCCGCCATCCGCCGTGACGCCCGGCATGCGGGTGTTGGTGACATCGGGTGAGCGCGTGGCTGTCGACGGCCGCGTCTTGTCCGGTAAGTCGGATTTCGACACCAGCCTGATCACCGGCGAGACGGCGCCGTCGCCCGCCCGCATTGGCGAGATGGTGTATGCGGGCACGCTGAATTTGGGCGGCGCCATCGAGTTGACGGCGACGGCGGTTGGCGCGGACACGCTTTTGGCGGAGATCGCGCGGCTGATGGAATCGGCCCAGCAAGCCCGCTCGCGCTATGTCGCGCTGGCCGACCGCTTGGCCCGCATCTATGCGCCCGCGGTCCATGTTCTGGCGCTTTTCACATTCCTCGGCTGGTGGCTTTGGGCCGGCGCATCTTGGCAGGCGGCGCTGGTCACGGCGGTCACCGTTCTCATCATCACCTGCCCGTGCGCGCTCGCGCTGGCCGTTCCGGTCGTCCAGGTCGTGGCCAGCGGACGGCTGTTCCGGGAAGGCGTCCTGCTGAAGAGCCCGACCGTGCTGGAGCGGCTGGCGGACGTGGACACGGTCGTGTTCGACAAGACCGGAACTCTGACTCTCGCGCACCCGCGCCTGCGCACGGCGGAAATCTCCATGGCCGACCTGCGGCTGGCGGCATCCATGGCCGCCGTATCGCGCCATCCCCTCGCGCGCGGCCTTTTCGCGGCTTGCCCCGACGTGAAGGCAGCATCCGGCGTCGTCGAATTGGCGGGCGAGGGGCTGTCGATGAATTCGGCGGATGGAACGATACGGCTCGGCAGCCGGCGGTTCTGCGGCGTCGGCGGTGCGCCGCCCGCGGAGGGGCCTGAGATCTGGCTGGCCCGACGAGGCCGGCCACCGGTCTGCTTTCCGTTTGAGAACGCGCTGCGTCCGGACGCCGCCACCGTGATCGACGCGCTCAAGCGGGCAGGCTATCGCGTTGAACTGTTGTCCGGCGATCAGGATGCCGCCGTCGCGGCCGTGGCGCATTCCGTGGGCATCGAAGACTGGCGCGCCGGCGTGACGCCGGCGGGAAAGCACGCGCGGCTCAAGGAGTTGGCGGCCGGCGGGCGGAAAACCCTCATGGTCGGTGACGGCTTGAACGATGCGCCCGCGCTCGCGGCCGCCCATGTCTCCCTTTCTCCCAGCACGGCCCCGGATATCAGCCAGAACGCGGCCGACGCCGTGTTTCAGAGCGTCAAGCTGCGGCCCCTTCTGGAAATCCTCGCCGTCGCGCGTCTTTCGCAGCGTCTGGTCCGGCGCAATTTCACATTATCCCTCGCGTACAACGGCTTGTTCGTGCCGCTCGCCATCCTTGGCTTCGTCACGCCGCTGCTCGCGGCGGTGGCCATGTCGTCCTCGTCGATCCTGGTGACGCTGAACGCCCTGCGATTGCGGAAGGCGTCATGGACGTCCTGATCTATCTCATTCCGGCGGCGGTGGGATTGGGGCTTTTGGGGCTCGTCGCGTTTCTGTGGTCGCTCCGATCGGGCCAGTACGATGATTTGGACGGTGCAGCGGAGCGCATTCTTCATGACGACGAGCCGAAGAGCGGCGGTTCCGCACGTTCGTGAGCTTTGATCAAAATCAAGGCCGATGGGGTTGCGAGGACTTAACTTACCAATGGGGCGCTGTTTGTTGTCGGCGCCTGCTTGTTGCGATTACCTGGCGGCTCTGGCCGCGGGACAACCATCAGGGAGGACGGTCATGGTGGCCCGATTGGTGGCGGACATTACGCGTGGCAAAGCGCCATTGACCTTGTCGATCGATCAAACCGTGCAGGAAGCCTGCCGCCATATGCGCCAATGGCGTGTCGGCGCCGTCCTCGTCACGGATACGCCGCATCATTTGGTCGGAATTTTCACCGGGCGGGATGTCGTCGGACGCGTGGTGGCCGAAGGGCGGGACCCGTCCAAGACCAAACTGTCTGAAGTCATGACGGGGCGGCCCAACACCATTTCCCCCGGCAAGCGCGCCATCGATGCCCTGCGCCAAATGCAGGATGGCGGCTATCGCCATATTCCGGTGGTGGAGGACGGGACGCTGCTGGGAATCGTGTCACGGAATGACTTCAGCGGCCTGGAGAAGGCCCGCCTCGAGGACGAGATCGAAGTCTGGGAGCGGATCTAGGCGTGAGCTTGCAGCTGGCGTCCCGCCTGCTCGACAGGCGGTCGATCGATAAGGCCTATCCGCTAATCCGCGGAATCTTGCCCAGCGTCTCGCGCGAGCGTTGGACGGAGTTCGCCCGTTCGCACCTCATCGCCCGGTCCGCGGAATGGCCCAAGGGCTTAATGACCATTCAAAACACGAGCGGATATATTCTGGGCCTCTTTGGCTTCGAGGTGCGAAGCGAACTGCGCAATAACCGCGTGCTTTTTGTCTACAATGTCATTGTGCCCCAGATTCCGGGGCGGGACTTGATTTGGGTCGCGGTCATGCAGACTGCGGAAACCCTGGCCCAGATGAACAGTTGCTCGGCTATTCACGTAAATCTGTCCGATGACTGGAATACCTTCGTGGGCGGTCGGGATTGGATCCAAGAATCGCTCTCGGATGCGGGTTATAGCGTTGAAGGTATTCATGCTTTCAAGTCCGTCGAAGCCCACGGATTGTCCCATGGCGAATCCTGAGCCCCTGACTTAGAATAATTGCTGTCTGATTGGGTTCGCCTATGAAGCAAAATGTTCCTTCGGCGCGGGGATTCGGCGGGGGACCGCTGCAACCCACCGGATTTTTCAAAGTCGCGCGCGCATCGAATGACGCGCTTATCGAGCCTTGCGCCCATTGCAAGGCGCGAAGTCATTCGTCTTGCGCGCACTTAGAGCCTGCCGAGCAGGCGCGCGTGGCGGCCATCATGACCAATCGTGATGTGAGCCCGAACGACACCGTCCTCACCGAAGGCGACGCCGCTCACGATGTCTATAACGTGACCGCGGGCGTGCTGAAGATCTACAAGCTTCTGCCCGACGGGCGCCGCCAGATCACGGGATTCCTGTTTCCCGGCGATTTTCTCGGCCTCACGCATAACGGCGTCTATGCCTATAGCGCCGAAGCCTTGACACCCGCGACGCTTTGCCGGTTTTCGCGCAATAAGCTCGAAGCCTTGCTGCAGGAAATTCCTCATTTGGAACAGCGTCTGCTCAGCATGGTGTCCCACGAACTGGCGGCCGCCCAGGATCAGATGGTGATGCTGGGACGAAAATCCGCGCGCGAGCGCGTGGTGTCGTTTCTCTTGATGCTTTCCCGATCCGCCTCCCGCCGGAGTGAGCCGGCTAACCCGGTTACTGTTCCGATGACCCGGACCGATATCGCCGACTATCTCGGCCTCACGATCGAGACGGTCAGCCGGACCCTGACGCAGCTGAAGAAGCAGGGTCTGATCGAACTTTTGGGAGAGAAGCAGATCAGACTTGCGCAGCCCGAAAAGCTGGCCGGAATCGCTGCCGGCATTTAGCGGCTGCTACTGGTTCTCGAGCACCAGATTCTTGCCGCACAGATAACCCCAGGTCATGAACGGGCCGAGCGTTGAGCCGTTGGCCAGATTCCGCGTGCCGATGAAGTTGGCCATGGCGGTGCCCGCGCAATAGAGGCCGGCGATGACCGAGCCGTCCTCGCGCAGCACCTGGCCGCGTTCGTTCGTGCGCGGCCCGCCCTTGGTGCCGAGGATGCCGAGGAGAAAGCGCGAGGCATAGAAGGGCGGCTTCTCGATCGTGCCGAGCGCCGCGTTGCCCTTCGAATCCGCCTTCAGCCGCAAATAGAAATGCTCGGTCGAGGTCTCGCCGCGGCCGAAATCGGCGTCCTTGCCTGAGAGGGCAAAGCGGTTGAACCGCTCGATAGTCTCTTCGAGCGCCGCGCCTGAAATTCCCGCCTTCTCGGCCAACTCGGCGATCGTGTTCGCCTTGATCAGCTCG
>CAYZFH010000264.1:0-4638 GCA_964477375.1 uncultured Rhizobiaceae bacterium | reverse complement strand
GGCGTGAAGGAGATCGCCTTCGCCCACGGCAAGTCCGTGACCTTCATGGCCAAGTGGGACTTCGCGCAGCCGGGCTCGTCCTGCCACATCCATAATTCCTTGTGGGATGCGAAGACGGATAAGGCCGTCTTCTATGACAAGAGCCAGCCCCACCACATGTCCAAGCTGTTCCAGCATTACCTGGCCGGGCAGCTTTCGCTGGCGCGCGAGATGTCGCTGTTCCTGGCGCCCACGATCAATTCCTACAAGCGTTACCAGGCCGGCTCCTTCGCGCCCACCAAGGCCGTGTGGTCGAGCGACAACCGCACCGCGGGCTTCCGCCTGTGCGGCGAAGGCAAGGGCTTGCGCATCGAATGCCGCGTGCCCGGCGCCGACGCCAACGCCTATCTGGCTTTCGCCGCCCTTCTGGCCGCGGGCCTTCACGGCATCGAGCAGAAGATGAAGCTGGAGCCGATGGCCGAGGGCAACATCTACGCCCAGGATGTGCGCCAGGTGCCCACCACCCTGCGCGAGGCCATCGACGCCCTCGACGGCAGCAAGACACTGCGCAAGCTGCTCGGCGACGACGTGATCGACCACTATCTGCACACGGCGCGCATCGAGCAGAGCGAATACGACAAGCGCATCACCGACTGGGAACTGCGCCGCTATTTCGAACGCGTCTGATCCGACACAGAAACGAGTCCGCCATGCCGATCGACCCCAAGACGCTCAAGGGCAACTGGAACTACCCGACCCGCATCTGGTTCGGCCCCGGCCGCATCGCGGAGTTGCCGCAAGGCTGCGCTTCGCTCGGCATCAAGCGACCGCTGATCGTGACCGATCCGGGTCTGGCCAAGCTGCCGATGATCGCGGAGGCCGTGGCGAACGCGAAGACCACGGGCCTGGGCGTTGGCGTGTTCAGCGACTTGCGGCCCAACCCGGTGGGCAAGAACGTCACCGACGGCGTGGCGGCCTTCAAGGCCGGCAAGCATGACGGCGTGGTCGCCTTTGGCGGCGGCAGCGCGCTCGACGTCGGCAAGGCCGTCGCCTTCATGGCCGGCCAGACGCGACCGCTGTGGGACTTCGAGGACATCGGCGACAACTGGGCGCGCGCCAACGCGGACGCCATCGCACCGATCATCGCCGTCCCCACGACATCGGGCACGGGTTCGGAAGTCGGCCGCGTCTCCGTCGTGACGCAGGAAGAGAACCACACCAAGCGGCTCATCTTTCATCCCAAGATTCAGCCGTCGCTGGTGATCGCCGATCCGGCGCTGACGCTCGGCCTGCCCAAGCACATCACCGCCGCCACCGGCATGGATGCCTTCGCGCACAATCTCGAAGCGCTCTGCTCGCCGATGTTCCATCCGCAGGCCGACGGCATCGCGGTCGAAGGCATCCGCCTGGTGAAGGAGTGGCTGCCGCTCGCCGTGAAGGACGGTTCGAACCTGGCCGCGCGCGCCTACATGATGGCGGCGTCCACCATGGGCGCGACCGCATTCCAGAAAGGCCTCGGCGCGATCCACTCGCTGAGCCATCCGGTCGGCGCGGTGTACGACACGCATCACGGCCTGACCAACGCCGTGTTCATGCCCTACGTCCTCGCCTTCAACCGCAAGGCGGTCGAAGACAAGATCACGGCGCTGGCGCGCTATATCGGCCTCAAGGACGCGAGCTTCACCGGCTTCCTGGACTGGGTGCTGGCCCTGCGGCAGGAACTGTCCGTGCCGCACACGCTCAAGGATTTGGGCGTGGCCGACGACCGCATCGACATGCTGGCCGAGATGGCGACCGCTGATCCCAGCGCCGGCACCAACCCGATCCCGGTCGGGGTGAAGGAGCACCGGACGCTTCTGGAAATGAGCTTTGCTGGCCGTATGGGATAGAAGCCGCGCGGGTTCCAACGCCGGTTATCTCGTGTTTATCTTGCAAATCATTCGCAACACCCTTATGCGAGAGGGTGGATCGCCCCGGCATCGTTTCAACAAACCTGTCACCACGGGCGTTCCCTGCGTCAACGAGTAACGGGGTCTCCCGCCATGTTCCGCCGCACCATCGCCGCCAGTGTCGCCTTTGCCGCGCTCCTGACCGTCCAGGCCGCGTCCGCCGACGAGGTGAATCTCTACTCCTCGCGTCAGGAGCATCTGATCCGTCCGCTGCTCGACGCTTTCACCAAGGTGACCGGCACGACGGTGAACGTGGTCTCGGCGGGCGAAGACGCGCTGATCGAGCGGGCGAAGACCGAAGGCGCCAACTCCCCCGCCGACGTGCTGATCACGGTCGACGCCGGGCGCCTAATCAAGGCCGACCAGACGGGCCTGTTCCAGCCGATCAAGTCGCCGGTGCTCGATGCCGCGATCCCCGCGGCGCTCCGCGATCCCAAGGGTAATTGGTACGGCCTCTCCATGCGCGCGCGCGTGATCTTCTATTCCAAGGAGCGCGTGAAGCCGGAAGAGCTGTCGACCTACGAAGCGTTGGCCGATCCGAAGTGGAAAGGCCGCATCTGCATCCGCTCTTCCTCCAACGTTTACAACCAGTCGATGCTGTCGGCGTTCATCGTCGAGGACGGTGCGCAGAAGGCCGAGGCGTGGGCGAAAGGCATCGCGGCGAATATGGCGCGTCCGCCGGCGGGGGGGGATCGTGATCAGATCCTGGCGGTCGCGGCGGGGGTGTGCGACATCGCGATCGCCAACACCTATTACTATGCGGGTCTGCTCTCCTCATCGAAGGAAGAGGAGAAGCAGGCGGCGCAGAAGGTCGCGCTGTTCTGGCCCAACCAGTCCGGGCGCGGCGCGCATGTGAACATCTCGGGCGCGGGCGTGATGAAGAACGCGCCGCACAAGGACGCGGCCGTTAAGCTGTTGGAATTCCTGGTCAGCGACGAGGCGCAGCGGCTCTATGCCGAGGCCGTGTACGAGTTCCCGGTGAAGCCGGGCATCGCGCCGTCGGGCGTCGTCGCGGGCTTCGGCAAGTTCAAGGCCGATACCCTGTCCTTGGCCGAGATCGCCAACCATCAGGCCGAGGCCATCCGCATCTTCGACCGGGTCGGGTGGCGCTGACGCCTCTCGGCCAAAGTCGCCGCCAAGGTGGCGGCAGGGGTTTTCAGCGTCTCCACCAAGGGGTTCGCCCGGTTTTCGGCCGGTTTCGGCGCAAAGCGCCGTTAGGTGCCCTTGCGGCCATAGCCGGAGGGGGCACGATGCGCTATAGCCAGCCCATCAGCGCGGGCGGGGCGACATGAATAAAGCGATCGTGTTTGCGGTCTTGGCGGTTTGCCTGTTGGGCTGCCGGGGACCCGACGTCATTCAGGCGGATCCCAACTCCGTCACCATCCAGTACACGCTGAACAACGACATCGAGCGCAACGACGCGTTCAACCAGGCCATGGACCACTGCAAGCAGTACGGCAAGGTGGCCATCCCGTCGTCGAACAGCGTCGCCGGCTACGTGATCAACCAGTCCTTCACCTGCCAGATCGCCAGCCGCTGACGGCGCTTCGGAAGCCCGATATTCCTTTCTGTCGTCGCCCCGGCCGCCGAGCCGGGGTCCAGTCGCGCGTAGCGCGTCAAGAGTCTCATGCCGACTAGACAGTCGGCACTGGACCCCGGATCAAGTCCGGGGTGACGAGTGATTAAGCACCTACTCTTCGTCCTGCAACGAGAGCAAGGCGGCGTTGCCGCCGGTCGCCGTCGTGTTGATCGACAGCACGCGCTCGGTCGCGAAGCGGTGGAGATAGCGCGGGCCGCCGGCCTTGGGGCCCGTGCCCGACAGGCCTTCGCCGCCGAACGGCTGCACGCCCACCACGGCGCCGATCATGTTCCGGTTGACGTACATATTGCCGACCCGCATGCGCGCCGCGATGTGGCGCACTTGCGAATCGATCCGGCTGTGGACGCCGAGCGTGAGGCCGTAGCCGGTCGCGTTGATGGCCTCCAGCACCTGCTCCAGCCGGTCGCCGCGGTAGCGCACGACGTGGAGGATCGGCCCGAACACCTCGCGTGTCAGACGGGATAGCCCGTCGATCTCGAACGCCTGCGGCGCCACGAACGTGCCGTGCTGCGTGGCCTCGCCCAGGCGCGCGGCATGGATCAGCCTGCCCTCGCGGCGCATGCGCGCGGCATGCTCGTCGAGCGTCTTCTTGGCCTCGTCGTCGATCACGGGCCCGACATCGGTGCGGAGCAAGCCGGGGTCGCCCACGACCAGCTCCTCCATCGCACCCGCCAGCATGTGCAGCACCTTGTCGGCCACGTCGTCCTGCACGAACAGGACGCGCAAGGCCGAGCAGCGCTGGCCCGCGCTCTGGTAGGATGAGGTCAGGATGTCGTCCACCACCTGCTCGGGCAGGGCGGAGGAGTCGACCAGAAGCGCGTTCTGCCCGCCCGTCTCGGCGATGAGCGGCGCGATCGGCCCGCCGCTGCGCCCTGCCAAGCCGCGCGCGATCAGCCGCGCCGTCTCGGTCGAGCCGGTGAAGGCCACGCCCGCGACGCGCTCGTCGGACGTCAGCCTCGCGCCCACCACGGCGCCGTCGCCGGGCAAGAGATGCAGCACGTCCACCGGCACGCCGGCCTGGTGCATCAGCCGCACGGCCTCGGCCGCGATGAGCGGCGTCTGCTCGGCCGGCTTGGCGATCACCGCGTTGCCGGCGGCGAGCGCCGCCGT
>CAYZFH010000263.1:0-4651 GCA_964477375.1 uncultured Rhizobiaceae bacterium | reverse complement strand
GCCGCTCGGCCGGACGCGTGCAGTCGGTGGCGCTGCGCCTCATCTGCGAGCGCGAATCCGAGATCGAGGCCTTCAAGCCGCGCGAGTACTGGACCATCGAGGTCACGTTCAAGACCAAGGACGGCGCGCTCGTCACCGCGCGCCTGACCCAGCACAACGGCGTGAAGCTCGACAAGTTCGCCCTGGCCGACGAGAAGACGGCCCGCGCCGTGGCCGAGGAAATCGCCGCGCGCGAATTCGCTGTCGTCTCGGTTGAGAAGAGCCGCACGCGGCGCAACCCCTACCCGCCTTTCACCACCTCGACCCTGCAGCAGGAAGCCGCGCGCAAGCTGCGCTTCAGCGCCATGCGCACCATGCGCCTGGCCCAGCAGCTCTATGAGGGTGTCGAGATCGGCGGCGAGGCGGTCGGACTCATTACTTATATGCGTACTGACAGCGTCCAGATGTCGAACGAAGCCGTCCAATCCTCGCGCGCCATGGTTCAGACGGATTACGGCGCCAACTACCTGTCCGAAAAGCCGCGCGTCTATAAGACCAAGGCCAAGAATGCCCAGGAAGCGCACGAATCCGTGCGTCCGACCGACATGACGCGCCGCCCCAAGGACGTCGCGAGCCATCTCGACGCCGACCAGCAGCGGCTTTACGAACTGATCTGGAAGCGTGCCGTCGCGAGCCAGATGGCCAGCGCCGAGTTCGACCAGGTGGCGGCCGACATCGCCTCGCCGGACGGCAAGATCGTCCTGCGCGCGACCGGCTCGACCATGGTGTTCGACGGTTTCCTGACCCTCTACCAGGAAGACCGCGACGATCCGGTGGAAGACGAAGACGGCGAAAGCCGCGCCCTGCCGCCCCTCGCCAACGGCGACGGTTTGGAGCGCGGCGAGATCAAGCCCGAACAGCATTTCACGCAACCACCGCCGCGCTTCAGCGAGGCCAGCCTGGTAAAGCGGCTGGAGGAACTCGGCATCGGCCGGCCGTCGACGTATGCCAGCATCCTCGAGATTTTGCGCACGCGCGAATATGTCCGCATGGACAAGGCGCGCTTCGTGCCCGAGGACCGCGGGCGCATCGTGACCGCCTTCCTGTCCAATTTCTTCGAGCGCTACGTCCAATACAACTTCACCGCCGAGATGGAGGAGAAGCTCGACGACGTCTCGGACGGCAAGATCGATTGGAAGGCCGTTCTGCGCGACTTCTGGATGCACTTCCACCAGGCCGTCGCGGGCACGAAGGATCTTTCCGTTTCGCAGGTGATCACCTCGCTCGACGAACAGCTTGGCCCGCACTTCTTCCCGGCCCGCGCGGACGGCAGCGACCCACGCGCGTGCCCGTCCTGCGGTGAAGGCCGCGTCGGCCTGAAGCTCGGCAAGTTCGGCGCCTTCGTCGGCTGCTCGCGCTATCCGGAATGCAAATACACCGGCCAGCTCGCGGCGGGCGGCTTGAACGGCGGCGATGCGGAACTGGCCGCCGGCCCCAAGGTGCTCGGCAACGATCCCGAGACCGGCCGCCAAGTGACGGTGCGCAAAGGTCCGTACGGCTATTACTTCCAGCTCGACGCCGCCGACGAGAAGGCCAAGCCCAAGCGCGTCTCGATCCCGAAGGGCAGCGATCCCGCCGCCGCGGAATTGGAAACGGCGCTGAAGCTCCTGTCGCTGCCGCGCCAGGTGGGTGTGCATCCGGAAACCGGCAAGACGATCACGGCCGCCATCGGACGCTTCGGTCCCTACATCCTGCATGACGGCACGTACCGCTCGGTCGAATCGACCGAGGATCTGTTCACCATCGGCGTGAACCGCGCGGTCGACATGCTGGCGGAAGCGCCCAAGCGCGGCGGCACGCGCCTGCGTACAGTCGGCGCGCATCCCGAGGACAATGCGCCGGTCGCGATCATGTCCGGCCGCTACGGCCCCTATCTGAAGCACGGCAAGACCAACGCGCCGATCCCGAAGGACAAGAGTCCCGAGGAGGTCACGATGGAAGAGGCTGTGGCGCTTCTGGCGGCCCGCAAGGCCAGCGGCGGCGGCAAGCGCTTCGGCGGGCGCGGCAAAGCGAAGGCGCGCGCCGATGCGCCGCCCAAGGCCGCCGCAAACGCCAAGCGCAAGACAACGCGCCGGGCCGCCGCGGGCTAATCGGCGTCCGTGGCCAAGTCCCGCCGGCGCGGCGCACCGTTCCCCACCAAGGACCAGATCGTCGCTTTCATCCGCGACAATCCCTCGCGCGTGGGCAAGCGCGAGATCGCGCGCGCGTTCAACGTCACCGGCGCCGACCGCATCCCACTCAAGGCTCTGCTGAAGGAACTTGAGGCCGAAGGCGTGCTGGTGCGCGAACCTGGACGCCGCCTGGCGCCACCCGGCGCCCTGCCCGAGATCACGGTGATCGAGATCAGCGGCGTCGACCGCGATGGCGAGGTCCATGCCCGCCCCGTCGAATGGGACGCGGAGACGCCGCCGCCCAAGATCCTGGTTCAGTATGCACGCAAGCGCGGCTATGCCCCCGGCAAAGGCGAGCGCGTCCTGGCCCGCCTGCGGCGCGAAAGCGAAGGCGTCTATTCCGCCGAAGTCTTGCGCGCGGTCGAAAGCGCGGCCGCGCAGGTCATCGGCGTGTTCGAACGCCAAGGCGACGGCAGCGGCCGCGTAAAGCCCACCGACCGGCGCAACAAAGCCGAATACATCATCCCTGCGCGCGACGTGGGCCAAGCGCGCAACGGCGACATCGTGGCGGTGGCGCCATCCTCCGCGCCGCGCCTGGGCCCGATCCGCGCCCGCGTTGTTTCGCGCATCGGCCGCGAGGACGATCCGCGCACGATCAGCCTGATTGCCGCCCACACCCAGGGCATCCCGCTCGAGTTTCCGGCGGACGCGGTGGCACTGGCCAATACCTCGCTCCCCGCGCCGCTCGACGGCAGGGCTGACCTGCGCCGCGTTCCCTTGATCACCATCGACGGCTCGGACGCACGCGACTTCGACGACGCCGTCTTCGCGGAGGCCGATCCGGATCATCCGGGCGGCTGGCACCTGATCGTCGCCATCGCCGATGTCGCGTGGTACGTGCAGCCCGGCGATGCGCTCGACCGCTCGGCGCTTCAGCGCGGCACTTCGGTCTATTTCCCCGACCGCGTCATTCCCATGCTGCCCGAGGCGCTGTCGAACGACCTGTGCTCGCTGCGTCCGCGCGAGGACCGCGCGACCTTGGCCGCCCATATCTGGATCGATGCGCAAGGCCGCATCCGCCGCCACCGCTTCGAGCGCGCCATGATCCGTTCGGCCGCGCGCTTGACCTACGACCAAGTCCAGGCCGTGCGCGACGGCGCGCCCGACGATGCGACCGGTCCGTTGATGGAGCGCATCATCGCGCCCCTCTATGGCGCCTATGAAGTTCTAGCCGCCGCGCGCGACAAGCGCGGCGCGCTCGACCTCGACATGCCCGAACGCAAGGTCGAGATCGGCGAGGACGGCCATATCAGCCGCATCGCGCCGCGCCAGCGCTTCGACAGCCACAAGCTGATCGAGGAATTCATGATCGCGGCCAACGTCGCCGCGGCCGAGACGTTGGAGGCGCGTCACACGCCCTGCATGTACCGCGTCCACGATGTGCCCGATCCGGCCAAGGTCGCGGCGCTGGCGGACTTCGTCGCCGCGCTTGGCTTCCGCATGGCCAAGGGGCAGGTCATGACGGCCACCCAGTTCAACCGCCTGTTGGCCCAGGCGCGCGGCACGCCGCACTGGGAACTGATCAACGACATGATCCTGAGGACCCAATCGCAGGCGGTCTATTCGCCCGACAATCTGGGTCATTTCGGTTTGGGCTTGCGGCGTTACAGCCACTTCACCTCGCCCATCCGCCGCTACGCGGATCTGCTGGTGCACCGGGGCCTGATCCGCGCGCTGGGCCTGGGCGAAGGCGGCTTACCCGACAGCGCCGACGACGGTTTCGAGGAGCTGGGCGTCCGCATTTCCGCCATGGAACGGCGGGGGATGCTGGCGGAACGCGAGGCGCTGGACCGCTACATCACCGCCTATATGGCCGACCATGTGGATGCCGAATTCCCGGGCCGCGTCACCGGGGTCACCCGGGTGGGTCTGTTCGTCACCCTCGATGAGACCGGCGCCAATGGGCTCATTCCCATCCGCAGCCTGGAGCCCCGGGACTTCTATCACCATGACGAGCGGCATCAGCGCCTGGTAGGCGAGCGGACTGGCCGCTACTTCTCGTTGGGGATACGGGTCACCGTGCGGCTGGTCGAGGCCAATACCCTCACGGGAAGCCTTCTGTTCGACCTGATAGAAGGGGGCGCCGACGAGGGCCCGAAACGGCGGCCGCCTGCGCCCAAACCGAAGCGACACTTCCCGCCGCGCAAGCGACGTTAGCCGAATCGCATTGACCGATTCCCGCCGGAGCCCCATGATTCGGCTCGGTTATTGCACCCTACCGGGCACATCACATCTCAGCGGTGCAGACCTATGCGGGGGTACGTGACCTTCTCGCCTGTTTCACGCTTGATCGCGCGGACGACCGTCGCTCTCGCCGCCCTGACGTTGGCGGCATGCTCCAGCGCATCCGGACCCGAGCATGCCTCGTTCGAGGCCAATTCGAACCGCCTGTTCACCGCGAGCTACGGCAGCATTTCCGACCGCTATCTGGAACCGGTCTC
>CAYZFH010000262.1:0-4666 GCA_964477375.1 uncultured Rhizobiaceae bacterium | reverse complement strand
TTCCGTTCACGGACGAAAACACTCTTTTCCAGCCCGGAAACCGTAATTTCCCTTGGGTGGTATCGGCCGCGCCCATGTTCTAGCATTTCCCCATGACCACGCGGACGCGGCCGGAAAAGGCCCGCGCCGCCAAACGCCACCGGGAGGGAGACGTCACATGGAAGGCGCACGCGAGATCATTCAGGCGACCCAACAGCACATCGTCCATCCGCTGCACTTCACCAAGGACAACGAGCAGCCTTTGGTGGTGGTCGAAGGCAAAGGCGAGATGCTGCGCGATGCGAGCGGCAAGGAATTCATCGACGGTCTCTCGGGCCTATGGAACGTCAATGCGGGCCATGGCCGTAAAGAGTTGGGTGAGATCGCCGCCGAACAGATGGCGAAGCTGGGCTTTGCCTCGGCCTATTCAGGCGCCACCAACCCGCCGGCCGCCAAGCTCGCGGAAAAGCTGGTCAGCGTAGCCTACGGCAACACGGCCGCCGTCTACTTCACGACGGCGGGCGCCGAATCCAACGAGTCCGCGTTCAAGATGGCGCGCTTCTTTTGGAAGGTGCAGGGCAAGCCGAACAAGGTAAAGGTCTTCTCGCGCGTCCACGCCTATCACGGCCTGACCATGGCCGCGATGAGCGCCACGGGCATGAGCGTGTTCCACAAGATGTTCGGGCCGCTGGTCCCGAACTTCCTGCAGACCGCGGCGCCCTACCAGTACCGCTGGCCGGGCAACGGCGACGCGGGCATCGGCGCGGTCGAAGCGCTGGAAGCCGCGATCCAGAAGGAAGGCGCCGACACGGTGGCCGCCGTCATCGCCGAGCCGGTGATGGGCGCCGGTGGCGTGATCGTGCCGCCCGCCAGCTATTTCCCGGCGCTGCGCGCGTTGTGCGACAAGCACGACATCCTGCTGATCACCGACGAGGTCATCACGGGCTTTGGCCGCACGGGCCGCTGGTTCGCGGCGGGCCATTGGGGCGTCGAGCCGGATCTGACGACCTTCGCAAAGGGCGTGACCAGCGCGTACCTGCCGCTCGGCGGCGTTCTGGTTTCGAAGCGCGTCCACCAGGCGCTCAAGGATGCGCCCGCCGACCAGAAGTTCATGCACGCGGCGACCTATTCGGGCCACCCGGTCTGTTGCGCCGTGGGCCTGCGCAACGTCGAGATCATCGAGAGGGAAGGTCTGGTCGAGCGCGCGGCCACGGTGGGCAAGAAGCTGTTGGCCGGCCTCGAGACGTTGCGCGACATCCCGATTGTCGGCGACGTGCGCGGCCTGGGCATGATGTGCGGCGTCGAACTGGTCGAGAACCGCGACACGAAGAAGCCGTTCCTCGGCATCGGCCCCAAGGTGACGAAGGAGGCGCTGTCGCGCGGCCTTCTGACCCGCGTGCGCGGCGGCAGCGCCGATCCCGCCATCGGCGATACGATCTGCGTGGCACCGCCTTTGATGACGCCGGAAAAGTCGATCGAGAAGATCGTCTCGATCATCCGCGACTCCGTGATCGCGGCGTCGAAGTAAAGAAAAGGGCGGGGCGGCTTTCGCCGCGCCCGCCCTTGGACTTCCAAACCCTCTCCGCCTGCCGGCGGAGAGGGTTTTTTGTTTCCGTTACGCGCCGGGCCTGGCGTTGGCCATCTTGCGCATGGATTTCTGCAGCTTCTCGAAAGCGCGGACTTCGATCTGACGCACGCGCTCGCGCGAGATGTTGAACTCGCTGGACAGATCCTCGAGCGTTGCCGGATCGTCCTTGAGGCGGCGCTCCTGCAGGATGCGCTTCTCGCGCGGGTTGAGAACTTCCATGGCCTTGGACAGCATCTTCTGCCGGTCCTTTAGCTCTTGGCTTTCGCCCAGCGAGACTTCCTGATTGTCGCGGTCGTCGACCAGCCAATCCTGCCACTCGCCGCCGCCTTCACCGTCCGAACGCAAAGGTGCGTTCAGCGAATGATCCGGGCCGGCCAGGCGGCGGTTCATCGAGACCACCTCGTCCTCGGTGACGTTCAGCTCCTGGGCGATCTTCTTGACCGACTCGGGCTTGAGGTCGCCTTCCTCGATGGCCTTCATCTGCGCTTTGGCGCGGCGCAGATTGAAGAACAGCTTCTTCTGCGCAGCCGTGGTGCCGAGCTTCACCAGCGACCACGAATGCAGGATGTATTCCTGGATCGAGGCGCGAATCCACCACATGGCATAGGTAGACAGGCGGAAGCCGCGATCGGGATCGAAACGCTTCACGGCCTGCATCAGGCCCACGTTGCCTTCGGAAATGATCTCGGCCAGCGGCAGGCCATAGCCGCGATAGCCCATGGCGATCTTGGCCACGAGGCGCAGGTGGCTGGTCACCAGGCGATGGGCGGCCTGGCTGTCGCCATGCTCGCGCCAGCGCTTGGCCAGCATGAATTCTTCCTCGGGTTCCAGAAGCGGAAACTTCCGGATTTCGCCGAGATAGCGGGAAAGATGCCCTTCGGACCCGAGGGCGGGAATTGAGAGCGCCATGGACGCCATATCTACATCTCCTGACGGCCCGGGTTTCCCCCCTGGGCCGGCCTGTTCGCAGTCTAGCAGCCTCGGCTGCCGGGTCTGTGACAGGGGTCACAAACTATATGGTAAAATCATCCTAATATTTCAAGTAACTCACTCATATCAGACGGTATTTCTGACTTGAACCGTAGCGTCTTGCCACTTCCGGGATGTACGAAGCCGAGGGTGGCGGCGTGCAGAGCCTGGCGAGGAAACGCGGCCACGGCCTCTCTTGTTTCGGGCGTTAGGCGCCGCGACGCCGCCGGGCGGGCCGCCCCGTACAGGGGGTCTCCCAGGATGGCGTGGCCCCGGCTGGCCAAATGGACGCGAATCTGATGGGTCCGGCCGGTTTCCAGGCGGCATTCCAACAGGCTGACCGCTCCCCCGCCCAGGGTGCGAGTCACGCGATAGCGGGTGAGGGCGCGTTTCCCGCCCCGCGCGACTACGGCCATCTTCTTCCGGTTGCGCGGGCTGCGCCCGATGGCGCCCTCGATCTCGCCTGTGCGTGGCTGGGGCATGCCCCAGGCCATCGCGGCATAGGCGCGCTCGATCGTGCGCGTGGCGAACTGGGCCTGTAGCCCGGCATAGGCCGCGTCGGTCTTGGCGGCCACCATCACGCCGCTTGTGTCCTTGTCCAGGCGATGCACGATGCCGGGCCGGCGCACACCGCCGATGCCGGAAAGCGAATCGCCGCAATGGGCGATCAGCGCATTGACCAGCGTGCCTGTGGCGTTGCCAGGCGCGGGATGCACGACCAATCCGGCTGGTTTGTCGATCACGATCAAGTATTCGTCTTCATGCAGGATGGTGAGGGGGATGGCCTCGCCCAAAGGCAGGGCATCCTCACTCTCGGGAACGAAGATGGCGAAACTTTGGCCTGGTTTGACCCTGTGGGAGGCCTCGGTTATCGTCCGCGCGCCTTCGGACACGTGACCTGCCTTGATCAGCGCTTGGATGCGCGAGCGCGACAGCGCGGGCAGGCGCGCGGCCAGAAGGACGTCGAGCCGGGCGCCCGCATCCTCGGTCTCGCCAACCACCAGATGCCGCGAAGCGGCTGTTTTTTCGTTCTCATCCATCATCCGAGACTGGACCCATACCATGGCGATGCTCAAGGGCCTCATCATCTTCATGGGGGTTTTGATCGTGGTCGGCGTAGGCGTGATCGGCGTCACCATCTTCAACCGCATGAACAAGCCCAAGGTCGAGGTGTCCGAAGCGGCGCCTGCCGCCGTCTCGGTGCCCATGGCCGGTGCGCCGTCCGCGCCGCCGCGCGCCTTTGGCGGCGCCGTGCTGAACGTGGGTGTCGGCTGCGAGATCGCCGAGACGCGGGCCGATGCGGGCCGCCTGATCGTGCGGACCGATGGGCCGGGCGCCTGCCGCCGCATTCACATTCTGGACCTGGCCACGGGGGCCTCGCTCGGCACGCTCGACGTGCTGCCTGCCCGCTAATTAAGGAGCCGATGCCATGAACTTCCGCAGCGACAACGTCTTTGCCGCCTCGCCTGAGATCATGGCCGCGCTGGTCGCCGCCAACCAGGGCGCGGCAACCTCCTACGGCACCGATCCGCTGACCAAAGGTTTGGAGAAAACCTTTGGCGATCTGTTCGGGAGCGAGGTCGCGGTGTTCCCGACCGTCACCGGAACGGCCGCCAACGCCCTGTGCCTCGCCACGCTGACGCCCGCCTATGGCGCGATCTTCTGCCACGACGAAGCGCACATTTATGTCGAGGAGGCGGGTGGACCCGAGTTCTATACGGGCGGCGCCAAGCTGATGCCGGTTTCCGGCAAGCACGGGCAGATGGATCTGGCCGTACTGAAAGAGATGATGCACACGGCCTGCGCGCGCAGCGTGCACTGGATGCCGCCCGCCGTCGTCAGCGTGACCCAGTCGACCGAGGCCGGCACGGTCTATTCACTCGATGCGCTGCGCGCGATCATCGATGCCGCGAAGGAAAAGGGCCTGCGCGTCCATATGGACGGCTCGCGCCTGGGCAATGCGCTGGCGCGGCTCGGCTGCAGCCCGCAGGAGCTGACTTCGAAGCTCGGCATCGATGCGCTCTCGTTCGGCGCGACCAAGAACGGCGCGCTCGGCGCCGAGGCCGTGGTGCTGTTCAAGCCCACGAAGGAACACCGGCAGCGCTTGGCCTATCTGCACAAGCGCGGCGG
>CAYZFH010000261.1:0-4686 GCA_964477375.1 uncultured Rhizobiaceae bacterium | reverse complement strand
CTCGCGCACCTCGAACCCTGCCTCCTTCAGAAGCTGCTTGGGCGGGTCTTTGATTTTCTGGCCGTGCTGCAGCGAACAGGCCGCGTGATAGGCCACCGTCAGCGCCTCCGGCGCCTTCGCATCCGACAGGCCGAGCGCCGCCATAAACTCAGTCACGTCCTTGGCCAGCGACGACACCGCGTCCGCCTTACCGGCCCAGGCCGGATCGCTGCGCAACAGGTAACCGTAATCCTTCACCATCGTGCCGCAGCCCGAGGCGTTGACGACAATAGCGTCAAGCCCGTCCCGCTCCTTCTCCGCCATCCAAGCCGCGACATTGGCCTTGATGGAATGATCGGCATCCTTGCCGAGATGATGCGCCAGCGCGCCGCAACACCCCGCGCCGGACGCGATCACCACCTCGCAGCCATGGCGCGTGAGCAGCCGGATCGTCGCTGCGTTGATCTCCGGCGCCAGCGGCTGCTGCACGCAGCCCGCGAGCAGCGCCACGCGCATGCGCCGCTTGCCCTGCGCCGGATAGACCTGGGGCGAAAGCGGCGCGGCGAGCGGACGGTCGGGCAGAAGCTTTTCCATCGCACCGAGTTTGCCCGGCAGGAGTTTGGCCAACGGACGCACGAAGCGGCCGAGACGCGCGACGGCGGCGAAGCGCGCGGGATACGGCAGCACGGCGGCCAGCAACGCGCGCAACGTGCGCTCGACCAGCGGGCGGCGATAGGTCTTCTCAATATGGACGCGCGCCTGGTCGACCAGGTGCATGTAGTTCACGCCCGATGGGCAGGTCGTCATGCAGGACAGGCACGATAGGCAGCGGTCGACATGGCGTACCACGCGCTCGGTCGCGGGCTTGCCGCCCTCCAGCATGTCCTTGATCAAGTAGATGCGGCCGCGCGGGCTATCCAACTCGTCGCCCAACAGCACATAGGTCGGGCAGGTCGCTGTGCAGAAACCGCAATGGACGCATTTGCGCAGGATCGTGTTGGCCTCAGCCAGATCCGGATCGCGCAACTGCTCGGTGGTAAAGGCGGTCTGCATCCCTACACGCCCTCGTACATGCGGCCGGGGTTGAACAGGCCGAGCGGATCGAAGCTGGCCTTCACGCGCTTGGACAGCGCGAACAGGCCGGGCGCGCCGGGATCGAAGGGGGCTACTGTCCTGCGCGCCGCTTCGGACGCGCGGACCAGAACAGCGTGACCGCCGGACTTGGCCACCGCCGCGCGCACGGCAGCCGCGCCCGCGTCGGCGGGGGCATTGTTCAATTCCAGCCAGATACGCCCGCCGCCCCAATCGAAGAAATAAGAGCAGCCCAACGTCTCCGCGATCGCGCGCGCGGTCGCGGCACCCGCCGAGGGCGGCACCGACAGGCGCCACAGCGGATGGTCGAGATCGTGGGTGAAAGGCTCGGCATTCGCGAGCGCGCGCCAGGCCAGTTTCGAATCGGGAGGCGACAGGCGCTCGGCCGCGCCGTGGGGCCGCAGCAACGCGCGCAAGCCTTCGACCCGCGCCTCGACCGAAGGCGGCGGGCCCTCAAGGCGCAGCAGCGTTGATGCCCCATCCGATTGATAGACGACGCCGGCCGCGATGGCATCCGGCAGATGGGCGGCGGCCGAAACCTCGAAGGCGCTGCCCATCGCATCCGCCATGGCGCGCATCGCGGCCTCGTCGGACAGGCGCGAGAGGATCAGAGTGGCCTCCGTCTCCGCCACAGGCAGAATCTTGACCGTCATCTCGGTGAGGAGCGCGAGCGTGCCGTAGGAGCCCGCGAGCAGCTTGCACAGATCGTAGCCGGTGACGTTCTTGACCACCTGGCCGCCGGCCTTGAAGGATTCGCCGCGACCGTTGACCGCGCGGAAGCCAAGGAAATGATCGCGCGCGGCGCCCGCCGAAACGCGGCGCGAGCCCGCGAGATTGGCTGCGACCACGCCGGCCAAGGTCTGCCGCCCCGCAGCTGCGCCATAGAGCGGCGCATAATCGGGCGGCTCGAACGCCAATCGCTGGCCCTTCTGCGCCACGAGGCGCTCGATCTCGGCCAAGGGCGTCGCGGCGCCCGCCGTCAGCACCAATTCTTCCGGCTCGTATGTCTTCACGCCCGCAAGCCGCGTCAGGTCGAGCGGCGCATCGGCGGAAATAGGGCGGCCCAGGCCGCGCTTGGTGCCCGCGCCGCGCACTTCGAGCGTCCGCTTCTCCGCCACGGCGGCGCGGACGATTTCGCGGAGCTCGTTCTCATCCGCCGGACGGAGCACGTTGCCGGACATTCAGAAGCGCGGCAGATGCGAGAAGCGCAATTGCCCGGCATGGACATGCATCTTGCCGAGCTCGGCACAGCGATGAAGCTGGGGGAAGACCTTGCCGGGATTGAGCAGCCCTTCCGGATCGAAGGCGCATTTCACGCGCTGCTGCTGCTTCAGATCATCCTCGTCGAACATGGTCCCCATCAGGTCGCGCTTCTCGACGCCCACGCCATGCTCGCCGGTCAGCACGCCGCCCACCTCGACGCACAATTTCAGGATATCGCCGCCGAATTCCTCGGCCTTCTCCAACTCGCCCGGCGTGTTGGCATCGAACAGGATCAGCGGGTGCAGGTTGCCGTCGCCCGCGTGAAAGACATTGGCCACGCGCAAGCCGTATTGGCGCGACAGCTCGCTCATGCGGGTCAGCACTTCGGGCAGACGCTTCCTGGGGATCGTGCCGTCCATGCAGATATAATCGGGCGAGATGCGCCCGACCGCCGGGAACGCGGCCTTGCGCCCCGCCCAGAAGCGCAGACGCTCTTCCTCGCTGGTGCTGACGCGCACCTCGACCGCGCCGCAGTCGCGCGCGATGGCTTCGACCCGCTCGACCAGGTAATCGACCTCGGCCTCGGGCCCGTCCAATTCCACGATCAGGATGGCTTCGACGTCCAAGGGATAGCCCGCGTGGACGAAATCCTCGGTCGCCTTGATGGCCGGACGGTCCATCATCTCCATGCCGCCGGGGATGATGCCGGCCGCGATCACGGCGGCCACGCAATCGCCGCCCGCTTCGCTGGACGAGAAGCCCAGCAGCAGGGCGCGCGCCACGGGCGGCTTCTGCAGGATGCGCACCGTCACCTCGGTGATGACGCCGAGCAGCCCTTCCGAGCCCGTCATGATGCCGAGCAGGTCATAGCCGTCGGCATCCAGATGTTTGCCGCCGATGCGCAGGATTTCGCCGTCGAGAGTGACGAACTCCAACCCCAACAGATTGTTGGTGGTGACGCCGTATTTCAGGCAATGCACGCCGCCCGAATTCTCCGCCACGTTACCGCCGATGGTGCAGGCGATCTGGCTGGAGGGGTCGGGCGCGTAATAGAAGCCCGCATGTTCGACGGCCTGGGTGATGGCCAGGTTGGTGACGCCCGGCTGGACCACGGCGCAGCGGTTGGCAAAATCGATGTCGAGGATCGCCTTGAACTTGCCGAGGCCGAGAATGACGCCGTCCTCGATCGGCAACGCGCCGCCCGAAAGCCCCGTGCCCGCACCGCGCGGCACGACCTTCACGCCCAGCTCCTTGCAGATCTTGAGGACGGCGGCGACCTGCGCCGTGTCCTCGGGCAGCACCACCGCCAGAGGCAGCGCCTTATAGGCCGTCAGCCCGTCGCATTCGTAGGTGCGAATCGCATCCAGGTCGGCGATCACCCCCTCGCCCGGCACGGCGTCGCGCAGCCGCGCGACCAGCGCCGCTTTTCGCGCCATCACGGCCTGATCGGGAGGAGGCATCAGCATGGCGGGATTCTCCGGCGTGCCGCGCGCGCCGTCAATCGAAGCCGCGCCAAGGCACGGATGGGATTGAAGGATTTTCCGCACGCCGCCCGTTTAATCCGGCCGAACGGCCTAATATAATGACGGCCTCACGCGATGCCGGAGATGACCATGCCGCCGAAATTCGACCTGTTCGACCTTTCGCCCGTGCCGGGCTCCAGCTTCGGCGGCGTGGTGCGGTTCAGGAACGGAATGGGCGCGCGCGCGGCGACCGAGGCGCTGGAGAAGGACCCGCAGCCTTTGCTCGATGCGATCTACGGGTCGGGCGGCTTCCTCCTCATCCCCGGCATGGACGAGATCCTGGACGACCCCAAGCTGATGGTGCGCCTGTCGCAACTGTTCGGGCGCGAGGTCGAGAATAACCTGACGACCTATTCGGCGGAGAACCGCACGCTGTTCAACATCCATGAACAGGTGCCGGAGATCATCATCGTCACCAACGCGCCGCCCATCAACGATCAGCCGATGACGCGGCCCGAGCCGCCGCTGACCGCGGACGGCAAATTCCCGACGCGCTTTCCCCATCGCCGCGGCTGGCACACGGACCAGAGCTTCCGCCGCCCGCCGCCGGATTTCTCGCTGTTCATCGCGGTGCAACCGACGCCGAAGGGCCAGGGCCAGACGCTCTATGCCGATGCGACCGCCGCCTACGAGACGCTGCCCGACCATCTGAAGAAGAAGATCGAAGGGCTGGAAGGCCTGCACGCGCTGCCGGGGAGCGGCCGCGGCGAGAAGGCCGTGCTGGCCGGCCAGACACCCAGGCCTGTGCTGCCCCACCAGCGTTCGCAGAAGCACCCGATCGTGCGCACGCACCCCGTCACCGGAAAGCGCATGCTCTATATCTGCGAGAGCGGCCAGATGGACTGGATCGACGGTCCCATCGTCGGCATGGAGCCGGGCCCGGGCGGCG
>CAYZFH010000260.1:0-4707 GCA_964477375.1 uncultured Rhizobiaceae bacterium | reverse complement strand
CGAGGGCGGCCGTACCGTCGGCGCAGGCGTCGTCGCTTCCATCATTAAGTAATTAAGGGGCGAACGTCGCTCTTAGGAGTGTAGCTCAACTGGTAGAGCACCGGTCTCCAAAACCGGGGGTTGGGGGTTCGAGCCCCTCCACTCCTGCCAGATCGGCCGGCACGGAACAATTGTTGAAGTGAGCATGGCAAAGTCGAACCCAGTTCAGTTCTTTCGCGAGGTAAAGCAGGAAACGCTGAAGGTCACGTGGCCTTCGCGGAAAGAGACCCTGCTGACCACCGCGATGGTTTTCCTGATGGCGTTCTTCGCGGCCGTGTTCCTGTTCCTGGTCGACCAGATTCTCGGCTTTGGCGTGCGTATGATTCTTGGGATCGGAAGCTGACGGATATGACCGCGCGCTGGTACGTCGTTCACGTTTACTCGGGCTTCGAGAAGAAGGTCGCCGCGGCGATTCGCGAGCAGGCCGTCCAGAAGGGCCTCGAGCCCATGATCGAGGAAGTCCTGGTCCCGGTCGAAGAAGTGGTCGAGGTCCGCAAGGGTTCGAAGGTCAGTTCCGAGCGCAAGTTCTTCCCCGGCTATGTGCTGGCGAAGATGGATCTGACGGACGAGACCTGGCACCTGGTCAAGAACACGCCCAAGGTCACGGGCTTCCTCGGCGGCAAGGGCAAGCCCACGCCGATCAGCGAAGCCGAGGCCATGCGGATCCAGAAGCAGGTGAAGGAGGGCGTCGAGCGACCGAAGCCCGCCGTCACCTTCGAAGTGGGCGAGCAGGTCCGCGTCAGCGACGGGCCCTTCACCTCGTTCAACGGCCTGGTGGAAGAGGTCGACGAGGAGAAGTCGCGCATCAAGGTTGCCGTCTCGATCTTCGGCCGCTCGACGCCGGTCGAACTCGAGTACACGCAGGTCGAAAAGCTCTGAGGACGCGTTTAATCGCGTCTCGATAAGGAAGTAGGAAGATGGCGAAGAAGATCGAAGGCTACATCAAGCTCCAGGTGCCCGCGGGCCAGGCGAATCCGTCGCCGCCCATCGGCCCCGCGCTCGGTCAGCGCGGCGTGAACATCATGGAGTTCTGCAAGAAGTTCAACGCGGAGACGCAGAACCTCGGCGCGGGCAACCCCGTGCCGGTGGTCATCACCGTCTATTCCGACCGCTCGTTCACCTTCATCACGAAGACGCCGCCGGCCAGCTTCCTGCTGCGCAAGGCCGCGGGCATCGAGAAGGGTTCGAAGGCGACCGGCGTTGACGCGCATGCCGGTAAGGTGACGATGGCGCAGGTGCGCGAGATCGCGCAGACGAAGATGAAAGATTTGAACGCCAACGACGTCGAGGCGGCCGCCAGCATGATCGCCGGCACCGCGCGCTCGATGGGCCTTCAGGTGGTGGAGTAAGAAACATGACCGGCAAGGGAAAGCGCCTGAACACGGCGTACGAAAAGATCGATCGCGAGGCGACCTATCCGCTCACCGATGCGGTCAAGATGATCAAGGCCAACGCCAAGGCGAAGTTCGACGAGACGGTCGAGATTTCGATGAATCTCGGCATCGATGCCAAGCAGTCGGACCAGGCCGTGCGCGGCGTGGTCACGCTGCCGAACGGCACGGGCAAGAAGGTGCGCGTGGCCGTTTTCGCGCGCGGCGCCAAGGCCGAGGAAGCCAAGAAGGCCGGCGCCGACCTGGTCGGCGCCGAGGATCTGGCCGAGACGATTCAAAAGGGCCAGATCGATTTCGAGCGCTGCATCGCAACGCCCGACATGATGGCCGTCGTCGGCCGTCTGGGTAAGGTCTTGGGCCCCCGCGGCCTGATGCCGAACCCGAAGATCGGCTCGGTCACCAATGACGTGGCCGCGGCTGTCGCGGGTGCCAAAGGCGGCCAGGTGCAGTACCGCGCCGAGAAGGCCGGTTTGGTCCATGCCGGCGTCGGCAAGGCCAGCTTCACCGAGCAGCAGCTCGTCGAGAACATCAACGCGCTTATCGGCGCGGTGTCGCGTGCCCGTCCGTCGGGCATCAAGGGCAACTTCATCAAGAAGGTGTCCATCAGCTCGACGATGGGGCCGGGCGTGAAGCTCGACCTGACCACGCTGGATATCGGCCGCGCGGGCGCCGCGGCGTAACACGGGTTTTGCCGCGTCCGTCTTCGGGCGGGCGTGGCGAAAGACGGGCGACCGGGCCGTGCCCTGTCGTCCGCCTGTCCGAGAATGCGGGTGCCGCGGGGATTCGTCCCCAAGGCTTAAGGGTCCGCCGCCCGCATGAGACAGATGTGAAGACCGTTCGATCCCGAGCATTAGCGCTCAAGGACCGGCGGCTTGAACTTCTGGGGCAGGGAAACCAGCGGCTCTTCGGCTGTACCGGAGAGTTTGTTCTAGGCCGGACGGTCCGAGCCCTTTGGGGCGAAGGCCGGCAAAGATTGGAGATCGGCACGTGCAACGCGCACAAAAAGAACAGCTGGTGACCTCACTGCACCGCACGTTCGAGGAAGCCACCATGGTGGTGGTGACTCAGCACGCGGGTCTGACGGTGACCGAGTCTTCGGACTTGCGTCGCCGGATGCGGCAGGCAGGCGCCGGCTACAAAGTGACGAAGAATCGTCTCGCCAAGCGAGCCTTGGCGGGCACGAAGTTCGAGCCGCTTGCCTCTCTGTTCGTCGGTCCGACCGCCATCGCGTTCTCACAGGACCCGGTGGCGGCTGCCAAGGTGGCAGTCCAGTACGCGAAGGATAACGAGAAGGTCACGATCGTGGGTGGCTTCTTCGGCGACCAGGTTCTGGACGCCGCGGGAGTGAAGACCCTCGCCTCGCTGCCCTCCCTCGATGAACTGCGCGCCAAGCTCGCGGGTCTCATGCAGACCCCGGCCCAGCGCGTGGCCATGGTCCTTCAGGCCCCCGCGGGCCAGCTCGCGCGGGTTCTGGGCGCCTACAGCAGGACGGACGCGGCGGCGTGAAGCTGCGGCGCTATTGAAGTTCAAGCCAAGGAGACACAGATATGGCTGCTAATCTCGAGAAGATCGTGGAAGACCTTTCGGCTTTGTCCGTCATCGAGGCGGCTCAGCTTTCGAAGATGCTTGAAGAGAAGTGGGGCGTTTCCGCTGCCGCTCCGGTTGCCGTTGCGGCGGCCGGTGGCGCGGCTCCTGCCGCCGCTGCCGAGGAACAGGACAGCTTCACGGTCGTCCTGGCCAATGCGGGCGACAAGAAGATCAACGTCATTAAGGAAGTCCGTGCGATCACGGGCCTGGGCTTGAAGGAAGCCAAGGACCTGGTCGAGGGCGCGCCGAAGCCTGTGAAGGACGGCGTGTCGAAGGACGAAGCTGCGAAGATCAAGGCCCAGCTCGAGAGCGCTGGCGCCAAGGTCGAATTGAAGTAGCAGGCCGGAAACGGCCTGCGGGCGGCGGTTTTCGCCCGCAATCGAGGCAAGCCGGCGCGTCCGTTTGGGCGCGCCGGCGCGCCCCTTGGGAAGACGGCCCGCATGTCGGCGGGATATTGGCGAAGAGGAATTCCGAATGACCAGCTCGTTCACCGGCCGCAAGCGCATTCGCAGGACCTTCGGACGCATCCACGAAATCGCCGTGATGCCGAACCTCATCGAGGTTCAGAAGAATTCCTACGCTGCCTTTCTGCAGATGGACACGCAGCCGGACGGACGCCTCGAAGTCGGCCTTCAGGAAGTCTTCAAATCCGTTTTCCCGATCCGCGACTTCTCCGAGCGCGCGCGCTTGGAGTTCGTCCGCTATGAATTCGAAGAGCCCAAGTACGACGTCGAGGAGTGCCAGCAGCGCGGCATGACCTTCGCTGCGCCGCTCAAGGTCACCCTGCGTCTCGTCGTGTGGGACGTGGACGAGGAGACCGGCGCCCGCTCCGTGCGCGACATCAAGGAGCAGGACGTCTATATGGGCGACCTGCCGCTGATGACGGTCAACGGCACCTTCGTGGTGAACGGCACCGAGCGCGTCATCGTGTCGCAGATGCACCGTTCGCCGGGCGTCTTCTTCGACCATGACCGTGGCAAGACCCACTCGTCGGGCAAGTTCCTGTTCGCCGCGCGCGTCATTCCCTATCGCGGTTCCTGGCTCGACTTCGAATTCGATGCCAAGGACCTCGTCTATGTCCGTATCGACCGCCGCCGCAAGCTGCCGGTGACGACACTCCTGCTCGCGCTCGACAGCATGGCGGGCGCGAAGCGCCGCGCCGAGCTGGTGGAAGCCGGCCAGCCGGTCAATGAGGAAGAGATCACCGGCATGTCGCCGGAGGAGATCCTGTCCTACTTCTACGACACGGTCGTGTTCGACCGCGTCAAGAAAGGCGGCTGGAAGACCGACTTCGTGCCCGAGCGCATGAAGGGCGTGAAGCTTCTGCGCGATCTGATCGACGCCAAGACCGGCAAGGTCGTGGCCGAGGCCGGCACCAAGCTGACCATCGCGCTGAACAACCGCTTCAAGGAAAAGGGCCTGAAGGAAATCCAGGTCGACGACACCGATCTGGTCGGCCGTTATGCCGCGCAGGACGTGGTCAACAACAAGACGGGCGAGATCTATCTCGAGGCCGGTCAGGAAATCACCGAGGAAATCCTGACGGCGCTGGCCGATGCCGGCATCGACGAGCTGGCGACGCTGGCGATCGACCATGTCAACGTCGGTCCCTACATCCGCAACACCCTGGCCGCGGACAAGAACACCTCGCGCCAGGACGCGCTGATGGAAATCTATCGCGTCATGCGCC
>CAYZFH010000259.1:0-4759 GCA_964477375.1 uncultured Rhizobiaceae bacterium | reverse complement strand
GGAATACCGATGACAAAGCCGCATGACGGAAAACTGGCCCTCGTCACGGGCGCCACGCGGGGACTGGGTTACGCCATCGCCGAGCGGCTGCGCGACGACGGCGCCCATGTCATCGCCACGGGGACCAAGCCCGGCGGAAAGCCGCCCAAGGGTTGCGAATACATGGACGTCGATTTCACCGATGCGGAGGCCACCGAAGCCTTCGCGTCGCTGATTGCCAAGCGCGGGCCGTTGATTTTGGTGAACAACGCCGGCATCGGGATCGAGCGCGGCATTGCCGAGCTCAAGACCGAGGAGTTCCGGCAGGTGCACGATATCAACCTCGTGGCGCCCATGATCCTGTGCCGCGCGGTGGTGCCCGCGATGCGCAAGGCCAAGTGGGGCCGCATCCTGAACGTGGGTTCGATCTATGGCATCATCAGCCGCGAGAAGCGCGTGCCGTATTCCTCGACGAAATTCGGCATCGACGGCCTGACCGCCGCGCTCGCACCCGAGGTCGCGCGCGACGGCATCCTGGTCAACACGATCGCGCCGGGCTTCATCTATACCGACATGGTCGCCGAGGCGAAGGACATCGATGTGCCGGCCTTGGAGGCGCGCATCCCCATCGGGCGTATGGCGCAGCCCGGCGAGATCGCGGCCTTCGCGTCCTGGCTCGTGGGGCCGGAGAATACGTATATGAGCGGTTCCAACCTGGTCATCGATGGCGGCTTGGTCCGCGTTTGAACGCCGCGAAGCCCCGGCGATTTGACAGCGCGGGGCCCGTACGGAGATAGTTCGACCGACCTGTGGGTCGGTTATCCGACCTCTCTGTCGGTATCCCTCACGAAAGGACGAGCATCCATGAGCGAGAACGAGATTTTCCTGCGCAAGGACGGCCATGTCGGTTGGCTGATCTTCAACCGGCCCAACGTCTTGAACGCCATGCGGATGGATAGCTGGGCCCTCTTGGACAAGCGCCTGGCCGAAGTGGCCGAGGACCCCGAGCTGCGCGTCCTGATCCTGGCGGGCGAAGGCCGCGCGTTCCTGGCCGGCGCCGATTTGACGGACCTGAAGAAGCACAATGAGAAGGTGCGCGCGGGCAAGACCTCGGCCGCCGATCTGCGCCGCTTCGTCCACGCCGCGCAGAGCACCTCGCGCCGCATCCAGAACATGAAGATCCCGGTCATCGCCGCCGTGCAGGGCTACGCCGTCGGCGCGGGCTGCGAGGTCGTGATCTGCTGCGACCTGGTGGTGGCCGAGGAGAACGCCAAGTTCGGCTTCCCCGAGGTGACGGTCGGCGCCTGCATCACCAACGCGGGCACCTTCATCCTGCCGCGCAAGATCGGCCTGTCGCGCGCGAAGCGCCTGGCGCTGACCGGCGAGTTCATCGACGCCAAGGAAGGCTATCGCATCGGCCTGGTCGACGAGCTGGCGCCCCAGGGCAAGGTGCGCGAAACCGCCGAGAAGCTGGCCCGCCGCATCGCGACGCGCGCGCCGATCGTCGTCTCGCTGCACAAGCAGATGCTGGACCGCGCGCTCGAATCGTCGTTCGAGACGGCGCTGGCCATGGAGACCGAGGCGGTCGTGGCGTCGATGATGAGCGAAGACAATCTGGAAGGCACCACGGCGTTTGAGCAGAAGCGCGAGCCGGTTTTCAAAGGCCGCTAAGCCACTCCTTACTGCTTTAGCGACGGCGCGGCCGGTCAACGGCCGCGCCGTTTTGCTTTTTGGCCGAGCGGCAAGGCCGCGAGAATCCGGTCATTGATCCTTGGCAGGCGTTGTAAACTAAAACCGCAGGCAGGATGACGCTTGCGTACTCCGGGGGAATAGCGATGGCGATCAAATCGGTGTTCGTGGCCGCGCTTTTGGCCGTCTTATTCTGCGGCGCCGCTGCCCGCGCGGACGACGTGAAGGACCGCGCATATGCGCTTTTGATGGGCGATATCCTTCAACGCAACGAAGGCGGCACGCAAGGAATTGGTCGCTATTCGGGGGATCATAGCGGCGTCAAAAATCGCTATCGCAATGAAGAGGTCCAGAAAGCCCTGGTCGCTTGTATCGTGTGGGCCGAAGCGACACCGGACCGCATTCCGATCAAGCATTGGAACTTCTACGCGCGGACCCGCCGCTTGGATACCGCGGAAAATTGGGCGATGACGTATTGCAGATCTTTGGACACGACGGATTGCGTGTGTCAGATCGTCGACGAGAACGATGAAAACGTTCTGCAGGTGCCTTCCGGCTATCCGCCGAAGTCCGATTCGAAAAAACCCGTGTCCGGCGGGACGTGATCGCGCCCGATCACGGGTTCACGCACTTGCTGAGCGAAACCCGGCAGCCAATGGCATCCGCGCTGCAGGCTTGCATGGCGGCGAGTTCGGCCTCGGCTTTCGTCAGGCCGGTGCCCCAGGCGTAAACCGGGCCGCCGCCGGAATCGTCGCCGCCCGCGACCGCGCCGCACGGCGTGGCCAGGTCCATCGTCGCGCGCACCTGACAGAAGCCGCCCCCGCGTTGGCAGATCTCGACGGCCGCATTCATGGCCTCTTCGAGGCTCGGGAGCTTGCTGCTGATGCCGGTGATCAGATCGTCGCCGTCCTCGCCCACGGCGATGGCGCCATAGCTCGCAGCCTTTTTGGTGACGCCGGTCGAACCCTTGGTCGGACCGCTGGTCGCCCCGCCGTCCGGCGTCTTGGCGCTCGGCGCGCTTCCCGTCTTGGGCGCCGCGGAAGGGCCGGTGGTGCCGGCATGTTTGGCGACGCAAGCCTCGAGCGCCTGAAACGCTTCGGCGGCGCTCGTCAGCGCGGCGGTATAGGTCCATGTCTTCGGCTGCGGCGGCTTCTCCACGGTCTGGCCTTGCAAGGAGACGGTGATGGTTTTGCCTTTCTTGAGCGCCGGCAGATAGTCGCCGGCTGGCGTCAGATCGGTGAACAGCCACAACTCTTCCATTTCGAGCGCATAGTCGTCGACATCCATCGCGAGCGGGCGGAAAGCGCGCCCATCGATGCTGAGTGTCACCGGGACTTTGCCGCCGGGTGGGGGCGCGTCCATGTCGTCCGGGCCGTAGATGTCGAGACCCAGCACGCCTTTGGGGTCGAGCGCGAAAAACAGCTCCAGCCCTTCGGGGAACTTGGCGGACATGCCGCAGCGCAAGAAACTGTTGTCCTTGCTGCTGTAGCGCGCCGAGCCGTTCCAAATGGTGCCGGCCTTGAACTCGCCCACCGGGTCCGCCGCTTCGGCCGGCGCAACCGCGGCGAAGAACGCCAGCGCGCCGGACATGGCGGCGCCGGTCGCGAACCGTCGTAATTGCTGCATGAAAGCCCCCGCTTCTGCCGGATCAGGCTAGCAAGCCGGAAACGGGCCGGGCAATCGGCCGCTCTCACGCGAAGCTCCTGATTTCCTTTCAACAGCAAAGGCATGAAGTATTTTGGGACAAATCCCATTTTTCCCTTGTGCCCGAATCCGATTTGAAATAGGATTATTTTCAACAGTGAGAAATGGGCCCGCACGGCAAGCGCCGCGGCGGGCTTTTTCTTTCCGGTTTCCCGTGCGAGGCGCCTATGGACGATTCCGGCCGGTCGAACCTTCGCCGATTCAAGAAAGGTGAGTCCGGCAGCCCCGGCGGCCGGCACGGCACGCGCGCGATCCGGGCGAAGCTCGAAACCAAACAGGGCGACCGCGCGATCCAAAAGCTTTTCCGGCGCAAGAGCATTCCCGTCGTTTTCGCCCTGGCCCGGATCATCAACGACACGACCGCGCCCGCTTCTGTGCGCGTCGCAGCGGCGCAGCTTTTCCTCGACCGCGCTTGGGGCAAGCTCGAGCCGGAGACCGCGGCGAAGAAGAGCGCGCAGAAGAAGGAGCGGCCGATCGTCGTCGTCTCCCCTATCCGCCGCCGCGATGACCCTTAGCGTGCCTCCGCGGTCGGTCTACAAACCCCGCGCGCATCAACAGGAGTTGCACGAAGCGATCCAGCGCTTCTCGGTCCTGGTCTGCCATCGCCGCTTCGGCAAGACGGTGTTGGCCGTCAACGAGCTGATCGACCGCTCGCTTCGCTGTGAACGGCCCGATCCGCGCCACGCCTATTTGGCGCCGCTGCGCAAACAGGCCAAGCGGGTGGCGTGGGATTACCTGAAGCGCTTCACCGCCCATCTGCCGGAGCGTGCGGTGCGCGAGGGCGAGCTGCGCATCGATCTGTGGGGCGGGCGGCGCATCTTCGTCGACGGCGCCGACAATCCGGACGCCTTGCGCGGCCTCTATCTCGACGGCGTGGTGTTGGACGAATACGGCCAGATGCAGCCCACGGCCTGGAGCCAGGTGGTGCGTCCGGCCTTGTCCGACCGGCAGGGCACGGCGCTCTTCATCGGCACGCCCAAGGGGCGCAACGCGTTCCACGATCTCTACCGAGACGCCGCGGCCAAGATGGCGGCGGGCGACCCATCCTGGTTCGCCGCGCTGCGCCGCGCGTCCGAGACCGGCATCATCCCGCCCGGCGAGCTCGAAGCCGCGCGGCTCGACATGGACGACGACGAATTCGAGCAGGAGTTCGAATGCTCCTTCGCCGCCGGCATCGTCGGCGCCTACTACGCAAAACTTCTGGCCGACGCCGAGCGCGCGGGCCGCATCGGCCATGTGCCGTGGGAACCTGCCTTACCGGTGCACACGGCCTGGGATCTCGGCATCGGCGATTCAACCGCCATCTGGTTCGTCCAGCAGGTGGGGCGCGAACTGCGCTGGATCGACTATCACGAAAGTGCCGGCGTCGGGCTCGACCATTACGCCC
>CAYZFH010000258.1:0-4771 GCA_964477375.1 uncultured Rhizobiaceae bacterium | reverse complement strand
GCGCGATGTCGGCGGAAAAGCGGCTCGAACAGCTCGGCATCCAACTGCCGGACTTCGGACGTGAGAACAAATACGACGGGCAGAACTACGGCCGCATGAAGCCGTATCACATCGTAGGGAAAATCCTGACGCTTTCCGGCCAGATCCCGCAAATCAACGGCGAGGTCCTCTATCCCGGCCGCCTCGGCGACACTGTCACCGAGGACCAGGGCTATCAGGCCGCGCGCATCACGGGCATCAACTGCCTGGCCGGCATCAAGCAGGCCTTGGGCAGCCTGGATCGCGTCAAGGGCGTGATCCGCATGCTGCACTTCGTGGTCAGCGCGCCGACCTTCTACGACGTGCATAAGGTGTCGAGCGGTGTCTCCGACCTCTTCTATGAGGTATATGGAGAGAAGGTCGGCATCGGCTGCCGTGCGACGATCGGCGTCATGACGCTGGCGCGCAACAATTGTTTTGAAACCTGGTCAGATTACGAGATCAAGTGACATGTTGGATTTCACACAGAAAGACTTCCAAGGCTCCGGCCGCGTTCCCTCGCTGGGCTCGCGCGGCATGGCCGCCACCTCCCATCCGCTGGCGACGCTGACGGCGATCGACATGTTGCGCGCGGGCGGCAACGCGGTGGATGCCGCCATCGCGGCCTGCGCCGTGCAGTGCGTGGTCGAGCCGCACATGACCGCCATCGGCGGCGACTGCTTCGTCCTCTATGCGCCCAAGGGCGGCAAGATCATCGCACTCAACGGCTCGGGCCACGCGCCCGCCAAGGCCACCGTC
This sequence comes from uncultured Rhizobiaceae bacterium, assembly GCA_964477375.1. Taxonomy (GTDB): domain Bacteria; phylum Pseudomonadota; class Alphaproteobacteria; order CADEGL01; family CADEGL01; genus CADEGL01. Next base: position 3,994 of record CAYZFH010000258.1, on the reverse strand, counting down.
GAGTGGTTCCAGAAACAAGGCATCACGTCGATCGACAGCCGCAGCGCCCATGCCGCGACCGTACCGGGCTGCGTCGGCGCCTGGGCGCGTCTGGCCGCCGATCACGGCAAGAAAAGCCTGGCTGAGATTTTGGCGCCCGCGATCCGCGCGGCGTCGGACGGTTATACGATTCAACCGCGCGTGGCCGCCGATTGGAAGGCCGACGGAGAACGGCTGCGCCATGACGACAGCTCCGTGCGCACGTTCCTGCCGAACGGCCAGTCGCCGCGCGCGGGCGCAGTGCACCGCCAGCCCGCCCTCGCCGCCACCCTGCGCGCCGTCGCCGAACGCGGCCGCGACGCTTTTTATGCGGGCAAGATCGCCGAAGACATGGTGAAGCACCTGAACCAGTTCGGTGGGCTTCACACGGTCGAGGATTTCGAGGCGTACGAGCCGGAGTATGTCGAACCGGTCAAGACCGCCTATCGCGGTTACGAGGTGTTCGAGTGCCCGCCCAACGGCCAGGGCATCATCGTGCTGATGATCCTGAACATCCTGTCGGGCTTCGACCTGAAGTCGCTCGACCCGCTCGGCACGGAGCGCTTCCACCTTCAGATGGAAGCCAGCCGCATCGCCTATCGCGACCGCAACGACCTGGTCGCCGACCAGCGCAAGGCCAAGGTGCCGGTCGAGCAGATGCTGTCCAAGGCCTATGCCGACGAGATGCGCGCGCATATCAAGCGCGACCGCGCGATGACGGAACTGCCGCGCTCGCCCTTCCCCACCCACAACGACACGGTCTATCTGTCGGTCGTCGACGGCGAGGGCAACGCGATCAGCTTCATCAACTCGATCTTCGACGGCTTCGGCTGCGGCCTGACCGCGCCGGAAAGCGGCGTGCTGCTGCAGAGCCGCGGTTCGGGCTTCGTCATCGATCCCAAGCACCGCAACTGCATCGGCCCGCGCAAGCGTCCGCTGCACACGATCATTCCCGGCATGGTGCAGAAGAACGGCAAGACAGTCATGCCGTTCGGTGTCATGGGCGGCCAGTACCAGCCCGTGGGCCAGGCGCATTTCCTAAGCAACGTGGTCGACCACGGCATGAACGTGCAGCAGGCACTCGACCTGCCCCGCGCCTTCTATTGGGACGGCCAGGCCAATCTGGAGCACGGCGTGCCCGAGGCGACGGCCGAAGGCTTGGCCAAGCTCGGCCACAAGGTCGCGCGCGTGGACAAGCCCTATGGCGGCGGACAAGCGGTTTGGATGGACGACGACGGCGTGCTCGTCGGCGGCTCCGATCCGCGCAAGGACGGCTGCGCCCTCGGCTACTGACGATCAATCATCGGGACAAGGCAATGACCGCATCGACCATCGCGGGCGCGCTCGTGGACGCGCTCGCCGCCTTTGGCGTGAAGCGCATGTTCGGTATCCCGGGCGGCGGCTCGAGCCTCGACATCATCGAGGCAGGCGCACAGCGCGGGTTGGATTTCGTGCTCGCGCGCACCGAGACCTCGGCCACCTTCATGGCCGCGGCGTCCGCCGAGATCACGGGCGTGCCGGGCGTCGTGCTGACCGGCCTCGGGCCGGGTGCCGCGGCGGCGGCGAACGGCGTGGCCTATGCCCTTCTCGACCGCGCCCCGGTCGTGATCCTGACCGATTGCTTCGACGCCGAGCGCGACGCCTATGTCAGCCACCAGGCCGTCGATCACGGCGCGATGTTCGGCCCGATCGCGAAAGGCTCGATGATGCTGAAGGCCGGCGACAGTGCGGCCGATATCGTGGCGCTGTTGGAGCGCTCCGTCGCCCATCCGCAGGGCCCCGTCCATTTCGACCTGTCGAGCCGCCAAGCCGCGGCGCCGGCGAAGGGCGCGGCCCAGCGCCGCACACCCGACGCAGCGTCCATCGACGCCGATACGCTAGCCGCCGCGAAACGCCTGCTGGCGAACGCCAAGCGCCCCGCCGTGATCGTCGGCGTACAGGCGCGCGAGGAAAGCGACGCCGTGCGCCGTTTCGTCGAGGCGGTCAAACCCGCCGTTCTCGCCACCTACAAGGCCAAGGGCATCGTGGCGGAAAGCGGTCCGTACACGGTCGGCCTGACCACCGGCGGCGCGCTGGAAGCACCGACGCTGTCCCAGGCCGACGTCATCATCCTGATCGGCTTCGATCCGATCGAACTGATCCCGCAACCCTGGCGCTACAAGGCGCCGATCATCGAGATTGGCCGCGTCGGCGGCCTGCCACACTACAAGACACCGGACGTTTCCCTGATCGGTCCGTTGACACCGGCGCTCGATGCGCTGCGCGCGCAGACATGTGATTCGCAGTGGAAGCCGGACGAGATCAAGACGCTGAAGGCCAAGATGCGCGATGCATTGCGGGTGGAGACTACGCAAGGCCTTTCGCCCTCGGCGCTGGTCGAGGCGGTCGCGCGCAAGGCGCCGCGCGGCACCCGCGCCACAGTCGATGCGGGCGCGCATATGTTCTCGGCCATGGGTTTCTGGCAGGCCGACGAGCCGTCGGGCGTGCTGATCTCGAACGGCCTGTCGACCATGGCCTATGCCCTGCCCTCGGCCATCGGCTCGTCATTGGTCGAGCCGGAGCGGCCGGTGGTCTGCTTCACCGGCGACGGTGGGCTCTTGATGTGCGTGTCAGAACTGGCCACCGCCGTCGAGCAGCGCAGCAAGATCGTGGTCGTCGTCTTTAACGACGGCGCTTTGTCCCTCATCGACATCAAGCAGCAGAAGCGGCAGATGCCGACGCGCGGCGTGCGCTATGGCGCGATCGACTTCGCCACCATCGCGCAAGGTTTCGGCTGCCGGTCGTGGCGCGTGGCGGATGCGGCCGCTTTGGACCGCGCGCTGGATGAGGCGTTCGCCGGCGACGGCCCGGCCCTCATCGACGTCCAGGTCGACCCGGGCGCCTACCCCCGCCAAATCGAGGCGATGCGGGGCTGACGCCCGGGATCGTGACCTAGCTCAGCTCAGCATCCACTGGTTGAAGCGTTCCAGTAGCTGCGTCTGTGTCGGGCCCCAATAGGCAGGGCTTGTCGGCACGGTGAGCTTCGCGTTCTCCGGGAACGACGGCAGCGTCTTGGCGCGGGCCGCATCCACGAACTTCATCGCATTGGGATTGGTCGGGCCGTAAGCCGCATACGGCGTGAAGGCGGCCTGACGCTGGGCGATCGACGCGAACTTGATGAACTGGCGCGCGATGTCGGCGGTGGGCGATCCCTTCGCGATGCACCAGCCGTCATAGCTCATCAGCCCTTGGTTCCAGGAGATCGCCACCGGCGCTCCGTCGTCGATCACGGTTTGCGCACGGCCGTTCCAGCACGTGCACATATCGAGCTCAGCGGTCTTCAGCATCTGTGACGTCTGGGCGCCGCCGCTCCACCAGATGGCGACGTCCTTCTTGATTTTGTCCAAACTCTTGAAGGCGCGGTCGACGTCGAGCGGATAGAGCTTGTCGGGCGTGACGCCGTCGGCGAGCAGCGCCTCTTCCAAGACCTCTTGCGGAAACTTGCGCATGCCGCGCCGGCCCGGAATGCCTTTCACGTCCCACATATCCTTCCAGCCGCCGGTGGGCGGCTTGCCCTTGGCCGGATAGACGTCGGTGCGATAGGCCAGGACGGCGGCGTAGTTGTAGCTGCCGATCATGGTGGGTGTTTTGTACTGGGCCGGGATCTCCTGCACCGCGGGATCGTCATTGATATTCAAGTTCTCCAACAGGCTCTGGCTCATCAAGACCTCGTTGGTCATGTTGCCCAGGATGAAGACGTCCCATTGATAGACCTTGGTCTCGACCATGGCCTTCACGATGGCGGTCGGATCGTGCTGACCGGCGACGCCCACCACCTCGATGCCGGTGGCTTCGCGGAACGGCTTGTAGATGGCTTCCGCCATCGCCTTTTCCCACGGACCGCCCGGATCGCGCGCAACAATGCGCGTGGCGGCGCGGGTCTTGCGCGGTGTGAGCACCGCCGGAAACGCGAGCGCGGCGGCGCCGATGCCGGCCC
>CAYZFH010000257.1:0-4798 GCA_964477375.1 uncultured Rhizobiaceae bacterium | reverse complement strand
CAATCGTCCCAACGTTGCAGTGCGGCTTCGTACGCTCAAACTTCGCCTTCGCCATTTTCCCGACTTCCCTAGCTGGCGTTCACGTCTCAACTTCCAAACTCGGCCGCCCCTCTGGGACATCGGTCCGAGCCGTTCTCGCTTCAGTCGTCCAGTCGCAGGCTGGAGCGGGTGATGGGAATCGAACCCACGTCTCCAGCTTGGAAGGCTGGAGCTCTACCATTGAGCTACACCCGCGCTTCCATCCCGTATCGCGCCTTTCCCCGAGGCCTTGGTTGGTGGAGGGGGTTGGATTCGAACCAACGTAGGCGTGCGCCAACGGATTTACAGTCCGTCCCCTTTAGCCACTCGGGCACCCCTCCGCATCAGTCCAATGGCCATTCGAGGCGGCGGACCCGCGACCGTGACCTGATTTCTCTCCGTATCTCTATGAAAGACGCAAACAGCCGTAGTGACGTCACATCATTTAATGCGACGCCGCACGGCTCGCTTATGCGCCAAGTTTCGTGGCATAATAAGGACCACCATGAGCAGACGCAAGCCCTTAAAAACCAAGAACTATCCACAAGCCGCCCCGATGAGCGGACAGTGGCTTTTTGGCGTCCACCCCGTCAAGGCCGCCCTGGCCAATCCCAGGCGCCATTGTATGCGCTTGGTGGCCACCCGAGAGGCCCTGGCCGAGGTGGCTCCGCCCCCCGGTTCCCCCCAGGCCGAGATCATGGCCCGGGAGGAGATCGACCGGCTTTTGCCGCCCGGGGTCGTTCATCAGGGTATCGCGCTACGCGTCGAACCTTTGCCCGAGCGGGATTTGACCGCGCTTTTAGAGGAATCTGGTCCTGAGGCTCTCTTCGTCATTCTGGACCGGGCCAACGACCCCCATAACGTTGGTGCGGTATTACGATCCGCCGCCGCTTTCGGCGCCGTGGCCGTGATCCTGCCCCGGGACCATGCCCCCTCGGTCACCGGCACCCTGGCCAAGGCCGCTTCGGGCGCCCTGGAGCTGGTGCCGTTGGTCATGGTGACCAACCTGGCCCGGGCCTTGGACGAGATGAAAGAGGCCAATGTCTGGTGCGTCGGTCTGGCCGGCGAAGCCGACAAGCCGCTGGAGGCCATCGACCTCAAGGGGCGGATCGCCCTTTTGGTCGGCGCCGAAGGGGCGGGCCTGCGCCGTCTGACCCGGGAGTCCTGTGACTTTCTGGCACGCCTACCGACCGGCGGTCCGGTCGCCGACCTGAATATGTCGAACGCGGCGGCGATCGCCCTCTACGAAGCCACCCGCCAACGGCGGGCGGCTTCAAAGGGCTAGTTCGTCACTTCCACGCCTTCTCCTGCCGGTCGTAGGAACCGGCGCGCAGATCCGGCTTGGCCGCGATCAGCGCCGACTTCTTGATCTTTAGGCTCGGCGTGCGCGGGAACTCGGTGACGTATTCCAGGTAGCGCGGGATCTTGAACTTCGCGAGGTTCTTCTCGCAGTGGGCGACCACCGTCTCGGGCGTCACATCCTTTTCCGTCTTGCCGGGGGCCAGCAGCAGATAGGCTTTCACCTCTTCGCCGCGCAGCTCGTCGGGCACGGGCAGGACCGCCGCTTCCATGACACCGTCGACACCGCGCAGAACGCCCTCGACCTCAACGGCCGAGACGTTCTCGCCGCTGCGTTTCACCATGTCCTTGATGCGGCCGAGGTAATAGAACCAGCCGTCGGGATCGTGGCGCGCCGTGTCGCCGGTACGGAACCAGCCGCCCGGGTGGAACGATTTGGCGTTGGCCTCGGGCTTGTTGAAATAGCCCTGCAGGATACCGGCGCCGCGGATGCACAGTTCGCCCACTTCGCCGCGCGGCACGGGATTGCCCTCGGCATCGGCCACCATCGCTTCTCGAAAAGCGACCGGCGTACCGACGGTGCCGGAGCCGGTCATGTGGTCGGCCTCCATCGGCACATAGATTCCACAACCGACCTCGGTCATCGAGAAGCCCTGGCGCGCCAGGCAACCGTAACGCTTCTCGTACCAGCGATAATTCTCGCGCCGGTGGCTGTAGGCGGACATGACGATCAGGTCGTTGTCCTTGTCGTCCGGCGATTCCGGCTGCTTGGAAACCACCTCGGGGAAATTGCAGTAGTTGATCTTGAACTGCTTCAACCAACCCAAGAAGCGCGAGGCACTCTGCTTGCGCGCGACATACAGCGTGGCACCCTGGAAGATCGTGACCAGACACAGCCACTGGCCGTCCACGTAATAGAACGGCTGGGCCAGAAGAATGCGCTTCAGCTTGTCCTGGAACTGCGCCGCGCCGACGCGGCCGAAGGTGAGCCAATAGCGCTGCGGCTGCATCGCACCCTTGGGCATGCCCGTGGTGCCCGAGGTGTATTGGATGTTCATCAGGTCATCCAGCACGGGCTCCTTCGCGGGCGTGAAGTTCTCGTCGCCCGAGGCCAAGACCGTTTCCCAGCGCAGCGGATAACCCGGTACGTCCGCGCCGACCATGATGACGCGGTCCTTCGGCACGGGATGGGTTTCCATGCCCTCGAGCGTCGGCAGAAGCTCATGGTTCATCACCAGGAACTCGGCCTTGCCGTCGGAGAGCATGTAGTTCAGTTCGCGCGGCGTGTAGTTGTAATTGATGGCGACCGTGACGGCGCCGAGCCGCGCCAGGGCCAGCCATGTCGTGGGGTACACGTCGGAGGTGTAGACCATGATGCCGACATGGGTGCCGTGCTTGATGCCCAGCTTGGCGAAGGCCGAAGCCATCTTCCGCGTGCGCGCGTCCAGTTCGCGATAGGTCAGCGTCACGTCATCGTCGAAGAAGTAGATCGCCGGCTGATCGCCATACTTCTCGGCCGCGCTCTTCAGCAACGCTCCGACATTGGCCGGCAGCGGCTCCCGCTCGATGCGGCGCATCAGCTTTTCGGATTCGTATTCCTGGAACGGGCGCGCGGGAGCGCTGTCGGGACTCATTCTCTTATTTCCTCACGAGGCACGGGGCTTGGGTGAATAGTCTGCCAGACGCCAGATCTGGCTTTTGATCTTGTCTACGATGGCGCCGTTGGCCTCCGTCTGGCGGCGGATTTCGACCCACTCCGGATCGACGCGGAAACCGGCCCAGGTCTTCGCCATATGGGCCATGTCGTCCCACTCGAGAATATAGTGCAGCTCGGACGTGTCGCCGACCACCGGCTCCCAGAAGCCAACGACGCGGAACTTGTGCTTCGCGAACATCGTCATCGTCTTCTCGCGAAAGCGAGCGCCAACCTCCGGCATGCGGCCCGGCGTCGCCACGTAGACGCGATATTCATAGATCATCGCTACCTCCCCAGGTTCCGCGGCCGAAAAGGCCGGACGGCGCGCAAAAACTGCCGGTGGCCTCCTTTCCTGTCAACGGCGGGCCATCGCATGGCGCGCTTCGTTCCCAGGGAGACTCGGCGCTTGTATACTCCGCCCGCCGAGGGGCATCGCTGGCATAGCTCAGTTGGTAGAGCACCTGATTTGTAATCAGGGGGTCGCGGGTTCAAATCCTGCTGCCAGCACCACCCCTCTCGCGGCGGTTGCGTGCCCTCTTCCAGCGCCCTACGCTTTTTAGGCGGATTGGCCTAGACGATCCATCGCGGGAGAGCGTCCATGTTCAGCCTGCCATCCGACCAGGAGATCAAGGACCGGTTCGAGCGGCTGGGCTATGTCGCGCCCGTGCGCATCATCTCGAAGGAAGACGCGGCCGCCTGCCGGGCCGAGTTGGAGGCGTTCGAACGCGCCCATCCCGACAAGGTCGGGCTGATCGACATGAAGGCCAATCTCCTGTTCCGCTGGATCGACGGGCTGACGCGCAACGAAACGCTGATGCGCGCGATGGAACCGCTGATCGGCTCCGACGTGATGTGCGAGAACGTGGGCTTTCGCAACAAGGCGCCCGACAACAAGACCTACGTCTCCTGGCATCAGGACACGGTCTATCTGAAGTTCGAACCGCGCATCATCACCTGCTGGCTGGCGCTCACACCCGCCACCGTCGAGAACGGCTGCCTCAAGATCATCCCCGGCTCCCACAAATGGGGCGACATGCCGCATAAGGAGAAGGTCGATCCCTACAGCATGCTGACGCGCGGCCATTACGTTTCGACCGAGTTCGACAAGTCGAACGCGACCTATGTGACGCTCGAAGCAGGCGAAGGGATCTTGATCGACACGGCCGTGCTGCACGCCTCGGAGCCGAACCTGACGAAGGACCGGCGCATGGGGATGCTGATCGACATGGTGCCCGCCAGCGGCAAGAAGCTGAACGGCCGCGAGTCCGCCATGCTGGTGCATGGCGAAGACAGGTGGAACCATTTCGACCACGAAGTGCCGCCGGCGGAAGACTTCGGCGATGCCGAGCGCGAGCGGCACCGCCTGGCTGTGGAGGCCGTGATCGCGACGTTCTATGCCGGGTCGGGACGAAAACCCGAAGCGCTCAGCGGCAAGTCGCGCAACGCGGTTTAAGCCGCGTCAGAACAGCCCTTCGATCTGGCCCTTGTCGTTGATGTAGATCGAATTGGCCGCCGGCACGCGCGGCAGGCCGGGCATGGTCATGATCTCGCCGCACACGGCGACCATGAACTCGGCGCCGCCCGACAGGCGCACCTCACGGACCGGAACGATATGGTCCGTCGGCGCGCCGCGCAGGTTCGCGTCTGTCGAGAAACTGTACTGTGTCTTCGCCATGCAGACCGGATAGTTGCCGAAGCCGCCCTTCTGGTATTCGGCCACGCGATCGCGGACCGCCTTGTCGGCCGTGATGTCCTTGGCGCGATAGATGCGCTGGGCGATCGTGC
>CAYZFH010000256.1:0-4833 GCA_964477375.1 uncultured Rhizobiaceae bacterium | reverse complement strand
TGATGATCGCAGCCACATACGCCTTCACTTCTCGCTGGGAAATCAGCAGTTCTTCGACGTTGACGTTCCGGTTGGACCGCTGGACCGGCAAGGTCGCCATGTGCAACGAGAAGAACGATGCGATTCTCGATGCGCTGAATGCCGGGCGCCCGATCGAGATGAAGTGCAGCGTTAACTAAGACCCGGCCTTTCTCCTTTTTTCCTTGTTTATAGCGACTCGATACTTTTAGGATTTCCTCGGGGGATGTGCCTTCCGGGGAAGGCGGATGCGCGGGATTGGCCTTGGGGCCGGAATCCCCGGCCCGAACGGGTTAGGTCAGCACGGACGGCTCCGCATTGTGGCGTTGTTGTCCGCGATGGTCCTTTTGAGTGTCTGCAGCCGCGCCCAAGTCATCGACATTCATCCCGACATGCCCGCGCCGATCGGCGTGCCACCCAAACTGCCTTCCATCTTTCCATGGACCGCGCTCGGCCGCCTGGCATCGAAAGCGGGATTCTGCGGCGCCGTCCTGATCGGCGACGACCGCGCCCTGACGGCATCGCATTGCCTGCGCGACAACGGCGTATGGGTGGCGCCGAGCCAGCTCAAATTTCTCGCCGGATTTTCCGATGGCAAGTTTCAGATCGAAACGCAGGTCAAGACCTATGCCGTGGCGGACTGGAATTATCGCCACGCCAGCAAGGACCTCGGTGATTGGCGCGACGACTGGGCGGTGCTCCAGCTCACGCTGCCGCTCGGCCGCTCCTTGGGCGCCCTCCCCCTGGCGGCGATGCGCGAGCGCACCGTGCTGGCGTACGGCAAGGATCTTTTTCGCTTCTTTCACGGCAGCTTCGGCACCTATGAGACGCCGCAATTCTCCACGCAGGCCGCTTGCGCATTGATGCGCATCTACGGCGCCGTCGGCGTCTTTCTCAGCGATTGCGAATCGCGGCCCGGCGATTCGGGCTCGCCCCTTTTGATGCAAAGGGGAAGGGAGTTCGTATTGGCCGGCCTCTACCTGGGTAAAGCGGGCAATACCACGCGCACCTACACGGTGTTGGTCACGTCGGAGGAAATTCTGCGGGAAATGCCGCGTGTCGCGTTGCAGTTATCGCCCGCGGAAAACGGCACTTACGCCGCGGCGCCGTCCTCGCGGCGGCCCGAGAAGAACCCGCTCGATCCCACCCGTTGGAGCCCCGCGCAAATTTGGGGCGGCTCGTAAAGGTTCAGTCGTAAAGCGCCAGATCGCGCTCTTCGCGGCGGCGGCCGAGAATGGTCGAGGCCGCGAGTGCACCCGCCGGCACGACGATCAGGCAGAAGATCGCCGTATAGAGGAATTCGCGCGAAGCCAGCAACCGCTCCCACCAGGGCGCACGCACGGGCGGCGCGTAGAGGATGGAGGCATCCTGCATCGGCGCGCCGTCGGCGATCACGGGCGCATCGTTGAATGCCGGCGCTGCGATACGGATCATGGGCGGATTGACCGGCGCCGCCATTGTCTCGCGCGGCTGCGAAACCGCCGGCTGGCTCGGCGCGGCCGCCGCGGGCGGCGGCGTCAGCACGACCGTTTCGATCCGTGGCTGCTGAGGCTGAACAGGCTGCTCCGCCGCCGGCTGGGCCGGTTGGGCGGCAACGGCGGGCTGGCCCTTCACGGCGTTCAGTCCGGTGACACCGTTCCGGTTGAGAAACTGTTCGAGACGAACGACGCCCGGCAGGCGAGCATCGGGGTCGACCGGACGGCTAGGCGGCTGGTATTGGCCGCTCTCGGCCATGGCCGAAACGGCGATGGTGACCACGGTCAGAATGACCGCCGCCGCCAAAGAGTACCGAACCGTAAGCCTGTCCATCGCCTCATGCCCCTCGTGTTCCCTGCCAAAACGCGAAGGTGGGCCGCCGGTTCCATGGCGAGGGTCAGTCGTAGCGCGGCAGCCCGCCGGACGGCGGCCGGGGAACCGATCCCGAGCCCGGATCAAAGGCCGCGAAGGTCGCGAGCGCGCCCCTGATCGCGCGGTCGGGCGCGTCGCGCACCGCCTTCGACGATTCCAGCCGCTCCAGGAACGACTGCCACAAATCCTGTCCTTCGCCGTGCCTCAGATAGGCAACCGCGTCGCGGACGCGCGGATCGGCATTGGCCTCGGCGCGCGCGGCCAGGCGCTTCGCGTCCGGGCGGGAGGCCTCCAAAACATACAGGACACCGAAAAGATAGGCTTCCTCGCGCGGAAGCCGTATGGCCATCACCGGAGGCACGGCGATCCCGAGCGCGGCCAGGTCCGCCCGCAATGCGGCGCCGCGCGACCGCTCGCTCCAATCCGGCAGGATGGCGGCGACGCCTGCGGTTTCCAGCGCCGCTTCCAAGGACAGCACGGCTCCGGCGGATAGAAGGAGAAATTCGCGGTAACCCGGCAGCCCCTTATCGAACAGAGCCGCCATCTTGGCGTCGAGGGCGTCGTGGGTGTTCTCGGTCGCCGCGCGGAGACGCGCGCGCATCGGCTCACCTTGGATGGGGGGCGTCGGCATGGCGGGAACCAGGGTTCGGGGTGGGAAAGCGAATTTCCGTCCGAACTTGAGGCCCCAAGGAGGCAGCCCGCGTCCGACATGTGGCATTGGCTACGGAGAAGCGGGATTGATCCCCTCTTCTTCGGGAACGCTAACAGCCGATTCGCGTTTTATCTGTGCACTAGTGAACAGACAGCGATGATTTATCAGGCGATCTCTTAACAAATTCTGGGATATGTCCATGTCGCTCGATCTCGCTACCGTCCCCGCCGCATCCACGGGCCGTCCGCGCAACAACCTCCTGCATCGTCTGCGCGAGGATGACTACACGCTGCTGGCGCCGGTGCTGGAACCGGTGACGAAGGAAGCCGGCGACCTTCTTTACAACTCGGGCGACAACGTCGAATTCGTGTACTTCCCGTGCGACTCGAGCCTGGCCTCCTATCTGGTCAGCGGCGAGGACGGGCGCGATGTGGAGACGGTGCTGGTCGGGCGCGAGGGCGCGATCGGCGGCATCGTGAGCCTTGGGCATCTTCCGGCCTATTGCCGGATCACGGTCAAATACGGCGGTCCGTTTCTCCAACTTCCGGTCACTAAGCTGGAGGCGGCGAAGCTGCGCTCGCCCAATTTACGGCACGTCTTCGCCCGCTATGCGGATTGCCTGCTGGCGCAGATTTTTCAATCGACCGCGTGCAACGCGATCCACAGCATCGACCAGCGCGCGGCCAAATGGATCTTGGCGGCGATGGACCGCACCGGCAGCGATCTGGTGCCGCTGACGCATGAGGAGCTGGCCACGATGCTGGGCGTGGGGCGCAGTTATACGAGCCGCGTGCTGCAGACGTTCAAGGCCGCGGGCTTGCTGGAGACGCGGCGCGGCGCGCTCTTGGTCCGCGACTTCGACGCGCTGACGGCACGCTCCTGCCGCTGCAACGATTCGGTGCGCAGCCATTTCGACATGGTGCTGCAGGGCGCCTACCCGGCCTAACGGGGCCGTAACCCCGCCGCTTGTATCGGCGGCGGCCGCTCTGCCATCCTTCGTGGGTTCGTTCCCACCCGCGAAGGAAATGCGCCATGACCGAGCCCTTCCGCCTCACCGCCATCCAGGCCGCCAAGCAGATCGCCGACGGCAAGCTGACCTCGGAGAAACTCGTCGCTTCGTGCCTCGAGCGCATCAAGGCGAGAGAGCCCGAGGTGGGCGCATGGTTCTTCCTCGATCCCGAGCTGGCGCTGTCGCAAGCGCGCGCGCTCGACAAAGGCCCGAGCCGCGGCAAGCTGCACGGCGTACCCATCGGCGTGAAGGACATCATTGAGACCATGGACATGCCGACCGGCTACGGCTCCGGCATCTACACCGGCAACCGCACGGCGTGGGATGCGCCCTCGGTCGCGCTGATGCGCCAGGCCGGCGCGGTCGCCATGGGCAAGACGGTGACCTCGGAATACGCGGGCTACAATCCCGGCAAGACGGTCAACCCGCACAACAAGACGCGCGCGCCCGGCATCTCCTCCTCCGGCTCGGCCGCCGCGGTCGCCGACTACATGGTGCCGATCGCCTTCGGCAGCCAGACCGGCGCCTCCATCATCAAGCCCGCCGCCTTCTGCGGTCCGGTCGGTTACAAGCCGACCTACGGCACCTTCGTGCTGGGCGGCGTGCATCCGCTCGCGGGCTCGCTCGACACGCTCGGCTATTTCGCGCGCGACGTGGACGACCTTTCCTTGTTCGGCGCGGTGCTGGGCCACCGGCCGAGCTTCGGCGAAGGCAAGCTCGACCGCGCGCCGCGCCTGGGCCTGTGCCGGACGGCGGAGTGGGACCGCATGGCCGCGCCCGAGGTGAAGAAGGCGGTCGGAGACGCCGCGAAGAACCTGGCCAAGGCGGGCGCGCAGGTAGCCGACGTCACCTTGTCCGCCGAGTTCGACAAGCTGAACGCGGCCTGCGTCACCGTGATCCGCTACGAATGCGCGCGCCTGCTGACGCACGAGTACCGCGTGAAGCGCGACGGCCTCAGCAAGACGATGCAGGGCGTGATCGCGGACGGCCTCCAGATCCCCTACGCCGATTACCGCGCGGCGCTCGATCTGGCCGCCCAGTGCCGCCGCCTGATCGCGCCGGTGTTCGAACAATACGACGCGCTGATCACGCCCTCGGCCGAGTGCGAGGCGGCGCCGATCGAGAACCCCATCGGCGATTCGGTCTTCAGCCGCCTGTGGACGATCCTCCACGTGCCCTGCACCGCAATGACGACGGAATTGAGCGCCAACCTGAAGCTGCCGGTCGGCATCCAGCTCATCGGCATGCTGAACGAGGACGAGAAGCTGCTGCGCGTCTCGCGCTGGGTCGAGGAACGGGTGAAGCT
>CAYZFH010000255.1:0-4841 GCA_964477375.1 uncultured Rhizobiaceae bacterium | reverse complement strand
CAGCTTGTCGAAGATCGCGCAAATGGCGGTGACGATCTCGCGGTTCGTGCATTGGTTGCTGCCGCTCACGTTATACGTCTCGCCGGGCCGTCCCTTGGCCAACACGGCGGCGATGGCGGCGCAGTGATCGCCGGCATGCAGCCATTCGCGCACATGCGCACCGTCGCCATAGAGCGGCAGCGGCGCCTCGGCCAGGCAGTTGAGGATCATGAGCGGCACCAGCTTCTCGGGAAACTGGTAGGGGCCGTAGCTGTTGCAGCCATTGGTGATCAGCGTCGGCAGCCCATAGGTGCGGTGATAGGCCAGCACCAGCGCATCCGCCCCCGCCTTCGTCGCCGCATAGGGCGAGCTGGGTTGGAAGGGGCTGTTCTCGGTGAAGCGCCCTTCCTCGGTCGAGCCATAGACCTCGTCGGTCGAAACGTGGAGCAGGCGGAAGCTCCCGGCCTCGGCGGGCGACAGCGTGCGCAGATGGGCGCGCGCGGCTTCGAGAAGAGTGAAGGTTCCGACCAGATTGGTCTCGACGAACGGCGTGGGGTCGTCGATCGAACGGTCGACATGGGTCTCGGCGGCGAAGTTCACGATCGCGCGCGGCCGATGCTGCGCGAGCAGACGGTCAACCAGCGCGCGGTCGGCGATCGAGCCCTGGACGAAGACGTGGTTGGGGTTGCCGTCGAGAGACGTCAGGCTCGCTCGGTTGCCGGCGTAGTTGAGCGCATCGAGCGTGACCACCCGCCCCCCGGAGGCGACCGCGCGATGGACGAAGTTCGCGCCGATGAAGCCGGCGCCGCCGGTAACGAGAAGAGGGCTCGGCAGAGAAGCGGCGAAGCCGGTCATGCGTCTGGGACAATCGGGTTTTAGGCGGCAACGGCCGCGTCGACGCCCATCTAAACGCCTCCACGCCCGAGCGGCAAGGTGGGCTTAGCCATCATCGGGTTTCTGGGCCACGCGCGCTGTCGAAAGGCGCATGGTTCACGCGGATGACGTCCTTAGTGCGGCGTGAGCACGGGCTTCAATGCATCTGCGATGACCCCCGCGACAATGGCGTTGCCGCGGCGGTTCCAGTGCGTGTCATTGCGGTTGTAAACGTTTGCCGGGCCGGCCGTCATGAGTGCCGGTGTCAGATCGACGAACGGAATGCCACGTGCAGACAGGGCTTCTCCCACGCGTCGCGCGGGCAACGTTCCGTCAAAGTCCTCGGGGTTCCCGCCGAAAGATTGGACGATGCGAGTTCGCAGATCGGCGTCCAGTTCAGCCTGCGATGGCGCCAGGACCACGAGGAACTTGGTGTCGCTCTGCCGCGCCAAGGCCGCCATTTCTTCGGCATAGGAAGCTAACCCATCATAACCGCGCGCGATGTCCGTATCGGGGTTGATGCGGGCTGCTTTCAGCTCGCTCCACCGCAGCCGGCTTAGCGGCTTTTCCGGGAGGGGCGGGAAGTATTGGTCAGGTTCGTCAGGAGCGGGCGTAAGATGCGCATGCCAAGCTCGTTCCGCCGCACGGAAAAACTTGCCGGCTGTTAGCGCGACCAGCAGATGGTCGAGGTCTAAGGAAAAGATGGAGCCAAAATTGACGATTCGTCCGAACCAAAGTTTGGGCGGATGGCGGCGATCACCTTGCATAACGTCGTTGCCAAGATAAATCGTCGCCACCACCGCGATTGGCTTGAGGCGGGGCAGATAGCTTCGCATCACGCCCACATAGAAGTTGGGACCGGCGCCGGGAATGCCAAGGTTGATGGCGCGCGCCGCTATGCCTTCGGCCTCCAGGTCGGCCGCGACGAGTGCGGGGAACACGGCCTCCGCCGGATAGGAGCCGAAGGTGAAAGAGTCGCCGACGAAGGCGATTGTATCGGATGCCGTCGTTCGGGCGGGGGCGGGGTTTGTCTTCGTATGGGGATTGTTAAAGCCGTCTGCATCCGTGAACTCGCTCGGCCGCAGTTTGAATCCCGCCTCATCGTCTGAAATATAATGGGACGATATTGAGATAGGGATGAGGAGTGAAAGCCGCAGCGCGAGCTCGGTCGTCACAAGCGTGATCAGTATCGCGATGGCGATGCTGGCGAGCCGGTGTCGTTTCACGAATTTATCATGCTCTTCGGGTGGCAAGGATCGAGCGCTTAACTAAAGCGGTGTGGAGGCTACTTCCCTAAACCCACCAGGGTGATGCGGCAAGGCGATATGCTCGCGTCCTTTCGCCGAAGCGGTTAAAACCGCCGGATGGCGCTGGTGTGCGCTGGAAACAGGGGGGGGGTGCGGTTGCGGACGGCGTTGGTCACCGGAGGGGCCGGCTATATCGGCAGCCACGCCTGCAAGGCGCTGGCGCGGAGCGGCTGGCATCCCGTCAGTTATGACGATCTGTCCGCCGGACATCGCTTCCTCGTGAAATGGGGGCCGTTGGAAGAGGGCGACATCCGCGATCGCGCGCGTCTCGATGCGGTCCTCGCGCGCTGGCGACCGCAAGCCGTGCTGCATTTCGCCGCGCTGAGCCAAGTGGGCGATTCAGTGCGGCAGCCCGACCTCTATCGCGATGTGAACGTTGGGGGCACCGAATGTCTGTTGGCCGCGATGCGCGCGGCCCGTGTCGATACGCTGGTCTTCTCCAGCACGGCCGCTGTCTATGGCGAGCCGGCGGGCTTGCCGATCACGGAGGTGACGCCGATCGCGCCGACCAATCCCTATGGCGCGACCAAGGTTGCTGCGGAGAATGCCATCCGCCGGGCCGCGGAAGGCGGGGCGCTGCGCTATGCCGTGTTGCGCTATTTCAATGCCGCGGGCGGCGATCCGGATGGTGAGGCGGGTGAATCCCATGAGCCGGAAACCCATCTGATCCCCAATGCGCTGGCAGCGGCGCTTGGCAAGGCCTCGGCCCTGGAACTCTTCGGCGACGATTACCCGACACCGGACGGTACCTGCATCCGGGATTACATCCACGTCTCGGATGTCGCCGAGGCGCACGTGCTGGCCTTGGCGCGCCTGGACGCGTCGCGCGAGCCCATTGTTTGCGATCTGGGGACGGGTAAGGGCGTCTCCGTCCGCGAGATCATCGCGGCTGTCGAAGCCGTGACGGGCAAGGCGGTTCCCGTCCGAAAGGCGCCGCGCCGGCCCGGCGATCCGCCCGTGCTCTACACGGCGGCTCAGGCCGCCCGGCGGGAGTTGGATTGGCGGCCCGCGCGGTCAGACCTCACATCTATCGTGCGGGATGCGCTAATTTGGCAGACATCTTGCAAGCCCAAGTAATGTTTTCCCGGTCGAGAAGAGCGCGTCCCATGAAGTGCCAGCTAGACCGATAATGCCTATCGCTATCCGCAACCCATCCCGCCGAGAGAACTGACATGAACGCCGCCGAAATCGTGCAAGAAGACCTTAAGGCCGCCATCAGGAACCTGGGCGCCGACGCGCATCGGTTTGCGGGCAAGACCGTCCTTCTGACTGGCGGGGCCGGCTTCATCGGACGGCATTTGGTTTCCATGTTCCGTTTCTTGAACAAGGAAGTGCTGTCGTCGCCGTGCAAGGTCTTGTCGGTCGACAACTTCGTCACGGGCGATAAGGCCGCTTTGTACGAGGACGGCTTGGGAGATCCCAATATCAATACCGTTTGGGCCGATGTGATCCATCCGATGCCGGTGCGCGAGGAGCTGGATTTCATCATCCATGGCGCCGGCATCGCTTCGCCCGCCTATTACATGAAGTATCCGCTGGAGACGATCGACTGCGCGGTGCAAGGGACCAAGAATCTTCTCGAGCTTGCGCGACGGAACGAAAATCTCGAGGGTTTCCTGTTTTTCAGCTCGAGCGAAATCTACGGTGATCCGGATCCCAAGGCGGTCCCGACACCCGAGACTTATAACGGATACGTGTCCTGTGTCGGGCCTCGCGCCTGTTACGACGAATCCAAGCGCCTGGGCGAAACCATTTCGACGGTGTACCACCAGCGCCATAGCGTTCCCGTTACGATCGTGCGGCCGTTCAACGTGTTCGGTCCGGGCATGCTCCACCACGACCGGCGTGTCATTCCCATGTTCACGTATGAGGCGCTCAACGGCCGGGCGCTTCCGGTCCATGGCGACGGAAGTCAGACTCGGACGTTCTGCTATGTCAGCGATGCGATCCCGGGCTTCCTGAAGGTGTTGCTCAATGGAACACACGGCGGGGCCTACAATATCGGCAGCGCCGACAACGAGATTGCGATGGGCGATCTGGCCAAGATGTATACGCGCGTGGTGCCGGGCGCGACCGTCAATCTCATCTCCTATCCCCACACCTATCCGGCAGGCGAGCCGCGCCGCCGTTGCCCGGATCTTTCGAAGGCCAAAAAGGATCTGGGTTTCGAGGTGAAGGTGTCTTTGGAGGACGGCTTGCCGCGCTTCGTGCAATGGGCGCGAGAGCGCGATGCCTATCGTGGCCCATCGGTCAGTGCGCGTTGATCCTTCGACCCGAGAGTCGCGTCTAGTTCCGATCGGCAAGGTCAATCACGCGAAGGTGGCCGGACGCCTCCCATATCGAGGCTGGCGTGGACATTGTTCGTGCCATCGCGGCTGCCGAGCGTTTCGTCGAAACCAACGGCGAGCCCGAGCTGATCGGATGAACGGGGCCGCAGAAACCAAGGGCCGAATTCCGACAACACATTTGGAACTGAAAGCGTTGTCGCCGGTCATGGGCGGGTCGAGCCCACAGCCGGACATCGGCTCGGATAGAAATCGGCGATTCCCGGCAACAGGGATATTTACAGGGAAACCCGGCGAAAAAGCGGATGGGCGCGAGTTTGAAGCGTAAAATTGACCGGCAAATATCGAAGCAACGCCGAGTAAGAGTGAGCTGCGAGCCTGAATTTAGCGGACTGGC
>CAYZFH010000254.1:0-4858 GCA_964477375.1 uncultured Rhizobiaceae bacterium | reverse complement strand
CGTCCTTCGCTTCCATCATGGGCTTGGACGATCCCGTCATCGACGTCGCCATCACACCCAACCGCGGCGATTGCCTCGGCGTCCACGGCATCGCGCGCGATCTGGCCGCGGCGGGCATGGGCAGGCTCAAGCCGTTCAAGGCCGATGCGGTGAAGGGCACGTTCACCAGCCCCGTGCAGTGGAAGCGCGATCTGCCGGGCGACAAGGGCGACGCCTGCCCGTTCGTGGCCGGCCGCCTGTTCCGCAACGTGAAAAACGGTCCCAGCCCGAAATGGCTGCAGGACCGGCTGCGCGCCATCGGCCTGCGTCCGATCTCGGCGCTCGTCGACATCACCAACTTCGTCACCTTCGATCTCGGCCGTCCGCTGCACGTCTTCGACGCCGACAAGCTGAAGGGCGATCCCACCATGCGCATGGCGCGGGCGGGCGAGACGATCCTGGCGCTCAACGGCAAGACCTATGAATTAGACGCCGAGAGTGTGGTGATCGCGGACGATGCGCGCGTGCTCGCCATCGGCGGCATCATGGGCGGCGAGGAGACGGGCTGCACCGAGGGCACCACCAACGTGTTCCTCGAGTCCGCCTTGTTCGATCCCATCCGCATCGCGGGCACCGGCCGGCGTTTGTCGATCGAGAGTGACGCGCGCTACCGCTTCGAGCGCGGCGTCGATCCGGCCTCCGCTCTATGGGGTGTCGAGGTCGGCGCGCGCTTGATCCGCGAGTTGTGCGGCGGCGAGGTCAGTGAAGTGACCGTCGCGGGCACCGAGCCCAAGACCGAGCGCGCCATCTCGCTGCGCGCGAACCGCGTGATGACCCTGGTCGGCGCCGACGTGCCGGTGCAGGAACAGACGCGCATCCTGGACGCGCTGGGCTTCGCGCCGCGCGCGGTCGAAGGCGTTATCCGCGCGACCGTGCCGTCCTGGCGCCGCGACATCGATGGCGAGGCCGACCTGGTTGAAGAGATCGCGCGCATCTGGGGTTACGACCGTATCCCGATGGTGCCGCTGCGCATCGAAGGCGCCTTGCCGTCGATCGCGCTGACGCCGCTGTCGTCGAAGGCGCGGCTCGCGCGCCGTGCGCTGGCCGCGCGCGGCATGGTCGAGGCCGTGACCTGGTCCTTCATGCCCGCTGCGCAGGCCGCGCTGTTCGGCGGCGGCAAGGACGCGTTGAAACTGGCCAATCCGATCAGCGCCGATCTCGACGAGATGCGCCCGTCCATCCTGCCCAACCTGATCGCGGCCGCCGCACGCAACGCCGACCGCGGCATGGGCGACGTGATGCTGTTCGAAGTGGGGCCGCAATACGCGGGCGACCAGCCGTCCGATCAAGCGTTGGTGGCCGCCGGCGTGCTGGCCGGCCGCACGGGTCCGCGCCATTGGGCCGCTTCGCCGCGTGGCTTCGACGCGTTCGACGCCAAGGCCTCGGCACTCGCCGTGCTGCGCGCCTGCCGCGCGCCGCTCGACAAGCTGCAGGTCACGACCGATGCGCCCGGCTGGTACCATCCGGGCAAGAGCGGCACGCTGCGTCTCGGCCCCGTGGTGCTCGCGCATTTCGGCGAATTGCATCCGAATGTCACGAAGCCGTCCGATCTGCGTGGGGCGGCGGCCGCGTTCGAGGTTTATCTCAACACCGTACCTGAGCCGCGCGCGAAGAAGGGCAAGGCGCGTTCGCTCCTCAAGGCCTCGCCGTTCCAGCCGGTCGAGCGCGACTTCGCCTTCGTGCTGCCCGCGGACGTCGCGGCCGACAAACTTCTGGCCGCTGTGCGCCAGTCTGACAAGGCGCTGATCGCCGACGTGCAGATCTTCGACGTCTATACCGGCGACAAGGTGGGCGTGGGCAAGAAGTCGGTCGCAGTCGCCGTCACGCTCCAGCCCACGGAGCGCACCCTCACCGACGCCGAGATCGAGGCGGTCGGCAAGAAGATCGTCCAGAACGTCGAGAAGCAGACCGGCGGCGCGTTGCGGACGTAAGCGCTTACAGCCAGCGCTTCTCCTGCCGGTCGTAGCTGCCCACGCGCAGATCCGGTTTTTCCTTGATCAGTTCGCGCTTCTGCACGCGCTGGGAATCCGTGCGCGGGAAATCGGCGCGGTATTCGTAGTAGCGCGGCACCTTGAAGGGCGCCAACTGCTTCGTGCAGTGCTCGATGATGCGCTCGGGCGGCACCTGCTCGGGCGTCGCACCCGGCATCAGCTGGATATAGGCCTTGGCCTCTTCGCCGCGATAGGTGTCGGGCACCGGCACGATGGCGACATCCTCGATCTCGGGGATCGAGCGGATCACCCATTCCACTTCGCGGCAGGCGATGTTCTCGCCCGAGCGGCGCACCATGTCCTTGAAGCGGCCGACGATATAGAGGTAGCCCTCGGAATCGAGGCGCGCCTGGTCGCCCGTGCGGAACCAGCCGTTGCGGAACGACTCGGCGTTGGCCGCGTCGTTCTTGTAGTAGCCGTGAAGGATGCCCGTGCCCTTCACGCACACCTCGCCCAATTCGCCCGTCTTCACTTGGTTGCCGTTCTCGTCCGCCACCATGATGCGGCGATAGGGGCTTTCGATGCCGCAGGTGCCGGTGCCCGTGCGCGCCAGCACCTCGTGCGCGGGCACGTGCGTGCCCGGGCCGATCTCGGTCATGCCGTAGGCTTCCTGGCCGATCACGTTGAAGCGCCGGTGATAGTCCATGTGGTTTTCTTTGGACATCGCGAACAGCGTCGAGATCTTCAGCTTGTTCTTGCCGTCGTCGGGATGCTCGGGCTGCTTGTAGATGGCCTCGAACACGGCCACGTATTCGCAGCCGTATTTGCGCACGTCGGGCATGAAGCGCTTGGCGCTCGGCTTGCGCGGCACGTAGAGCGCGGCGCCGCCGGCGAAGATCGTGTTCGAGAACATGCGCTGGGGCACCATGTAGTACCAGCTCGAGCCGCAATAGATACGGTCGATGCTGGTCGCCCACATCTCGAACATGCATTTGCCGAGCTCGAGCCAATAGCGGTGCGAGAGCATGCAGCCCTTGGGGAAGCCCGTGGTGCCCGAGGTGTATTGGATGTTCACCAGATCGTCCGGGTCGACCTTGGTCGCGGGCGGTGTTGCACCCTTGGCCGCGTCCATCGTCTCCGGCCAGAAATGCCCGTATTGCCGGGCGCGCTCGCCGACGACGATCACGTTCTTCGCATCGACCGGCGGCTTTTCGCACTGCTCGTAGATCGGCAGGAAGTCGCTGTGGATGACGAGATACGAGGCCTCGGCGTTCCCCAGCACATAAGCCACTTCGCGCGGCGTATAGGCCGTGTTGACCGGCACCATCACGGCGCCGAGCCGCCCGAGCGCCAGCCAGGTGAGGGGATAGGCCTCGACGTTCGGCATCAACACGCCGACATGCGTGCCCTTCTGGATGCCGAGCTTGGCGAAGGCCGCGGCGGTCTGGCGCGACAGCGCGTCGATTTCGCTCCAGGTTCGCTCGATCCCGTCGTCGATGAAGTTCCAGGCCAGGCGCTTGCCGTGCTTGCGTGCGGTTTCCTCGACCGCGCCGAAAATCGTCGGCGGCAGGGCTTCGCTTTCCAGGCGGCGGCGGAACGCCTCCGGGTCTTCGACTTTGAAATCCGTGAACATCGGCTACTCCAGGAAACACCGTAACGGGCGGGCGGAGGATTTTCGGGAGACGGGGGCTTGGCCGCAAGCCGATTCGGCGAAGGCTGGCGCCTATCGATACGCCAGCGCCATACTCGCGCGATCACAAACGGGGGACGTCGCATGTGCCGCTGGATCGCCTATTCGGGCCGCCCCATCTTCCTCGACGACGCGCTCTTCACGCCCGAGAACTCGCTGATCCACCAGAGCCTGCACGCCAGCCGCGCGGTCACGGCCACCAACGGCGACGGGTTCGGGGTCGGCTGGTACGGCGAGCGGCCGACGCCGGGCCTCTACCGCGACATCCGCCCGGCCTGGAACGACGACAATCTGCGCAACGTCTCCGAGCAGATCCGCTCGCGCCTGTTCATGGCCCATGTGCGCCATTCGACCGGCACGGCCATCTCGCGCATGAACTGCCATCCGTTCCGTCACGGCAAATGGCTGTTCATGCATAACGGCCAGATCGGCGGCTTCGAGCGCATCCGGCGCGAGCTCGACATGCGCATCGCACCCGAATTCTATCCCGAACGCGCGGGTACGACGGACAGCGAGGCCATCTTCCTCCTGCTGCTCGGCCATGGGTTGGAGACGGACGCGGCGGTCGCCTTCCGCCGCACGGTCGCCGAGATCGAAAGCGTGATGAAGGCGGCCGGCATCGAGGCGCCCTTGCGCATGACGGCGGCGGCCAGCGACGGCGAACACATCTATGCCGTGCGTTATGCCAGCGACGGCCAATCGCCCAGCCTGTTCTATGGCCATCGCGCCTTTTCGGACGCGACGCCGGACGGCAGCGAGGTCGTGGTGCTGTCCGAACCGCTCGATTCCGAGGCCAAGCATTGGGTCGAGGTGCCCGATGCGCGCATCCTCGTGGCCGGGCAGGGCACGGTCGCGGCCACCCACTTCGCGCCGGCCCCCTAACACCCTCGGATTCCAGCGGTTTTTCGCGTCCGAATCGGCGTTTTTCGGGCCCACCGCCATTGCACCGTCACGGTGCCATGCCTATGTTTCGCCCGCACCCATGACCGACCTGGCCCACATCCGCAACTTCGCGATCATCGCGCATATCGACCATGGCAAATCGACCCTGGCGGACCGCCTGATCCAGCTCACCGGCGGCCTGACCGAGCGCGAGATGAGCGCCCAGGTGCTCGACAGCATGGATATCGAGCGCGAGCGCGGCATCACCATCAAGGCCCAGACCGTCCGCCTGGATTACAAGGCGAAGGACGGCGAC
>CAYZFH010000253.1:0-4888 GCA_964477375.1 uncultured Rhizobiaceae bacterium | reverse complement strand
GCGCCTTCAAGACGGCCTCCTTGGCCAAGCGCACGGCGACGGGCGGTTTGGCCGCGATCATCTCGGCCAGTTCCAGGGCGCGGTCGAGCGTGAGCTCGGGCGGCACCACCTCGGCGATCAAGCCTGCCGCTAACGCGGCGCGGGCGTCGATGGCTTCGCCCGTCAGTACCATCTTCATGGCGCGCGATTTTCCGACCGCGCGGGTCAGGCGCTGCGTGCCGCCCGCGCCGGGAATGAGGCCCAGGTTGATCTCGGGCTGACCAAAGCGCGCGCCTTCGCCCGCGACGATGATGTCGGCGCACATGGCCAGCTCGCAGCCGCCGCCAAGCGCGAAGCCGTTGACCGCGGCGATCAGCGGCTTTGGGAAGCTGCGCAGCGCGTGCCAGCCGGCCATGCGCCGGTCCATGCCCACCACGTCGACCGCTGTGCGGTCGGCCATTTCGGCGATGTCGGCGCCGGCAGCAAAGGCGCGCTCGTTGCCCGTCAAGACGACCGCACGCACATCGGCATCGTCGCGCGCCAGGGCAATCGCCGCCGCCAGCTCCTCCAGCAGGGTGGAGCGCAGGGCGTTCAGCACCTTGGGGCGATTGAGGGTGATCTGACGGACGCCCGGTTTCGGCGTGTCGACCAGAATGTCGGTGTAAGCCGTCACGGAAGGTATCCTTGTGGCGACGCGTCGCGGCCAAGGTCTTATAGGCCACCGGACGAGTCAATCCGCCCTACCGTTTCCGGGGGTGGAGCCGGTACAATCGGAGCCGCCCATGGTTCCTTCCATCAAAGCCGTTTTCGACAAGCACTCCTCGACGCTGTCCTATGTGGTGGCCGATCCGGCCAGCCGCAGGGCCGCGATCGTCGATCCCGTGCTCGATTTCGAAGCGCGTTCGGGGCGGACGTCGACCGCCCTGGCTGACGAGATCGTCGCGTTCGTCCGCGCCGAAGGGCTGACTGTCGATTGGATTCTGGAGACGCACGTCCATGCCGACCATCTGTCGGCGGGCGGCTATCTGCGCGACCGACTGAAGGGCGCCAAACTGGCCATCGGCGAGCATGTCGTGACGGTGCAGTCGACCTGGAAGGGCATCTACAACCTGCCGTCCGACTTCGCGACTGATGGCTCGCAGTTCGACCACCGCTTCCGCGACGGCGAAACCTTCAAGATCGGCGGCCTCTCGGCCCGCGTGATGCACACGCCCGGCCATACGCCGGCCTGCATCACCTATGTGGTCGGGGATCGGGCGTGGGTCGGCGACACGATGTTCATGCCCGACTACGGCACCTCGCGGGTGGATTTCCCGGGCGGCGACGCGGCCACGCTCTATCGCTCGATCCGCCGGTTGTTCGAATTGCCCGGCGAGACTCGCCTTTTCATGTGCCATGACTATATGCCCCATGGGCGCCCGCTCGCGTGGGAAACGACCGTCGCCGAGCAGCGCGTCAGTAACGTCCACATCCACGACGGCATTACGGAAGACGAGTTCGTGAAGCTGCGCATCGAACGAGACAAGACGCTGCCCTTGCCGGAACTTCTGTTGCCCGCGGTCCAGGTCAACGTGCGTGGCGGCGCGTTTCCCCCGGCGGAAGAGAACGGCGCGCGTTACCTCAAGATTCCTCTCAATCGCTTTTGAGGCTTTCGTGCCCAACCGGCAGACCCTCGACACCACCGGCCTGAATTGCCCGTTGCCCGTGCTCAAGGCGCGCCGCGCGTTACGAAGCCTGAATGCGGGAGACGAGCTCGAGGTGCTGGCCACCGATCCGGGCGCGATCAAGGATTTCCAGACTTTTGCCCAGTCGACCGGCCATTCGCTGTTGGAATGGAATGAGACTGACGGTGTCTTCAGCTTCCTGCTGCGCAAGGCGGGTACGCAGTGACGACGCTTCTCTTCACCCATCCGGCCTGCCTCGATCATGATCCAGGCCCCCAGCATCCGGAGCGCCCCGCGCGCCTGGCCGCGATCTTGGATGCATTGAACGAGCCGGAATTCGCCGCGCTCGATCGGCGCGAAGCGCCGCGTGCGGACGATGCGCAGCTCACCCTTGTCCATCCCGTGCTTCATGTGCAGCGCGTCCTCGGTGCCGTGCCGCCCCAAGGGCGGGCGCGTATCGATGGCGACACGGCGTTGTCGCCCGGTTCGGGCGAGGCCGCGTTGCGGGCGGCAGGCGCCGTCTGCGCCGCGGTTGATGCGGTTATGGCGGGCGAGGGCAAGAACGCGTTCTGCGCGGTGCGGCCGCCGGGCCATCACGCGGAGCCCGGTCGCGCCATGGGGTTCTGTTTGTTCAACAACGTGGCCGTCGGCGCGCTGCACGCCCGGAAGAAACATGGTCTGCGCCGCGTCGCGGTGATCGACTTCGACGTGCATCACGGCAACGGCACCCAGGCTGCGTTCGAGCGCGATGCGGACCTGTTCTACGCTTCGACGCACCAATACCCGCTCTATCCCGGCACGGGTGCGATGGATGAGCGGGGTGTTGCGAACAACATCCTGAACCTGCCGCTGCCTCCGGGCGCAAACTCCGAACTGTTCCGGCTGGCGATGGAAAAGGGCGTGCTGGTCGCGCTGGCTGCGTTCCGGCCCGAGATGGTTTTCATCTCCGCCGGCTTCGATGCGCACGCGGCCGATCCCTTGGCCAATATGGAGCTGAGCACCGAGGATTTCGGCTGGGCGACAGAGAGGCTGGCTGAGGTCGCGCGGAAGAGCTGTGGCGGGCGGCTCGTCTCGACGCTGGAAGGCGGCTATGACCTTGATGCTCTGGCCGAATCCGCCGCCGCCCACGTGCGCGCGCTGATGGCGGCATGACCCGGCGGCTTGCCGCACGGGACTCGCTTCCCTAGACTGCCGCCTTCCCAATCCAGGTCGCCCATGGCTGCCCCGACAATCCCCGCGGATATCGCGAAAATGAGCTTCGAAGCGGCCTTGGCCGAACTCGAAGGCATCGTGCGCAAGCTCGAGGACGGGCAGGGCAAGCTTGAGGACTCCATCAAGGCCTACGAGCGCGGTGCGGCGCTGAAGCGCCACTGCGAGGCGAAGCTGCGCGAGGCCGAGGCCAAGATTCAGCAGATCGCGCTGGGGCCCGATGGCGCGGTTGGGGTCAAGTCCGCGGACATCGACTGAGGTTTCCATGACGGCGCTCGAATCTGCCCTTGCCGCTGCGGCGGCCGAGGTCAACCGCACGTTGGACGCGCTGATGCCGGCCATGACCGGGCCGGAAGCGCGGGTGCGCGAGGCCATGGCTTACGGCTCGCTGAACGGCGGCAAGCGCTTGCGGCCCTTTCTCGTGCTCACCAGCGCCGATCTGTTCGGCGTGCCGCGCAGCCGTGCGATGCGGGTCGCCATCGCGCTGGAATACGTCCACTGCTATTCGCTGGTGCATGACGATCTGCCGGCGATGGACGATGACGATCTGCGCCGGGGCAAGCCGACCACCCATATCCAGTTCGACGAGGCCACGGCCATCCTGGCCGGTGACGGGCTCCTGACCCTGGCGTTCGAGATCCTGGCCGGGCGAGAGACCCACGACGTGGCCGAGGTCCGGACCGAGCTGGTCCTAAGCCTGGCCCGGGCGGCCGGGATGGAGGGCATGGTCGGCGGCCAGATGTTCGATCTTCAGGCCGAGGCCCTCAAGACGGGCGCCTTGGACCTGGAGGCCATCACCCGGCTCCAATCCATGAAGACGGGTGCCCTGTTCCGCTTCGCTTGCGAGGCGGGGGCCATCCTGGGACAGGCCCCAGCCAGCGCCCGGAAGGCCTTGCACGACTATGCCCGGGATATGGGATTGGCCTTCCAGATCGCCGATGACCTCTTGGACGCCGAGGGTACGGAGGAGCAAGTCGGCAAGAAAGTCGGCAAGGACGCGGCGGCGGGAAAGGCCACTTTCGTGTCGATTCTAGGTACTGACGGGGCCCGGAAAAGGGCCCGGGAGATCTCGGACCGCGCGGTCAAACATCTTGATTCCTTTGGAAAAAGGGGCGATCTTTTGGCTCAAGTCGCTCGTTTCGTCGTCGATCGGCGAACTTAGGAGCCTTTCTTGTCATCAATAAGCAACCGAACGCCGCTGCTCGATACGATCAAGAGCCCGGCGGACATGAAGAGTTTGACTCCCGAGCAGCTTAAGCAGCTCGCGGACGAGGTTCGCTCGGATCTGATCGACGCGGTTTCCGGCATCGGCGGCCATTTTGGCGCCAGCCTGGGCGTGGTCGAGCTGACTACGGTCCTGCACCATGTCTTCAACACCCCGGACGACGTCCTGATCTGGGACGTCAGCCACCAGGCCTATCCCCACAAGATCCTGACCGGCCGACGGGAAGACCTGCGCAAGATCCGCCAGGCCGGTGGCCCCTCGGGCTTCACCCGCCGTTCGGAGAGCCAATACGATCCGTTCGGCGCGGCCCACAGTTCCACCTCGATCTCGGCCGGCCTCGGCTTCGCCGTTGGCGCTGAGTTCAAGGGCAAGAAGAACACGGTCATCTCCGTCATCGGCGACGGCTCGATGAGCGCCGGCATGGCTTATGAGGCCATGAACAACGCGGGCGCGCGCGACACCAAGCTGATCGTCATCCTGAACGACAACGACATGTCGATCGGGCCGGCCGTGGGTGCGCTCAACAACTATCTATCCCGCCTGGTGTCGTCCAAGCCCTACCGTTCCATGCGCCATCTGGGCCGCGAGATCGCCAAGAAGTTTCCGCGCCCGATCGAGCAGGCCGCGGTCCGCGCCGAGGAATATGCGCGCGGCCTCGTCACCGGCGGCACGATGTTCGAGGAACTGGGCTTCTTCTACATCGGCCCGATCGATGGTCATGACATCGACCACCTTCTGCCCGTGTTGCGCAACGTGCGCGATGCCAAGGAGCCGGGCCCCATCCTGGTCCACGTGGTGACCAAGAAGGGCA
>CAYZFH010000252.1:0-4889 GCA_964477375.1 uncultured Rhizobiaceae bacterium | reverse complement strand
CCGAAGCCCATGGCCTGTCCGGCCAGCAGCATGAACACGATCGTGCCGCCGTAGAACAGGAACAGCCACGGCCGCGTCTGGTCGCCGAACAGAAGGGCGGTCGACTTCACGCCGATCAGCGCATCGTCCTCTTTGTCCTGGTGGGCATAGATCGTGTCGTAGCCGAGCGTCCACAGGATGCCCGCGGCGTAGAGGCAAAACGGCGCCCATGAGGACAGGTCCGCGCGCACGGCGGCCCAGCCGAGCAAGGCCCCCCAGTTGAAGGCCAGACCCAGCACGAGCTGCGGCCAATGGGTGATGCGCTTCATCAGGGGATAGGCGAAGACGATCACGAGCGACGATGCGCCCAGGATGACCGCGAACATGTTGAACTGCAGAAGCACCGCGAGGCCGATGGCCAGCAGGAAGGCCAGGAACAATCCGGCCTGCCAAACCGTGACCGCGCCGCTGGCGATGGGACGCGTGCGCGTGCGCGCGACGGCCGCGTCGAAATCGCGGTCGGTGATGTCGTTCCAGACGCAACCCGCGCCGCGCATGACCAAGGCGCCCACGGCGAACCAGGCGAAGTAGCGCAGGTCGGATGCGCCGGTCAGCGCCATCGCGATCGACCACAGGCCGGGGAAGAGGAGCAGCCACGTGCCGATGGGGCGGTCGAGCCGCATCAGGTGGGCATAGGGGATCAGCGCGCGCGGCAGGCTGCGCTCGACCCACGTGTTGCCCTTCATATCGTTAGGATCGGGCATGTCGTTGGGATCGGGGGCGGTCGCGTTGGGGATATCGGTCATGGTGTGCTAATTCTGCCCGAAGCGACCACGCCTGACGAGCGGAAGAGATTGTGAGCGAAGGATCGGAGCGCGCCCCGCCGCGTCTTTTCATCGACGCCCCGCTTGCCGCGGGCGGCGAGGCGCCGCTATCGGCCAATCAATCCCATTATCTGCGCCATGTGTTGCGCCGGGGTGAAGGCGACGGCGTGATTCTCTTTAACGGGCGCGACGGCGAATGGCGGGCGCGTATCGCGGCGCTGGGCAAGTCGCGCGCGGCGGCCGCGGTCGAGACGCAGACGCGCGTGCAGGAGGCCGAGCCCGATTTGTGGCTTCTCTTCGCGCCGATCAAGCGCGGGCCGGTCGATCTGGTGGCGGAAAAGGCGACCGAGCTGGGCGTCGCGGCGCTCCTGCCCGTTATCACCCGCCGGACGGTGGTCGGCCGGGTGAACACCGAGCGCCTGCGCGCCATCGCCATGGAATCGGCCGAGCAATGCCATCGCCTGAACGTGCCCGAGGTGCGCGAGGCGCAGAACCTGACCCAGGTCCTGGATGCCTGGCCGGATGGGCGCAGGATTCTTCTCTGTGACGAGACCGGGCAGGGGCGTCCCATCGCCCAGGTGCTGGCCGGCCTGGACCCGGCGGCGCGCAAAGCCCCCTGGGCGCTGCTGATCGGCCCCGAGGGAGGATTCGATCCGGCGGAGCTTGACGCCATAAAGAAACGAACCATTGTTACGCCCGTCACCCTCGGTCGAAGGCTCCTGCGTGCGGAGACGGCGGCGATGGCCGCTCTCGCGTGCTGGCAGGCCCAGGTCGGCGATTGGACCTAGCTGCCGCCGGCGGCGTTGGAACCGAGGGGACGAGGGGGGACGGCAAGACCAATGTCTGGACCGAGTACAGCGGGCGCTGAGCCCGTCACCAGCAAGGCGCAGCTCGTCGAATACGTCGCGCAGGGCTCCAAGCCCAAATCCGCGTGGCGTATCGGCACCGAGCACGAGAAATTCGCCTTCGAGACGCGCACGCTGAAGCGCCTGCCCTATGACGGGCCGGCCGGCATCCGCGCCATGCTCGAGGCGTTGACCCGCTTCGGTTGGGAGCCGGTCTCGGAAAAGGGCAACGTCATCGCGCTGTCGCAGGCGGGCGCGTCGGTCACCTTGGAGCCGGGCGGCCAGGTCGAGTTGTCGGGCGCTCCGCTCGAAAATCTTTTCCAGACCTGTAACGAGGTGAACACCCATCTCGACCAGGTGAAGAAGGTCGGCGCCGAACTCGGCATCGGTTTTCTCGGTCTCGGCTTCGATCCCAAGTGGACGCGCGCCGAGGTGCCGTGGATGCCCAAGGGGCGCTACCGCATCATGCGCGAGTACATGCCGAAGAAGGGCAAGCTCGGCCTCGACATGATGCTGCGCACCTGTACCGTGCAGGTGAATCTCGACTACTCGTCCGAAGCGGACATGGTGAAGAAGTTCCGCGCCAGCCTGGCCCTTCAGCCCATCGCCGTCGCGCTGTTCGCCAATTCGCCCTTCACCGAGGGCAAGCCCAACGGGTTCCAGAGCTACCGCAGCCATGTCTGGACCGACACCGACCCCGACCGTTCCGGCATGCTCGATTTCGTTTTCGACGACGGCATGAGCTTCGAGCGGTATGTCGACTATGTGCTCGGCGTGCCGATGTACTTCGTCTATCGCGACGGCGAGTACATCGATGCCAGCGGCCAGTCCTTCAAGGATTTCATGGCGGGCAAGCTCGCGGCCTATCCCAATCAGATCCCGACCATGAGCGATTGGGCCGACCAGATGACGCTGCCCTTCCCCGAGGTGCGCCTGAAGCGTTTCCTCGAGATGCGCGGCGCGGATGGCGGCCCGTGGAGGCGTCTTTGCGCGCTGCCCGCGCTGTGGACCGGACTTCTTTACGATCAGGCCGCGCTGGATGCGGCGTGGGATCTGGTCAAGGGCTGGACTGCCGAGCAACGGACGCAGTTGCGTGCCGACGTGCCGCGCCAAGGTCTCACTGCGCGCATCGGCAACACCAGCGTGCTCGACGTCGCGCGCGAGACGGTGAAGATCGCACAGGCCGGCCTCAAGGCGCGCAACGTGCGCAACTCGACCGGCGAGAATGAAAGCGTGTTCTTGAACGTGCTGGATGAGATCGTGACGTCGGGCAAGACGCCGGCGGACGAGCTGCTGGCCGCCTATGAGACCAAGTGGAACCGCTCGGTTGATCCCGTCTTCACCGAATACGCGTACTGAGGGTCAGCGCCAACGGTCCTGGCTTGGCGGCGCGTCCTTGCCCGTCCGGTAGAGCAGAAGGCCGGACACGCAACTGACGGCCAGCATGCCGAACACGAGGCGATAGGCGTCGGCGGGCATAAGCCCGTGCGCATGGGCCTCGCGCACCACGAAGCCCGAAATGAACTGCAAAAGCCCGACGCCCATGAACAACGCCAGGTTCACGGTCGTCACCGCGCGCCCGGACAGGTGGTGCGGAAACAGCGAGCGTCCGTGGGCGAACAGCACCACGTCGAAGGTGGCGAAGACGCCGATCAGCCCCATCAGGCCGATCGCCAAGCCCAACGATGCGGTGGGCACGAGAGCCAAGGTCGCCAAGGTGATGGCCAGGCAGATGGCGCCGAACGTGACGACGCCTTTGCGCGTGTCGAAGCGGCGGTCGAGCGGGCCGTACATCAGATTGCCGAGGATGATGCCCGCGGCCATGAAGAACAGCGCGTCGCCGCGGCCTTCGGGATCGAGACCGTAGACGTCGGCAAAGAAGGGGCCGGCCCAGAGCGCGCGCAAGGTGAACAGCGCCGCGGGCCCCAGCGCCGTCATCACCATGATGTGGCGCAGGTCGGGGGAGCGCAGGACCTCCCACGTGCCCCTCAGGCTGCCGAGAAGCGACTCGCGCGGCCGCGCCCGGTCGTGCTCTTCCTCCTTGCCCGGCGGTGCGTCGCGCACCACGACGTAGACCAACAGGCCCGCGACCGCGACCAGCCCGGCCAGTAGAAGATAAGTGCCGCGCCAGCCCATGGACTGGATGACGAGGGCCAGAGGCTTGGTCGCGAGCACATGGCCGATGCCGCCGAGTGCGATCATCACGCCCGCGATGGTCGCGAACCGGTCCGACGGCAGCCACCGTCCGCAGACGACCAGCGATCCGACCAGATTGCCGGAAGCCCCGATCGCCATCAGCGCCATGGCCAACGTCAGTGTGGTGAGCGAATGGCTGAACGAGGCCAAGACCATGCCGGCGACGGCAAAGATCTGCGAGCGGGCGATGGCCAGGCGCGGGCCCCAGCGGTCGATCAGGATGCCGGTGGGCAACTGCATCAGAGCGAAGGTGAAGAAGAACGTGGCGCCCATGCCGCCGAGCGCCGCCGGAGACAGGCCGAGCTCGATCACCAATTCGGGCGCGATCAGCGCATTGGTGTTGCGATAGACCTGGGACAGGACGAACAGGGTGGCCAGCGCTGAAATCAGCGCAGCGAAGGCACGCGCGAAATTCCGGTCAACCCGTGCCACACCGGCCCTGTGCGGTTAGGGAGATCATGCGCGGACCAGCAGCTCGCGCGGGAACTGGGTGATGACCTCGGAGCCCTTCTCGGTCACCAGCACGGTCTCGCTGAAGCACATGCCGAACTCGCCGCCGAAGACGCTGGGCACGATATGGAACGTCATGCCGGGCTGGAGCGGAGTCGGATCATCCTTGCGCAAGGACAGCGTCTTGCCCTCGGCCCAGTTGGGCGGAAAGCCGATACCGACCGCATAGGCCGTGCGGTGGACGAAGCGCTCGCCATAGCCGGCCTTGGTGATGACGCTGCGGCAGGCATGGTCGCAATCGCCCGAGGTGGCGCCGGGTTTGATGGTCTCGATGGCGCCGTTCAGCCCGCCGATGATGGCGTCGGCCATGCGCCGCATCTCATCCGTCGGCTTGCCCAGCACCGCGCAGCGCGCGAGGAGCCCGTGATAACGGTCGATGCAGCCGCCGGTCTCAAGAAACAGCACATCGCCCTTCACCAAGGTGCGGCGGCGCCACATGGCGAAGGTCACCGCCGTGCGTTCACCCGAAACGGCGATGGGTGCGTGACCGAGATACTCGCTGCCCGCCGCGATGCTGGCGTTATGCATGGCCGCG
>CAYZFH010000251.1:0-4898 GCA_964477375.1 uncultured Rhizobiaceae bacterium | reverse complement strand
CGCAGGCAATCTGCACCTGCTTGGTCATGGGCAGCATGTCGGGGAACAGGCGGAAATTCGGCAACACCTCGTCGCCGAGTTTCTTGGCTTCGGCGTGGGCTTGGGCCTTGTCGAGGATGTTGATCAGGTTGCCGAGAATATTGACGAAGCGGGGTACGCTCGCCTGGTACATCGAGATGGTCATGAAAAATCCTGAATGTTGATGAAGAGAGAGACCGGAAGGCGTCCATCGGTATGTACGCTTATCCGGGGCGCGAGGAAGTCCTGGCCGCGATTTATCTTCGGGACCTATGGACCGCTATTTGCTGCGCGCCTTGATCCATTCCTGTAGCGGCGGGGGCAATTGGTCGGCGCTGGGGGCGCCGTAGATCGTGAATTGTTGGCCCGGGGCCCGGGACATCACGACCGCGGCCAGGGCGCCGGTCTGTGCCTGGATGGTAAACGCGGCTTCCTCGTCGCCACAGTTATGCGGCAGGCAGCCGTGGCCGTAGATGAAGTCGCCGCTTTTGACGATGGGCGCGGATACGTCGATCCGGCTCTCGAAGGACGGGTATTCTTTCTTGATAAGGGCTTGGAAGCGCTTCTTGAGCGCGGGGTCCTTGGCGACCTGGAACGAATATTTGCCGATCCACGAATCGTAAGGGCCCGCTTGGGCGTAGCCCGGTGAAACAGGAACGGCGGCAAGAAACGCCGCCAGCAGGGCGGCGGTCAGAACACGGTATCGCATTGTCTCTCAGGGCTTCAGTTCGCCGATCAGATCCTTGGCGTGTTTGGCGAAGCCGCCTTCGACCGTTTCGCCGGTCTGACCATAGCTGAGCCAGACCTTGAAGCCGAGCAGCTTCAGAAGCTCGGGCGAGGCGCCGTCCAGTACCTCCTGCTTCGTGCCGAGGGTGAAGTTCTGCAGCGTGCGCATTTGCGGCCCGCCATACATGGTGACCAGGCCGAAGCGTTCGTCGTTGCTGTGGTTGGCGCCGGCGGCATGCCACAGGCGGCCGTCCCAGATCACCACGGTGCCGGCAGGCGCCGCGGCGGCCACGCTGGGCGAGGGATGCGGCACGCTTGGGTCCGGCTGCACGCCGCTCAAGTGGCTGCCGGGCACCAGACGCGTGGCGCCGTTCTCTTCGGTGAAATCCGTCACCATGCACATGGCGTTGATGCAGAGTGGGGGATTGATGGGCGTGGTGGATCGGGTGGGCGGCCCAAGCTTGACGTTGGTGCGCGAGACATCACCCGCCTTGACGTAAGGCGCGCCCGGCATGGATGGGGTGGGCAGCCACCACTGGTCGGTGTGGAGCGACAGAAGCTGCGCACCCGGCCGCGTGATGTGAGAGGAAATCTCGCTCAGCACGTATTCCGCGCCCAAGACATGCTGCGCCACCGCATTGACCAGCGGATGGTGGACGTGACGCCGGAACATCTCGCCCTTGTTGATCAGCATCACCATCCACTGATTGATGCCGGCGGGGTCCTGAACGAGGGAGCGTTTGTGGTGGCCGTGGTTGCGTTCGCCCACGGCCTGCTCGGCCAGGCGCGCCTTGAAAGACGCGATCTCGGCCGGGGTATACGCGGCCTCGATCAGGCAATAGCCCCATTCGTCGATATCGGCTTTCAGCCGCGCCACGTCGCGCGTGGGCTTCGGCAGCTTCTCAACATCCCAATGGGCCATGGCGCGTCCCCGCGATTAAGCCGTTCGGCCAATTATCGTGGCATGGGCCGCGCGGAGGGGCAACCGCGCTAGACAGCGCGAACGATGCAGCGGAATCCCAAATGCGACATTGCCGTGTCGATCATCTGCGGCTGGCGCGCGGCGGGGCGGTAGCGGCGGCAATACTCGGGCGAGCAGAGGAACGAGCCGCCCTTCACTACCTTGCGCGGAATATGAACATCCGGCTGATGCGGGTCGAAACTCGCCGTTCGCCGCGCTTCGTCCGAGGCACAGCAACCCGTCTCGGTGCGCCGCGCGGCATACCAATCCACCGTCCATTGCCAGACATTGCCGGCCATGTCGTAGAGCCCGAAGCCGTTGGCCGGGAAGGAGCCGACCGGCGCGGTGTGCGGAAATCCATCCGGTGCGAGATTTTGCCAGGGGAAGCGGCCTTGCCAGGTCTTGGCCATGGGCCGGCCTTCCGGCGTCCACTCGTCGCCCCACGCATACTCCGCGCCGTCGAGGCCGCCGCGCGCAGCGTATTCCCACTCGGCTTCCGTCGGGAGGGCCTTGCCCGCCCATGCGGCATAGCGCTCGGCATCCTCGAAGCTGATATGGACGACGGGATGGTCGTCGAGGCCGGCCAGGTCGCTTTCCGGCCCGCGCGGATGACGCCAGTTGGCGCCGGGCACATAGGCCCACCAATTCCGGAAATCGTTGAGCGGTACCGGCCCAGGGGTGGGGGTAAAGACGACGGCGCCGGGCTTCAGCAGTTCGGGCAGCGCGCCGGGATACAGCGCCGGATCGAGCGGGCGCTCGGCGACGGTGACATAGCCGGTGGCAGTGACGAAGCGCGCGAAGGCAGTGTTGGTGACCGCGTGCGTATCGATCCAGAATTCGCCGACCGTGGCGGCATGGGCGGGCGCTTCTTCCGGATAGTGCCGGTCCGAGCCCATACGGAACGCACCGCCGGGGAGGTGGACCATGGCACGGTCACCATCCACCACCTCCGGCCGTGCGCGATGTGTGTTCAGTCCGACAGCTCCGTGATGAGCTCCGGCGTCGACGGCGCGGCACCGAAGGTCAGACGCACCATATCGGCCATGAGCAGCGGAGGCACACTTTGCTTCGCCAGCTCGTCGATGCGCGTACGCAGCTCTGCGACCTTGGCGGGATTCTCGGCGGCGCGATTGGTCGTCTCCGAGACGTCCTGGCCGAGGTCGAACAGCTCAATTTGGCCAGGCAGGAGCGCGGTCACTTTCAGCTTCCAGCCGCCCTGGCGCACGGCGGCGCGGAACGGTTCGATGTTGTAGACGATTTCCTGGCGGGGCGAAGGGGCGGCGCTGGTCAGCGTCTGCCGGAGATCGACGCCGTCCAAAGGCTTGGCCTTGCCGGGTGTGGTCTGCGCCAGGGCGGCGAGGGTCGGATACATGTCGACCACATGCACCATGCCGCCGACGACGCCGGGCTTGATTCCAGCCGGCCAGTTGGCCAAGGCGCAAACGCGCGTGCCGCCCTCGTAGAGAGTGCCTTTGCCGTCGCGGTAAGGCCCGTTGTCCGGCGGCAGGGCGCCTTTGACTTCTGATTCACCCGCGAACATCGCGTTGCGGGTGCCGCCATTGTCGCTGTGGAAGACGATCAGCGTGTTCTCGCGCATGCCGCGCTTTTCGAGGGCTTGGATCACGCGGCCGACCTCGTCGTCCATGGCCGAGATCATCGCGGCATAGGCGCGGCGCGAGGGATCCGCGATGTTCGGATAGCGGTCGAGATACTCCTGCGGAGCTTGGTACGGCGTATGCGGCGCGGTGAAGGCTAGATACATGAACAACGGCTTTTGCGCGTCTTGGCGCTCGATCAGCCGCGCGGCTTCCTTGCCGAATAGGGTGGTGTCGTAGCCGGGTTCCTTGACCACCTTGTTGTCGCGGTACCAATCGTCGATACCGTGCGCCTGGTGCTTGAAATGATCGATCTCGCCGACCATCGCGCCATAGAAGTGATCGAAGCCGCGCTGGCGCGGCCAGTATTTCGGATCGAAATGCCCGAGATGCCACTTGCCGACGAGGGCGGTGGTGTAGCCGGCCTCCTTCAGCATCTGCGGCATGATCCATTCGTCCAGGGCCAGGCCGTATTTGCCGCCCGAAGGGATCACGCCCGTCTGCAATCCGTAACGCAGCGGATAACGGCCGGTCATCAGCGCTGCGCGCGTCGGCGTGCACATCGGCTCGGCATAGAACTGCTCGAACCGCACACCGGTCGCGGCCAGTTTGTCGATGTGGGGCGTCTTGATGTCGGAACCGTTGAAGCCGACATCTTTCCAGCCCAGATCGTCGGCCAGGATGTAGATGATGTTGGGCTTCTTGGTGCCCGTGTTTTGCGCATGCGCCGCGCCGGTGGCTCCCGCCGCGCCGAGCGCGATCAGGGCGCTGCCGGTCTGCAGCAGGTCGCGGCGCGAAACGCCGGGGTTCTCGGAATTGTCGTGGGTCATGGTGAATGAAGCTCCGGGGCCAGAATGTCTGGCCTGTTGTTGCATCTTCCGTGCCGGGGGCGGTGGCCTACGGCTCTAGAAGCGCGCGTAAAGCCGCAAGCCGGCGAGGAACGCCGTGTGGACGTCTTCCAATTGACCGGCCGAGTTGAGCTGCTTCTTGAGACCGGGTTCAACCGCCTGTAGGTCGAGCGTGAGGCCGAGGGCCGGTGTAAGCGCCATGTTGTAATAGGCCTCGACCGCGGTTTCGCTTTGCAAGCCCAGGTTCAGATTCTGGCGCAGGAAGGGCAGGAAGTCGTCGCTGTATTGGGCCAGCGACCAGCCGATGCCGAAGGTATCGCCGGGCCTGCCGGGCACGATGCCTTTGCCGCCGATGCCGGCGGAGAAGGAATACTTGACCGGATTCGGGTTGCCGTCGGACGTGCCCGCGCCAAAGAACAGGCCGATGCCGCGGTCGGGATGCCCCTCGGGCTGCCACAGATATTGGTCGGCGTTGTAATAGACCGTCCAGGTGCTGGACTCGGTGTTGAGCGGCTGCGTCGGTGTCAGGAGCTGCGGATAGAATTGCTGCAGGATGCGCGTCAGCGCTGGACCGGGATTCGCCAGGCGCGGAAACTTCGTCTTCAACAATTCGTTGGCGATGTTGGACGGATCCTGGTCCAGCGAGGGACGCGTCGAATTGCCCCAGGTGAAGCCGAGCTCCTGATGGCCGACCAGGCCGAACGGTTTGACCGGGAACTTGCCCTTACCGGTCAGCACGACGCCGTCATC
>CAYZFH010000250.1:0-4916 GCA_964477375.1 uncultured Rhizobiaceae bacterium | reverse complement strand
TGGTCATCGGCTTCGCCGCCGAGACCGAGAAGGTGGTCGAGAACGCCAAGGCCAAGCTGAAGAAGAAAGGCTGCGACTGGATCGTGGCCAACGACGTCTCGCCCGCCACGGGCACCTTCGGCGGCAGCGACAACACGGTGCATCTGGTGACGGGCAAAGGCGTCGAGGATTGGCCGCCCATGAGCAAGACCGACGTGGCCGCGCGCCTGATCGAGCGCATCGGCATGGCATTGGCGGAACGCGCGTGAGCGACCTGCACATCGAGATCAAGCGTCTGCCCCACGCGGCGGACCTGCCCCTTCCCGTCTATGCCACGGCGCTCGCAGCGGGCATGGATCTGTGTGCGGCGGTGGACAAGGACGTGGTGATCGCGCCGGGCGACCGCGCGGCCGTTCCGACTGGCTATATGATCGCGCTGCCCGAGGGCTACGAGGCGCAGGTACGCCCTCGCTCGGGCCTGGCTCTGAAGCACGGCATCACCCTGCCCAACAGCCCGGGCACGATCGACGCCGATTATCGCGGCGAAGTGGCCGTGATCGTGATGAACGCCGGACGCGAGAACTTCACCGTGACGCGCGGCATGCGGATCGCCCAGATGGTTGTGGCGCCGGTGACCCGCGTTTCGTGGCGCGAAGTCGAGACGCTCAGCACAACCGAGCGCGGGGCAGGCGGTTTCGGCTCGACCGGAACCGGCAAGCGCTGAGATGGCGCCGCGCGCCAAGCCCGCGCCGGACGAGATCAGCGATGCGCAGCTTCTTCGCTATGCCCGCCACGTCGTGCTCGACGAGATCGGCGAGGAAGGACAGGCGCGCCTCTTGGCCGCGCGGGTGCTCGTGGTCGGCGCGGGCGGGCTCGGTTCGCCGCTCCTTCAGTATCTCGCCGCCGCCGGTGTCGGCACATTGCGTGTGGTCGATGACGACACAGTCGATCTGACCAATCTTCAGCGCCAAGTCATCCACACCACCGCGCGGATCGGCAGGCCAAAGGCCGAGAGCGCACGCAAAGCGGTTTCGGAGCTCAATCCCGAAGTGCGCGTCGAGGCACATGCCACGCGCCTGACAGAGGAGAATGCGGCAGCGCTGATCGCCGGGTGCGATGTCGTGGCCGACGGCACAGACAATTTCGCCGCGCGCTTCACTCTATCGGATGCGTGTGCCGCCGCATGCGTGCCCCTGGTCTCGGCCGCGCTACAACGCTTCGAGGGACAGATCACGACTTTCCGCCCCTGGCTCGGCGGCCCCTGCTATCGCTGCCTGTTTCCGGAGCCACCGCCCGAGGATTTGATCCCGCGCTGCGAGGAGGCCGGCATCCTGGGCGCGGTTGCAGGCGTGTTGGGT
Organism: uncultured Rhizobiaceae bacterium; assembly: GCA_964477375.1. Taxonomy (GTDB): domain Bacteria; phylum Pseudomonadota; class Alphaproteobacteria; order CADEGL01; family CADEGL01; genus CADEGL01. The sequence goes on along the minus strand of CAYZFH010000250.1, from coordinate 3,579 downwards.
ACCCTGCAAGCGACGGAAGTGATCAAGGAAATCCTGGGGCTCGGCGAAAGCCTGGATGGGACGTTGCTATTCTATGACGCACTGGCTGCGTCGTTCCGGCGCATCGCGATCCGCAAGAACCCCGCCTGCCCGTCCTGCGGTAAACGCTAGAATTCGGTTTCGAGAACCCGGTCGGGCGGCGCGTGGCCGTCGCAGAAGGTGCGGATGTTGATCAGCACTTTCTCGCCCATGTCGATGCGGCCTTCGATCGTGGCCGAGCCCATGTGGGGCAGAACGACGGCGCTCTGCAGTTCCAACAGTTTCGGATTGATCGCGGGCTCGTGCTCGAAGACGTCGAGACCGGCGCCGGCCAGTTCGCCCGCCGCCAGCATCTGCGCCAGCGCCGATTCGTCGATCACCTCGCCGCGCGAGGTGTTCACGATATACGCGTGCGGACGCAGCAGCTTCATGCGCCGTGCCGAAAGAAGATGGTAGGTGGCCGGCGTGTGCGGGCAGTTCACCGACACGATATCCATGTGGGCCAGCATTTGGTCGAGGCTTTCCCAATAGGTCGCCTCGAGCTGGGTCTCGAGCGCCGCATGGACGCGGCGGCGGTTGTGATAGTGGATCGAGAGGCCGAAGCCGCGCGCCCGGCGCGCGACGGCCGTACCGATGCGGCCCATGCCGATGATGCCGAGACGCTTGCCCCACAAGCGGTGGCCCAGCATGGCCATGGGGCTCCAGCCCGTCCATTTGCCGGCGCGCGCCAGATGCTCGCCCTCGGTCACGCGCCGCACGACGGCCAGGATCAAGGCCATGGTCATGTCGGCCGTGTCTTCGGTCAGGACGCCCGGCGTGTTGGTGACGGTGACGCCGCGCTCACGTGCCGCTGCCAGATCGATATGGTCGACGCCGGTGCCGAAAGAGGCGATCAGCTTGAACGAGTCGCCGCCTTGGGTGATGACCTCGCGGTCGATCCGGTCGGTGACCGTGGGCACCAGCACGTCGGCGTGCTTGACGGCCTCGATCAGCTCGGCCCGCGACATGGGCTTGTCGTCGCGATTCAGGCGGGTATCGAACAGCTCCATCATCCGGGTCTCGATGACCTCGGGAAGCTTGCGGGTAACGACGACGACGGGTTTTCGTTGCGCCATGATCCGATTCGGCAGCGAGACGGCGTCTGTGCCATAGCAGGGTGTCCGCCCCCTTGTCCAGGAAGCCCGGGCGCTTGACCGGCGGGAACGGCAGAGTCCAAATAGCGCCACTGGAAAACGGGGCTTAGCCGCGACGATGCGCAGTCTGAAATTCCTGCCGGCACTGTGTCTGGCCATCTCTTTGTTGGCCATTCCCGCCGCTTTCGCGGTGGCGCCGTCGGAAGCCGAAAACTCGGACAAGGGCGAAAGCGGTCTGCCGATTCCGCGCTTCGTCTCCTTGCGCGCCGACGAGGTCAATCTGCGCACGGGCCCGGGCGTCCGCTATCCGGTCGATTGGGTCGTGCAGCGGCGCGGCCTGCCCGTCGAGGTGGTGGCCGAGTTCGAAGCCTGGCGGAAAATCCGCGACCAGGAAGGCGTCGAGGGCTGGGTCAACAAAGCCATGCTGTCCGGCCGCCGCACCATCCTGGTGACCGGCGATATCCGCACGATCCGCCGCAGCCGGTCGGCCGATGCGCCCGCCGTGGCGCGCGTCGAGCCCGGCGTGGTCGCACGCCTGGTCAAATGCGATGACTCGTGGTGCAAGGTGGAAGTGGACAGCTATGAGGGCTGGCTGCCGCGCAGCGAGCTATGGGGCCTCTACCCCAACGAAAAGGTCGAGTAGGGCCTTTACGTGAAGTCGCCCGCCAGCGCTTGGCGGATCGTATCCGGCATCACCGACATGTGGCCGTAGTTGGGATGGGTAAAGCCCAGCACGACGCGCGCGCCCTCTTTGCGGAACGCGGCGGCCTGGGCGTCGGTGAACGGGAAATGGATGAACTGCACCGAGGAGGCCTTGCCTTCCTCGTTGGTGCGGTCGGCATCGGCCTCGGGCACACCTTGAACACGCACGCCATCGATCTCGACGAATGCCGTCTCCTCGACGCCGCCCAGCCGCGCCAACATGCGCGCGCGGCGCACGGGATCGTCGATCTCGAACATGACCGTCGCCACCAGCTCGCGCCCATTGGGAATGAGCGGATTGTAAGCCGTCAGTTCATCGGGAATTTGCGCCTCGCCGCCCTTCTCGATGAAGAGCATCTCGTGCACCTGATGCAGCATGGTCTCAAACGATTCGAAATAGAACGTCGCGACGGGACCAACCTCCATCCGACGCGCGCGCTTATAAGCCGACATCTCCCGCCGGCGATCGAGGCGGATCTTCCCGTACTCCGCCATCGGCATGATGTCGGCGCGCGTGATCTCCCGCTTCATCGGCCGCGCTCCGCCGGCAACAGCCCATAGGCCTTCGCGAACAGTTCGATCGGATGAAGCGTACGTTCGGGTGGCGTCGGCTTGGCGTCACCACCCAGCTTCTCGACACCCTGGCGGATATGGTGCGCAGCCAACGGGCATTCGGACGCGAGATAGGCCTTGTCCGCGCCCGCGGCCTGGCGCGCCACCGGCTTGCCGACCTTCAGCGCGACCGGAAAATTCTCTTTCCGCACGCCCCAGGCGCCGCCATGGCCGGAGCAGCGCTCGATCACGGCCAGATCGGCATTGGGGATGAGAGACAGCATCTCAGCCGCCTTGCGTCCCACGTTCTGCGCGCGTGCATGGCAGGCAATATGGAGCGCCACGCCGCCATCGAGCGCGTTGAGGCCGGGCGCCAGCCCCTCCTTGCCCGCGATTTCAACGATGTATTCGGAGGCATCGTAGGTCGCTTCGGACAGGTGCTTCACCGCCGCGTTGTCCGGCACGATCAATGGCCATTCGAATTTTAGCATCAAGGCGCAGGATGGGACCAACGCGACGACGTCGTAGCCTTTCTCGATATAGGGCGCGAGCGCGGATGCGACCTTCGCCGCGCCATCGGCCACGCGGGCGATGTCGCCCTGCTCCAATTGCGGCATGCCGCAGCAATGGGGATAGACCACTTCAGTCTCAACGCCGTTATGCGCCAGCACGGCGCGCGCGGCCAAGCCGATCGACGTCTCGTTGAAATTGGCGAAGCAGGTTGCGTAGAGCACGGCCTTGCGGCCGAAGGCGGGCGCCTCGCGGTTCACCGGCGGTGGATTCTTGGCCTCGCTCATCAGCGTCTTGGGCGCGTATTTGGGCAGCTCGGCGTCCTTGTGGACGCCTGCGACTTTTTCCAACAACGGCCGAGTTAAGCCGTTCTTCAGATCCGATGCCCAGTTGGCCAGACCCGAGGTGTGGCAGCCGACATGGCCATTGCGGTCGGTCTCGGTCAGTTGCTTCTCGAAGAAACCGACCTTGCCCTTCTTCTGCTCGACCGCGCGGTAGCGCAGCATCAGGTGCGGGAAATCGAGATTGAACTCGTGCGGCGGCACGTAGGGACACTTCGTCATGTAGCACATGTCGCAGAGCGTGCAGCCGTCGACGACGTCCATCAGCTGCTGCTTCGACAGGTCCTCGACCGACTCGTTGGGCGCCTGGTCGACGAAGTCGA